>NZ_JBDWHW010000151.1:0-101978 GCF_039975035.1 Hoeflea sp. | reverse complement strand
CGGCGGCCATGATGAAGCCAGCCGATGCGGAGCGGCTCACCGGATATCATGTCGGCGGCATCAGCCCGTTTGGTCAGAAGAAGCAGGTAGCTGTCGCCATCGAGGAAGCCGCTCTCCTTGAACCCTATGTCTTCATCAATGCCGGTCAGCGCGGGCTGCAACTGCGGCTGGATCCCGCGGATGCACAGCGCGCGCTCAAGGCGGTCGCAGCCAGTATCGTCGTCTGAACTGCCAAGGGCAGGAATGACGCGTTGATACACAGCCACGCCCCAGCGTTTCGGCCCGGATTTCCCGCCGGCTTCAGTTTCAGAACAGGCTGCCCTGACCCGGTTCCGGCGGTTTGGCGGATTTGCTCCGGGTTTGCTTTTTGGGTTTGGACATCGGTTGATCGGCGCTGCTTGCAAATACTGCGACTTCGCCATCGGCGAACTCGATGGCCAGCATGCTTCCGGCATCAATCCCGGCGGCGCGCGACACGACAGTGCGCTCCTGATCGCGAATCACCGCAAAACCCCGGCCCAGAACACTGTGATAAGACAGGGATTGCAGCATCCTGGCTTGTGCGCCCAGCCCCTGCCGTCTTTGGCTGAGCATCTGGGTCACGGCGACGTCGGCCCGGTGATGCAGGCCGGCGAGGCGGTCCCGCTCACGGGTTTGCGCTTCCGCGATCCGGCGCGGAACCGCGCCAAGCACCAGCGCGTAGCGGTCCAGACGGGATCGCCAGGCCTCAAGCCGGCGCTCCTGCGCCCTGTCGGCGCGAACGGTCTTGTCGCGCACCAATTGCCGTTTGTCGCGAATTGCCGAGACCAGCGCCACTGGCGTCACCCGCCCGGCCTGGCGCTCGAAGCTTTGGCGGCGGTTGGCGGTGTTGAGTTGCAATGCCTGGCCCAGCCCCTGACCCGACCGGTCGAGCCGCTGCCGGGGCAGTGCCAGCACGCTGTCGAGCGTCGGCAGCGCCCGCGCCAGTGCCCGGACGGCTTCGCGCCGGCGGTCGAGCCCGCGCGATTGCGCGGATTTGAGCCGTGCCGCCAAACCGGCAACTTGCGCCACCAGATCGGCTTTCACCGGCACCGCCATTTCCGCCGCACCCGTCGGCGTTGGCGCCCGGCGGTCGCTGGCATGGTCGATCAGTGTCCAGTCGGTTTCATGGCCGACCGCCGAAACCAGCGGGATATCCGATTGGGCCGCCGCGCGCACCACCGCCTCATCGTTGAAACCCCAGAGATCCTCGAGACTGCCACCGCCGCGGGCGACGATGATCAGGTCCGGCCGGGCAATGGGTCCGTTGACAGTGAAGGAATTGAACCCTTCGATCGCCCGCGCCACTTCCTGGCCGGATGTTTCGCCCTGCACCCGCACCGGCCAGACGATCACATGGACCGGAAACCGGTCTTCAAGCCGGTGGAGAATGTCGCGAATCACCGCGCCTGTGGGTGACGTCACAACCCCGATCACACTTGGCATGAAGGGCAGCAATTGCTTGCGGGCCTCGTCAAACAGGCCTTCAGCCGCAAGCCTGCGCCGCCGTTCCTCCAGCAGCGCCATCAGCGCGCCGGCGCCTGCGGGCTCGATCGCTTCAATGACGATCTGGTATTTGGACGATCCCGGATAGGTGGTGATCTTGCCGGTGGCGATCACTTCCAGCCCCTCTTCGGGACGGTGCTTGAGCCGCGAGAACACGCCTTTCCAGATTACCGCCTCGATGCGAGCCTTGTCGTCCTTGAGTGAGAAATATGCGTGACCCGATGAATGGGGTCCGCGATAACCGGAAATTTCGCCACGCACCCGCACGAAACCGAAGGCGTCCTCAACAGTCCTGCGGATCGAGCCGGACAGTTCGCTGACGGTAAATTCCGTGGCGTTTGTCGGCGAATCATCGAGTTGATCAGGCATGAGCTATTGCGCACCATGGGATGGCCGCAGTCAAGTGTGACAGGCTGCTTGCAATGCCCGCAATTGCAGTCAAAGCCAACCTTTGGCTGATCTCCCTGCGTCTGCTTGCCGCGCACCATTGCGCCTGTCCCGGCTCCCGGTGCAGGATGAGACCCGTATAGCGCGGGGATAGTCTACATGAAGCAAATTGTCGTGATCGGCGGCGGCCATAACGGCCTGGTCTGCGCCTGGTACCTGGCCGCGGCCGGACACAAGGTCACGGTTCTGGAAAAACGCCAGATTGTCGGCGGGGCCGCGGTGACAGAGGAATTCCATCCGGGTTTTCGCAACTCCCTGGCCTCCTACACGGTTTCGCTGCTCAATCCCAAGGTGATCGCCGATCTCGATCTTTGCCGTCACGGACTGGAAATTGTCGAGCGGCGCATGGGAAACTTCCTGCCGCTGGCTGATGGCCGGGCGCTCGAAGCGGGACCCGGGCGCACCAGAGCATCGGTGGCGCAATTCTCTGAGCGTGACGCCGAAGCGCTCGATGGCTATGACCGGATGCTCGAAAATGCCGCCTCCGTGCTGCGCGATCTGCTGCTGCGCACGCCGCCCAATGTGACCGAGGGAAACTGGCTTTCGGCCATCCCTGACCTTCTCAAAACGGTGTCGCTTGGCAGACGTTTTGCCGATCTCTCGCTGGAAGCACGCCGGGATGTGCTAGATCTCTTCACCTGCTCTGCCGCCGAGATTCTCGATCGCTGGTTCGAAAGCGATCCGGTCAAGGCCCTGTTCGGATTCGATGGCATTGTCGGCGCCTGGGTCAGTCCCCATACTCCGGGTACGGGTTATGTGCTGCTTCATCATTGCTTTGGCGAGGTCAACGGCAAGCGCGGCGCCTGGGGCCATGCCATCGGCGGAATGGGCGCGATAACCGCAGCGATGCAGCGTGCCTGCGAGGAAAAGGGCGTGGTTGTGAAAACCGGTGCTGCTGTGGCGACAATCGAAACCCGCAAGGGCCGGGTCAGCACCGTTGTCAGCGAGAATGGTGACCGGTACGACGCGGATCTTGTCGCCTCCAACATTCACCCGCAACTGCTGGTCGGCAATCTTCTCTCGGAAGCACCGCTGCCAGAGGATTTTCGCCGCCGGATCGGCCATTGGCAAAGCGGCTCAGGCACGTTCCGGATGAATGTGGCGCTCGACCGCCTGCCGAGTTTCACCGCGCGGCCCGGACCTGGCGATCACCTCACCGCAGGCATCATCATTGCGCCCTCGCTTGACTACATGGACCGCGCCTACATCGATTCCCGCGCCCATGGCTGGTCGCGCCAGCCAATTGTCGAGATGTTGATTCCGTCGACGCTCGACACCACCCTTGCGCCCGAAGGCAAGCATGTCGCCAGCCTGTTCTGTCAGCATGTCGCCCCGGTCCTGCCCGACGGGTTTCCCGGCGGGTCATCCTGGGACGATCACCGCGGGGCCGTCGCGGATCTGATGATTGGCACGGTGGACCGGCATGCCCCCGGGTTCAAGGACAGCGTGATTGCCCGTCAGGTGCTTTCGCCGCTCGATCTCGAGCGGGTGCTGTCGCTTGTCGGCGGCGACATCTTTCATGGCAAGCTCAGCCTCAACCAGTTGTTTTCAGCGCGGCCGGTATTGGGCCATGGCGCCTATCGCGCGCCTTTGCCGGGTCTTTACATGTGCGGGTCATCCACCCATCCCGGCGGCGGCGTCACCGGCGTTCCGGGACACAATGCGGCGCGCGAAATTCTAAACGACATCCGCGCCCGGCGGGTGTAAGCGTGAGCCGCAGGGCGGCTGGCGCTGGATGCAAAGACCGGAATCCATTCTTCTTTTCAAGGTGACACGCAATGAAAACCGAGATCGAAAATCTTGCAGGCGAAACCCCTGGCATTGCCTATGAACTGGTTGTTCACCGGCTGGCCGGTCTGGATAGTTCAGCGCCCGACGCCTACATTCAGTCTGCCCTGCACGCCGATGAACGGCCGGGGCCCGCGGCACTGCATTACCTGATCCCTGAACTCGTCAAGGCCGAAGCCGAAGGCCGGTTGCTCGGATCGGTGACGCTGGTTCCCCAGGCCAACCCAGTCGGTGCGGCGCAGCACCTGTTCAGCCAGCACATGGGACGGTTTTCCTCGGGAAACCGAACCAACTTCAACCGCGATTTTCCGATACCCGATGAGCGCGGCGTACGCACCCTTGATCAACCGTCGTCCGCCGTGTTTGCTGACCGCAGGCTCAAAAGCCGGCTTCTGGAACTGGCCGACAACCATCCGATTGTTCTTGATCTGCATTGCGATGACGAAGGCGTGCAGTATCTCTACGTTCCCGAACCACTCTGGCCCGAAATGTCCGATCTGGCGGCGTGCCTGGATGCGCAAGCAGCCGTGCTCTGGAGTGTCGGGTCTGATTGTGCGTTTGAGGAAGCGGCATTCGCGCAGATGCGCGCCAGGGCAGGCGACGGCAACTTCGCAGGGCTTTGCGCCACCACGGTCGAACTTCGTGGCCAGCTTGATGTCGACCCTGTTCTGGCGCGCAAGGACGCGCAGGGGCTGTACCGGTTTCTGGTGATGCGCGGCGTAATCGCCGCGGACGGCTCGGCGCCGGCACAACTCAGTCCTGAGTTCGTCGCCAGGCCGATAGCCAATGTGGAAATGGTGCGTGCGCCTGTTGGCGGCACCATCCTCTATCACGTTGCGCCCGGCGAGCGGGTTGAGACGGGCCAGCTGGTGGCTGAAATCATCGTGCGTCCGGGTGAACCAGATGGGGCAATTGCCGTGCATGCGCCACAATCGGGTTTTGTTCTGACCAGACGGATGCGCCGTTTCATCCGAATGGGAGATGATCTGCTCAAACTTGTCGGCGATGCTGCTTCACCCTCCGCACGTATCGGCGCGCTGGAAGACTGAACCTTAGTCGTCTCTGTCCACCCGATGCTGGTTTTCGAAGATGTCCCCGCTTTGACTTTGGCGTATGAAACCGCGACTTTGACGGCAACATCAGGATGCTGGCGGACGATCCGTGAACGCCTCCGCGACAACAAAAGGGAGAGGCAAATGAGAATTCGGACAACAGTGCTGCTGCGTGCCGTGAAGGTTGTTGTGCTGGCAGCATCCATGGCTTCCAGCCCGGCCATGGCGCAGGATCATGTTGAGGCTCAGGACGTGACCTATTTCAGCATCGGCACAGCCGGGATTGGCGGAACCTATTTCCCACTTGCCAGCGCAATCGCCAGCTCGATTTCCAATCCGCCCGGCTCGCGGGGGTGCGATGAAGGCGGTTCCTGCGGCGTTCCCGATCTGGTTGCGGTCGCACAGTTCTCCCATGGCTCGATTGCCAATGTCAGCGCAATCACGTCAGGAACATTGAGCTCGGGATTCTCCCAGTCCGATGTCGCCTACTGGGCTTATTCGGGCACCGGTACGTTTGAAGGCCAGGAGCCGATGCGGGATCTGCGCGTTATCGCCGCACTGTATGCCGAACACATCCACCTGGTGGCTTCAAAGGCGTCGGGAATAAAATCCGTTGCCGATCTCAGGGGCAAACGGGTTTCACTCGATGAACCGGAGTCGGGCACCTATGCCGATGCGGCGTTGATCCTTGAGGCCTTTGGAGTCTCTGCGACCGACCTTGTCGCCGTTAACCTCAAGCCGGGTCCCGCATCAGACGCCATCCGCAACGGCGAACTGGATGCGTTGTTCTTTGTCGGCGGCTATCCGGCGCAAACACTTGCTGAGCTTGCCTCAAGCGCCGACGTCGTGCTGATCCCGGTCTCCGGTCCTGAAGTGGATGCGATGCTGATCGAATACTCGTTTTTCTCCAAGGACACAATACCGGACGGCGTCTATCAGGGTGTTGCAGGTGTCGATACCGTTGCCGTTGGTGCGCAATGGCTTACCAGCATCAAACAGGACGATGGTCTTATCTATGACATCACCAAAGCTCTGTGGAACGCCAACACCCGCAAACTGCTTGATGTCGGACACGCCAAGGGCAAATCGGTCACCACGCAATCCGCCTTGAATGGCATAGGCATTCCCCTGCATCCGGGCGCAGAAAAATATTACCGCGAAGCAGGCCTGATCAGATAGGACTGCGCCGGTTTACCGGTGCCCGTAGTAAAGCGATACGGCGTGTTCGGCTTCAGCGAAGAACAGCCAGCGCTCGGCCAGCAATCCGGTGAGCATCGACATGGCCGCCACGAGATTGAACAGGACCGGCGCATCGCTGAGCGCCATGATGATCAGAATCGCAATCGGCACACCGCCGCCGAGCACCAGCGCCAGCATGCGCAAGGTCCGCGCATGTTTGCGGCCGATGCGATGGACCATCTCCCTTGTGAGGTAATTCTCACCCGTGTGCGGGGATTCGAGCAGCCGCACCTTGCCGATAAAGCCAAGTCCCGTCGCTGTTTCGGGTGTCGACCCGGCATCTGACAGCCGAGCGCGGCCCGCACGGACCCACCAGGCCCATTTAATTGCCCAGGCGAGACCGACAAAGGCAATTCCCCAAGGTTCGGGTGCTGCATGATTGCCGAAGCCGGAGGCCAGCAGCCACCCGGAGCCGAGTGCGAAACCGAGATAAACCAGCGGCGTCAGCGGCGTTTTCCATTGCGGCACGGTTTTGAGCTGGGCATAGATCATCGATGTGGTGAACACGGTCATCACAGCGCCAAGCGAGACAAGCGCGCCGAGAAGCAGCGGCCTCGCGCCCGTCACCATCCAGACGAGCCCGTAGACCGCGAACAGGATGAGCGTCGCAATGGCCGCAATTCCTTCGCGGGACAACCAGCTTGAGCGCCACTGGCTGAGCGCTCGCCAGGCGCGTTCGGGATGTCCGAGATGGAACGTCGAGGCCAGCAGCCCGGCCACCGCAAGTCCACCGCCGGCAAGGCATATCAGCAATGCACGGCCCGCACCGCCGCCGACCGGAAAGCCCAGCCCGAGCAGAAAGATCAGTCCGAAGCCGGCTCCGGAACTGACGGTAAAAAAGATGACGGAAACAGCAGGGTGCATGGAATTATCCGAGTTTGTCGAGCGCCGCGTCCAGCCAGCCCAGGAAACCCTCGGGTTTTGGGTTGTCCAGACGGGCGGCAAATGCCGGTTGAGCAGGTGCCGGGCGCGTCTTTGGCCGCGGCGGCAGGTACTTGTTGACCGGACCTGTGCCCATCTCCGGCATCAAATCGATGCCGCCGCGTTCCACGACCAGTTGGGAAACGTTTGAATCGGGGTCATTGAAATCGCCGAAATGGCGAGCACTTGACGGGCAGGTGCGTACACAGGCCGGAATCCGGTCTTCCTCGGGCAGGCTATCGCTGTAGATCCGGTCAACGCACAAGGTGCATTTCTTCATCACATTCTCGACCGGGTCCATTTCACGCGCGCCATAGGGACAGGCCCAGGCGCACAGCCCGCAACCGATGCACATGTCTTCGGTGACCAGCACGATGCCGTCCTCGCTGCGCTTGTGGCTGGCGCCGGTCGGACACACGGTCACGCAGGGCGCATCATCGCAATGCAGGCAGGATTTTGGAAAATGCACAATTTGCGCAGGCGCGTCAGCAGGGGTTACTTCGAAGGTGTGGATCCGGTTGAGCCACGCGCCCGAGGTTTCCGCTCCATAGGCGTCGACATCCGACAGCGGCGAAGCACCGGCGCTGGTGTTCCATTCCTTGCAGTTGACGGCGCAGGCGTGACACCCGACACAGGTATCCAGATCAATGACAAGGCCAAGCCTTTTTTCGGTGGAGGCGGGAAGACTGGTCATTTTGAATGCCCCTTGCCGAAGCTCACTGCAAAAGGTGCCGCGCCCACCGGATTTTTCTGGGCGGTTTTGTGCGGCAGGCTTTGCCCGCTGGTCTGGTCGGGGTCCCTGCGGATAGCCACCCGCAGATCGAACCAGGCCGCCTGACCGGTGATCGGGTCGGAATTGGCCCAGCGCCGGCCATCGCCCTTTGGCGGCAGCAACTCGTCAATCAGGTGGTTGAGCAGGAAGCCGCGTGTTGCCTCCGGCGCATCCTTGTCCAGCGCCCAGGCTCCGGACCGCTTGCCGATGGCGTTCCAGGTCCACAATGTCGAGCTGTTGACAGCGTTCATGCGGGCAATCCTGACCCTGATCTCGCCCGATTGCGAGGAGACCAGCGCCCAATCACCATTTACCAATCCTTCCCGATCACAGACATCGCCCGGGACATACAGCGCGTTCTCACCGTGAATCTGTCGCAGCCAGGCATTTTGCGATCCCCAGGAATGGTACATCGCAGCAGGACGCTGGGTGATGGCATGCAGCGGATAGGCGTCTTCTTTCAATCCGTCGTCCGCAAAGGGCGGATACCAGGTTGGCAGCGGATCGAAACAAGACTTGATCCGCTCCCGGTGATGTTCCGGCGGCATCGGTTTGATCTTGCCTTCGGCAGCAAGCTGAAACTTGCGCAAGGGTTCGAGGTAAAGCTGGAAGATGTTTTCCACCGGCCCGTCCTGCAGGCCCTTTTCAATCGCCCAGTCGCTCCATGCCCGGTTGGCATGTTTGAAGTAATGTGCTTCCGTCGGCACATGCACCTGCGAGAAGCCGCCATTTTCGATGTAGCGCTTGAGCTGGTCCGGATTGGGCCCGCCGCGCCCGGTCTTGCCTCCTCTCTCGCCACGCCAGCCCGACAGCGGCCCGATGCCCGGCTTGCGCTGGTGATTGACGATATAGTCGGCGTAATCGGTGTAAACCGGCTTTCCATCCACATCGACCATGCCCGGAAGCTTCAGCCGGGCACCGAGATCGAGCAGCACGCTCTGGAAGCCGCGCACGTCGCGGTCAGGCTCAACCACCGGCCAGCGGATCGAATCGCACATCGCCTCGGGCTCGCTGATCGGCCGGTCCAGGAGCGATATGCAGTCGTGCCGCTCGAGATAGGTGGTGTCGGGCAGGATCAGATCGGCAAACGCCACCATTTCAGATGAATAGGCGTCCGAATAGATGATCTTCGGAATGACGTAGTCGCCGTTTTCATCCTTGTCGGTCAGCATATCCATCACCGACGACGAGTTCATCGATGAATTCCACGCCATGTTGGCCATGTACATGAACAACACATCAATGCCGTAGGGATCACGCGCGTGGGCGTTGGAAATCACCATGTGCATCATGCCGTGCGCCGACAGTGGCGCATCCCAGGAAAACGCCTTGTCGATGCGCTGCCCGGTCTCGCCATCTGCTTCCAGCAGCAGATCCTCCGGCCCGCGCGGATAGCCCAGATGCGGCCCGGCAAGCGCGGTGTCGGCGCAGGCGCCGCCATGCGGGCGCGGCTGACCGGCGACCGGACGCGGATAGGGCGGTTTGAACCGGAAGCCGCCGGGGCAATCGATCGATCCGACAAGGATCTGCAGCATGTGCAGCGCGCGGCAGGTCTGGAAACCGTTGGAATGCGCCGAGATGCCGCGCATGGCGTGAAACGCCACCGGACGCCCGATCATCCGCTCATGGCGTTCGCCTTTCATGTCGGTCCAGGGTTGTTCGATGATCACTTCGCGCTCGAAAGCCGCCTCGGCGATTTCGCCGGCAATGCGCACAATGGTCCCCGCTTCGATTCCGGTCCTGGCGGCCACGGCAGAAGGCGCATATTGCTCATCGAGATATTTTTGAGCGAGCAGTTCGAACACCGGTGTGGCGTGACGCCCGTCCGGCAATTCGAAGCGACCTTTGAGCGCCGGCCTGATCCCCGGTGTGGCAGACGATGTGGCCTTGCCGCTCTCCCGCTCGGCCACCAGGGCTATGCCTTCTTCATCGCGTGCAAACAGGCCATCGTCGGCGCCGCCGGGGTTGTCGATCACCAGCCAGGGTGCATTAGTATAACGGATCAGATAGTCGACATCGATCTTGCCGGTGCGCATCAATTCGTGCACCAGCGCCAGAATCAACAGCCCGTCAGTGCCCGGCGTGATGCCAAGCCATTCGTCGGCGATGGCATTGTAGCCGGTGCGCACCGGATTGACGCCGATCACCTTGACGCCGCGTTCCTTCAGTTTGCCAAGCCCCATCTTGATCGGGTTGGAATCATGATCCTCGGCCACGCCGAAAATCATGAACAATTCGGTCTTCTCCCAATCCGGTGCGCCGAATTCCCAGAACGCGCCGCCCATCGTGTAGATGCCGGCGCCCGCCATGTTGACCGAGCAAAAACCGCCATGAGCGGCATAGTTCGGCGTGCCGAATGCTTGCGCCCACCAGCCGGTCATCGACTGGCTCTGGTCGCGCCCGGTGAAAAAGGCCAGCTTGCGCGGATCGGTGCGCCGCACCTCGCCGAGCCAATCAGCGGCCAGATCCAGTGCCTCGTCCCATTCGATTTCCTTGAATTCGCCGGAGCCGCGTTCGCCGGTTCTCAGCAGCGGCTTTTTCAGCCGTGCCGGTGAGTAATGCTGCATGATGCCCGCCGAACCTTTGGCGCAGAGCACTCCCTTGTTGATCGGATGATTCCTGTTGCCTTCGATGTAGCGGACCTTGCCGTCGGTCAAATGGACATTGATGCCGCAGCGGCAGGCGCACATGTAACAGGTGGTTTTGCGAATTTCGGTCTTGTCGTCGGCGGCGTGTCGCACCGCGTTGGTCTGGCTCATTCATTCCCCCGAATACATGTGGCCCGATGCATTGGCCAGCACCCGGCCTGGTGCCGCGGTTCGGTGGCGAACCTCTGGCCGGTACGCATGCCAAGCGGACCCTCCGGCCAGCCAAATGTCAAGACCGGGGCATAGAACCAGGCTGTCTTATGGTAAGACCAGTTGGGAGAAAATCATGACACGGGGCATCGGCGCACAGGACGATTTCGCCGGTTCACGGAATTGGCTAGCAGACGGTTTTTCCGTTGGGTTTGCAATACAGACGGTGCAATACCTCAAGTACGGCTGAAACTTCCTTGCCTTTGAGCGAATAATAGATTGTCTGGGCGTCGCGCCGTGTATTGACCAGGTCGGCATCGCGCAGCTTGCGCAGGTGATGTGACATCGCCGGCTGTGACAGGCCCGCCATGTCGGCCAGCTTGAGAACGCTGTATTCGCCGTCGAGCAGAATGCACAGAATGCGCAAACGCACCGGCTGCGACAGCATTTCCATCAGCTTTGCCGCGTCGCTCATGCGCGGTTCCATTTCAAGCATATCCTGGGTGTCGAGCATGACCGGCGTTCCATTTCCTGAACATTTAATAACTCTTATATAAAGAGCCTACCTCAATTTTTCAACCATCGATGGCCCTTGTACTGTCGCGCACGATCAATTCCACCTCAAGCACAGTGGTTTCGATCGCCAGGCTGAAATTCGACTGGATATGGCCGATCAGCAATTCCGCAGCAAGGACTCCAAGGCGGGTGCGCGGTTGCCGCAGTGTAGTCAGCGCCGGAATGAAGCGGTCGGCGATATCGATGTCGTCGAATCCGACGACGGAAACATCGTCGGGAACGGAAACGCCATGCCGGACCAGCTCCGACACAAAACCGAACGCCATCTGGTCCGACTGGCAGAATACGCCGCTGGGTCGGTCCGTCAGCTTGAGCCACGCAAGCGCCGCCTGGGCACCGGCGTCGAGGCTGAAATCTCCCGGAAAGAGATGGGAAGGATCAAACTGCAACCCCAGTGCCGCGAGCCGCGCCATCGCGCCCCCGGTCCTGGCGCCGGTCAGCACGTTGTGCCGGGGTCCGGCGATCATGCCGATCTTGCGGTGACCAAGGCCGGCCAGATGGGATATCGCCAGCTCGGCGCCGCGGGCATTGTTGACGCGCACCGAAGGAAACCGCCCTTTCGGCGTCCATTCGCAGGCAAAAATCACCGGTGGGACGCCGGCGCCGGAGTTGGCCGCCGACAGGACCTCGTCGGGCAACGATCCATCGAGCGCGATAATGCCGTCGGCGCGGGTTGCGTGCAGGTACTCCCAGACCAGTTGCGGCTTGGTATGCGCCTGTCTCGTGTCGACGACGAGCATGTTGAAATCTGCATTTGACAGCGCCGTCTCGATGCCCGCCAGAATCTCCGAGAAAAACGGATTGCCCAGATTCGGCATCAGCACGACGATGGCGCCGGTGCGCTGGCGCCGGAGATTGCGGGCAGAGAGGTTGACCCGGTATCCGGTTTGCTCCGCCGCCGCCAGAACCATTAAACGTGTTGATTCAGCAACGGTTTCCGGCTTGCTCAGCGCCCGGCTGACCGTCGCGGTAGACACGCCTGCAAGTCTGGCAACATCGGTGATCCTCGGCGCTCTTGATTCCATGACAGTCGGTATTCCCAGTCTCCCGAAACAGCATTGAAGCGCCGTCGGCAAATATCACTTGACTCCAATTCGCTTCACGGTCAACCTTTATGTAATCGATTGCAGCGGCCTAGTCTCACTCGCAATGTAATCGATTGAAATGGTGTGAGGACACCAGCGAGCCCGGGCTGTTGCTGGAGCGCGACCGGACCGGGAGGAGGAATAATCCTGGGAGGGAAATCGATGAACACACTCAAGCTTTTTCTGGCTGGCGCCTCGACGCTGGTGCTTTCCACCGCGGCCAATGCCGTGGATCTTGAAGTCACCCACTGGTGGACATCCGGTGGTGAAGCCGCGGCCGTCGCAGAATTCGCCAAGGCGTTTGACGCCACTGGCAACAAATGGGTCGACGGCGCCATCGCCGGTTCCGGCGGCACTGCCCGCCCGATCATGATCAGCCGCATCACCGGTGGCGATCCGATGGGCGCCACCCAGTTCAACCACGGCCGTCAGGCCGAGGAGCTTGTCGAAGCCGGCCTGATGCTCGACCTCACCGATATTGCCGAAAAGGAAGGCTGGAAAGACATCGTCAATCCGCCAAGCCTGCTCGACAGCTGCACACTGGATGGCCGGATCTATTGCGTGCCGGTCAACATCCACTCGCAGCAGTGGTTGTGGTTGTCCAACGCGGCCTTCGAGAAGGCCGGTGTGCCGGTGCCCGGCAATTGGGACGAGTATGTCGCTGCCGCGCCGCAGCTTGAAGCTGCCGGTATTATTCCGCTCGCAGTCGGCCAGCAGCCCTGGCAGACCACGTTGGCCTTCCAGGTTCTGCTGGTAGCCCTCGCAGGTCCGGATGCCTACACCAAGATCTTCGGCGAAAAGGATGCCGAACTGGCCGCCGGTCCCGAACTGGCAAAGGTTTTCCAGGCTGCCGACAAGGCCCGGGCAATGTCGGCCGGCTCGAACGTTCAGGACTGGAACCAGGCCACCAATCTGGTGATCACCGGCAAGGCTGCCGGCCAGATCATGGGCGATTGGGCTCAGGGTGAATTCCAGGTTGCAGGCCAGGTCGCAGGCACCGACTATACCTGCCTGCCCGGCCTTGGCGTCAATGAGGTGATCCAGACCGGCGGGGATGCGTTCTACTTCCCGAAACTCGACGATGCAGCCCAGACTGAAGCACAAGGTGTGCTCGCATCGGTGATGCTGTCTCCGGAAACCCAGGTTGCCTTCAATCTGAAAAAGGGTTCCTTGCCGGTTCGCGGCGATGTCGATCTGACTGCCGCCAATGACTGCATGAAGAAGGGTCTCGAGATCCTTTCCAAGGGCAACATCATCCAGGCCCCCGACCAGCTGATGTCACCGGACTCGCTGCAGCAGATCAACGATCTGTTCGTGCAGTTCTTCAACGACACATCGATCACTGCCGAGGGTGCGCAAAAGACCTTTGCCGACCTCGTCGCGTCTGCTGACTGATCTTTAGCCGGATCATCCTTGAAGCTGGTCCCGTCATGGCGGGACCGGCGATTCTCGATATCAATTCATTTGATGAGCAGGAAAGTGGACGCGATGGCGCGAAGCAAACGCCCCTCAAATTGGTTCCGCAACGCCAATGCCAAGATCGCTGCAATCCCGATGATCTTGACCGTCCTGGTGGTTTTCGTTGGCGGTACGCTTTGGACCGTCCTCTATTCATTCACCAATTCGAAATTGCTGCCGCGTGAGAAGTTCGTCGGCTTCGATCAGTATGAGCGGTTGTGGTCGAGCAGCAAATGGCTCATTTCGATCGAAAATCTGGCGATTTACGGCGTGCTCTCATTGATTTTTGTCATGGTCGGCGGCTTCCTTCTGGCAGCGCTGCTTGATCAGAAGATCCGCTTTGAAAACACCTTCCGCACCATCTTTCTCTATCCCTTCGCCTTGAGCTTCATCGTCACCGGCCTTGCCTGGCAGTGGATTCTCAACCCGGATTTCGGCGTCCAGAATGTGGTCCGGTCTTTGGGCTGGACCAGTTTCGCCTTCGACCCGCTCTACAATTCCGACATTGTCATCTACGGCGTGTTGATAGCCGGGCTCTGGCATGAGACCGGGCTGATTATGTGCCTGATGCTTGCAGGCCTGCGCGGCATTGACGAGGATATCTGGAAGGCTTGCCGCATCGACGGCATCCCGACCTGGAAAACCTACATGTTCGTTGTCATTCCGATGATGCGCGGCATCTTTGTCACTGCCCTCGTGCTGGTCACCTCCGGCATCATCAAGGTCTACGATCTGATTGTAGCCCAGACCGGCGGGGGACCCGGCATCGCCTCGGAAGTGCCGGCCAAATATGTCTACGACACCATGTTCCTGTCGCAGAATCTTGGCCAGGGCTTTGCCGCCTCGACCATGATGCTGCTCACCGTGGTCATCGTTGTCGTGCCCTGGGCTTATCTCGAATTTGGAGGCAAGGGACGTCGTGTCTGATTCAATATTTACCATGCCGTCCGGAAACCCCATCAGCCAATCGGTGGTTCCGCTTGAGGGGCCGCGTGGCCGCAAGCCGCGCAAGCGCTTCACCCGGCGCAACATCATGCTTTATGGCACCCTGATCGTGGTGGCGCTGTATTATCTGCTGCCGCTGTATGTGATGGTTATCACCTCGCTCAAGGGCATGCCGGAAATCCGGCTCGGCAACATCTTCTCGCCGCCGGTGGAAATCACCTTTCAGCCATGGGTCAAGGCCTGGTCGGAGGCCTGCACCGGGCTCAATTGCGACGGACTGTCACGCGGTTTCTGGAACTCGGTTCAAATTCTCGTGCCCTCGGTGATCCTGTCGATCATCATCGCCTCGGTAAACGGTTATGCCATGGCCAACTGGCGCTTCAAGGGCGCCGAAACCTTCTTTGCAATCCTGATTGTCGGGGCCTTCATCCCCTATCAGGTGATGATCTACCCGATCGTCATAATCCTGCGCGAGATCGGCCTTTATGGCAGCCTCACCGGACTGGTGCTGGTGCACACCGTCTTCGGCATGCCGATCCTGACACTGCTGTTCCGCAATTACTTTTCGTCGATCCCGGAGGAATTGTTCCGCGCCGCGCGCATTGACGGGGCCGGCTTCTGGTCGATCTATTTCCGCATCATGCTACCGATGAGCCTGCCGATCTTCGTCGTCGCCATGATCCTGCAGGTCACCGGCATCTGGAACGACTTCCTGTTCGGCGTCATCTACACCAAGCCCGACCTCTATCCGATGACGGTGCAGCTCAACAACATCGTCAATTCGACCCAGGGCGTGAAGGAATACAACGTCAACATGGCGGCGACGATCCTCACCGGGATCGTGCCGCTTTTCGTCTATTTCGTTTCCGGAAAACTGTTTGTGCGCGGCATCGCGGCCGGTGCGGTGAAGGGATAACAACATGACCAGTGTATCGGTCCGCGACCTGACCCTGAAATTCGGCGTCCTCGAAGTGCTCAAATCTCTGAGCATCGATATCGATGAGGGCGAGTTCCTGGTGCTGCTCGGTCCATCGGGCTGTGGCAAGTCCACGCTGCTCAACTGCATCGCCGGCCTGCTTGATGTGTCCGATGGCCAGATCATCATCTCCGGCCGAAACGTTACCTGGGAAGAGCCGAGCAACCGCGGCATCGGCATGGTGTTCCAGTCCTACGCGCTCTATCCGCAGATGACGGTGGAGGGCAATCTTGGCTTCGGTCTCAAGAATGCCCGCATGCCGAAGGATGAGATAGCCAGCCGCATAGCACGCGCCGCTGAAGTGCTGCAGATCGAACCGCTGCTCAAGCGCAAGCCGGCGCAACTTTCCGGTGGTCAGCGCCAGCGCGTCGCAATCGGACGTGCTCTGGTCCGCGACGTCGAGGTGTTCCTGTTTGACGAACCACTGTCCAATCTTGATGCCAAACTGCGCGCCGAACTGCGCGTCGAGATCAAGCGGCTGCACCAGAAACTCAAGAACACGATGATCTACGTCACCCATGACCAGATCGAGGCGCTGACGCTCGCCGACCGCATTGCGGTGATGCGCGCCGGCACCATCCAGCAACTCGACAACCCGCACGAGATCTACAACCGCCCGGTCAATCTTTATGTTGCCGGCTTCATGGGATCGCCGGGCATGAATTTCATCGAAGGTGATCTCGATGCCGGCGCCAGCCCCGGCTTCCGCTTCGCCGGCCAGACCATCGATCTGTCGAGCTATCCGTTCTCCGGCCCGGCCAAATCCGGCCCCGGCATATTCGGCATCCGCCCCGAGCATATCGTTGCCGGCGACGCAGCCTCGTCCGAGCGCTATTCGGCTGAAGTCGAGGTCGATGTGGTGGAACCGATGGGCGCCGATACGCTGGTCTGGTCGATGCTTGATGGCTGTGAAGTCCGCTTTCGCGTCGACGGCCAGACCAGCATGCGCGTCGGCGATCATGTCCGCATCGGCTTCGATCCGGCGCGCGCCTGCGTATTTGATGCAGAATCCGAACTCCGTCTCTAATTCCCGTACAGAAAGACAACGCCATGACCTATTCGTTCCAGCTTTACAGTGCCCGCGACTTCCAGCCCTGGCAGGACGTCCTGAAGATGCTTGCCGAAGCCGGCTACACAATGGTTGAAGGTTTTGGCGGCATCTATGAAGATCCGGCAGGCTTCCGCGCGCTCATGGATGCCAATGGCTTGTCCATGCCGTCGGGCCATTTCTCCATCGATGCATTGGAGACCGATCTCGATGGCGTCTTCGCCAAGGCGAAGGTTTTGGGCATCAAGACCATCTATTGCCCGCATCTGGTCGAGGAATTGCGCCCTGTCGACCGCGCTGGTTGGGAGGATTTCGCTGCCCGGCTCGAGGCAGTCGGCGTCAAGGTTCGCGCCCATGGTTTAAACTTCGGCTGGCACAATCACGCCTTTGAATTCGTCGCCCTGGCCGACGGCACAGTGCCCATGCAGGTTATTCTCGACCTGGCGCCCGACATCGAATGGGAAGCCGACATCGCCTGGATCATCCGCGGCGGCGGCGACCCAGCCGACTGGATCAGGCGATATGACAGCCGCATCACTGCGGTTCACGTCAAAGACATCGCGCCGGAGGGCGAGTGCGAGGATGAAGACGGTTGGGCCGATGTCGGCCACGGCACCGTCGACTGGACTGCACTGCTCAGGCAGTTGCGCGCTTCGCCGGTGAAACGCCTCTATATCATGGAACACGACAAGCCGTCGGATACGACCCGTTTTGCCAAGCGCTCGATCGCCTGGCTTCAGGCCAAGGGAGAGTAACTGTCATGGCAAATGTTCTTGGCGTCGGCATCATCGGCTGCGGCAATATTTCAACCTCCTATCTCAAGCTCGCGCCATTGTTCAAAGGCATCGAGGTCCGTGCCTGCGCCGATATCAATGCTGACGCTGCAAAGACGCGGGCCGATGAATACGGTATCCGCGCCGAAAGCGTTGAGGGACTGCTCGCCGCGTCCGACATCGACATGGTCGTCAACCTGACCGTTCCGGCCGTGCACTACGCGGTGTCGGCCCAAGTGCTCGACGCCGGCAAACATGTCTATTCGGAAAAGCCATTCGTGCTCTCGGTTGAGGAAGGCCGGGATCTTGCCGAACGCGCTGCCAAACAGGGCGTCAGGGTCGGTTCTGCGCCTGATACGTTCCTGGGCGGCGCCCATCAGCTGGCGCGTCATCTGGTCGACACCGGTGCGGCCGGACGGATCACTGGCGGCACCTGCCATGTGCTCAGCCCGGGCATGGAGCACTGGCATCCCAACCCGGATTTCTTCTTCAAGCCCGGCGGCGGCCCGATTCTCGACCTTGGCCCCTATTACATTTCCAATCTGGTTCAGCTGATCGGCCCGGTCGTGCGCGTGGCCGCCATGACCTCGGTTCCCAGCCCGGAACGCAAGATCACCTCCGAGCCGCGGTTTGGTGAGATGATCAAGGTCGAGACGCCAACCACGGTGCACGCGGTTCTCGAATTCGCCAATGGTGCGCTTGTCACGCTTGGCGCCAGTTGGGACGTCAAGACCCATGGCCATCGCCCGATGGAACTCTACGGCACCGACGCCAGCCTGATCGTTCCGGATCCGAATTTTTTCGGCGGAAAGGTGGAGCTGATCGGGTCCGATGGCAAGGAGGGCGAGCTGCCCGCATGGGATCATCCCTTCAGCGTGCCCAATCAGGAACACAAACAGGGCATGATGGCCAATTATCGCACCGCCGGCCTGGCCGATATGGCTCTTGCCATTCTCGAAGACCGGCCGCACCGCTGTTCGCTGGAGTTTGCGCTGCACGTGGTGGACGTGATGACTGCGATCCTCCATTCTGGGGAAACCGGCGAATTCATTCGTCCCTCCACCAGCTGCGAGCAACCGGCACCTCTCGGTATTGAAGAGGCGGCGGCGCTCCTCAACAAGAAAGACGTCTGACCATGTGGACACCTGCTCCCGACCGCTATGACACCATGAGCTACCGACGTGTAGGCCGGTCCGGCCTGAAGCTGCCGGCGATCTCGCTTGGTCTGTGGCACAATTTCGGCGAGGATACCCCGCATCAACTCAAGCGAGATCTGTGCCGCACCGCCTTCGACCTCGGCATCACCCATTTCGATCTGGCCAACAATTACGGCCCGCCACCCGGTTCGGCCGAAACCGCCTTTGGCGAAATCCTCAGAACCGATTTCCACGGCCTGCGCGATGAGCTGGTGATCTCGTCGAAGGCTGGTTACGGCATGTGGCCCGGACCCTACGGCGAATGGGGCAGCCGCAAGTATCTGGTCTCGAGTTGCGACCAGAGCCTCAAGCGCATGGGTCTCGACTATGTCGATATCTTCTATTCGCACCGCTTCGATCCCGAGACGCCGCTTGAGGAAACCATGCTGGCGCTGGATCATATCGTGCGTTCAGGCCGGGCGCTCTATGCCGGGATTTCGAGCTACAACTCGAAGCGGACCAAGGAAGCCGCCGCGATCCTCAAGCAGCTTGGCACGCCGTGTCTGATTCATCAGCCTAGCTATTCGATGATCAATCGCTGGGTCGAGGATGATGGTCTGCTCGACACCCTCGAGGAAGAAGGCATCGGCTCGATTGTCTTCTCGCCGCTGGCCCAGGGCATGCTGACCGGCAAATATCTGGGCGGTATTCCCGAGGACAGCCGTGCCGCACAGCACAAGTCGCTCAATGCCGGTTTTCTCAACGAGCGCAATCTCGGCAACATTCGCGCGCTCAACGAGATCGCCAAGCGCCGCGGCCAGACGCTGGCGCAGATGGCGCTTGCCTGGGTGCTTCGCGGCGGTCGCGTCACCACGGCGCTGATCGGCGCCAGCAAGCCGCAGCAGATCATCGATTGCGTCGGCGCGCTGGCCAATCAGGATTTCACCGAGGCCGAGCTCGCTGAAATCGATACCTATGCCCGCGACGCCGACATCAACCTGTGGGCGGCATCCTCCGAGCGCAAGGGACCTGCGAGAAAATGATCATCAATCCGATCCTGCCCGGCTTCAATCCGGACCCTTCGATCTGCCGGGCAGGACCGGACTATTTTATCGCCACTTCCACCTTCGAATGGTATCCCGGCGTTCAGATCCATCACTCGACGGATCTGGTCAACTGGCGGCTTGTCAGCCGTCCGCTGACCCGCGCCAGCCAGCTCGACATGCGCGGCAACCCCGATTCCTGCGGCATCTGGGCGCCGTGCCTGTCTTATGCCGACGGTCTTTTCTGGCTGGTTTACACTGACGTCAAACGGCTCGACGGCAATTTCAAGGACGCGCACAATTACATTGTCACCGCCCCGGATATTGCCGGACCGTGGTCGGATTCGGTCTACGTCAACTCGTCGGGCTTCGACCCGTCGCTGTTTCACGATGATGACGGCCGCAAATGGTTCCTCAACATGGTCTGGAACCATCGCACCGATTCGGTTGGCGGAAACCCGAAGCACCCGGCTTTCGCCGGTATTCTGGCGCAGGAATACGATGGCAGTGCCGGCAAGCTGGTCGGCGAGCCGGTCAACATCTTTGCCGGCAGTCCGCACGGGCTGGTCGAGGGCGCGCATCTGTTCCGGCGAGACGGATGGTATTATCTGACTGTGGCTGAAGGCGGCACCGGTTATGATCATGCCGTCACCATGGCGCGCTCGCGCGCATTGGCCGGACCTTATGAACTGCATCCCGACATCTTTGTGATGACCTCCAAGGATGCGCCGGAGGCGGTTTTGCAGCGCGCCGGCCATGGCCAGATGGTCGAGACGCCTGATGGCGCGGTCTACCACACCCATCTCTGTTCGCGGCCCTTGCCGGGTCTCCACCGCTCTCCGCTGGGCCGCGAAACTGCCCTGCAGAAATGTGTCTGGGGCGAGGACGGCTGGTTGCGTCTGGCCCAGGGCGGTCTGATCCCTGCGGTCGAGGTTGCCGCCCCCGATCCCACGAGCCGCAAATTGCCCGACGAAGTCATCCACCGCGATTTCAACGGCGCCACGTTGCCGGAGGAATTCCAATGGCTCAGGACACCCTGTCCTGAGCGGATTTTCTCCATGACCGGGTCAGCCCTGCGCTTGCACGCGCGCGAATCGATCGGCAGCTGGTTCGAACAGGCACTGGTGGCGAGACGCCAGCAGCATCTGGGCTTCCGTGCCGAAACGTCGGTGTCCTTCTTGCCGCGCAACTTTCAGCAGGCCGCCGGACTGGTGCATTATTACAACCGGCACAAGTTCCATTTCCTGGCCGTGACCTGGCACGAAGATCTGGGCCGCGTTCTCACCATCCTGAGCTGCCCTGGCGACTGGCCGGATGGCAAGCTGGAGTTTCCGCTCGACAATCCGGTCACCTTGCCCGGGGATGGCCCGGTTGATCTGGCCATGAGCGTTGATGGCGCGGACCTGCAGTTCCACTGCCGGCTGTCTGGCGAGGACTGGAAACCTGTCGGACCCGTCCTCGACGCCAGCGTGATCTCGGATGAAGGCGGGCGTGGCGAACATGCATCCTTTACCGGAGCCTTCACCGGCATGGCTGCCTTTGACACCTCCGGCAGTGTGATCACGGCTGATTTCAAGCAGTTCACCTATATCCCCGGGGACGCGTGATGCGCAGCCAGTTGTGCATCTATGAGCTCGCCAGCGGCGCGGTGGAACAGGTGCTGGCAACCGACCAATTGATCGAGGCGCCCAACTGGACGCCGGATGGCGCGGAGTTGATTGTCAATGGCGATGGCCGCATGTTCCGTGTTCCGCTGGATGCGCCGGAGCTTGTTTTGATCGACACCGGCCCCGCGGTTCGCTGCAACAATGATCACGGCGTCTCCCCGGATGGAACGCGGCTGGTGATCAGCGATTCCACCGGCACCGGTCAGTCCTGTATCTGGGTTCTGCCGATCACCGGCGGCATTCCGCGCCGCATCACCGCTGAGGTTCCCTCCTGGTGGCATGGCTGGGCGCCCGACGGCAGCGTGCTCGTCTATGTCGGTCGCCGCGATGGCAGCTTCGGCATCTATACAATCGGCGTTGATGGCGGCCCCGAGCGGCAGCTTATCAGCGGCGGAGGGCATTATGACGGTCCGGATTATTCCCCGGACGGCGTCTGGGTCTGGTTCAATTCCGACCGTGGCGGCAGCATGGATCTGTGGCGGATCCGATCGACAGGAGGTGCACCGGAGCAAATGACTGCCGACAGCCGGGTCAACTGGTTTCCCCATCCCGCACCCGATGGCCGGTCGGTGCTCTATCTCAGCTACGAGCCGGGAACCGAAGGCCATCCGCGCGATTGCGAGGTCGAATTGCGCCTGGTGGATATGGTGGATGGTTCTGTGCGCACATTGCTGGCGCTGTTTGGCGGCCAGGGGACGATCAACGTGCCGTGTTGGTCGCCCGATGGCGGCCGCTTCGCCTTTGTCCGCTACCGGCGGAACGGTGCATAAAGGCTTTGTGTAAGCCTCGAGGTCTTTCGTGTGGCCGGCTTACCAGTGCGGCGGCGGCTGATTGGCCGGAGGGCTTCCGGTCTGGTCTTCCATATCCTGAAAGCGGTCATTGAGCCGCGCCAGTTCGACCCGGAGTTTCTCGCTCTGCTTCCAGCCTTCCGTCAATTGACGTGACAAATCCTCGATTGCCGCCTGTTGATGCGCCACCAGTTCTTCAAGCCGCACCAGCCGGGATTCAACATCCATGTCTGCACCATCTTTCCGGGTCATTGGCTGATCTCTCCCAGTTTCGCGCGCCAGGGTTCGGGCAATTGCACCGGCCGCCGCGTCGCGCGGTCAACATAGACATGAACGAACTTGCCATCGGCGAACGCGGTATCTTCATCATTGCGAAACAGCGCGATAGTGTAGGTTACCGACGATCCGCCAAGCCGGAACACAGCAATACCGGCGACGATCCGGTCCGGAAACATCGCTTCGGCGTGGTAGCGGCAACCGGTTTCGACCACCAGTCCGACAATACTCCCGTTCAGTGGATCTAGCAGGCCGGCTTCAATCAGCCATTCATTGATGGCGGTATCAAACAGCTGATAATGCACCACATTGTTCATGTGGCCATAAATATCATTGTCAGCCCAGCGGGTCTGAAGGCTTCGAAAAAGCTTGAAACCGGTTCGAACGGGAGGTGGAGTGCGTGTCATTGACGGCATTCACCACGAAGAATCGCGGTTGGCAAGCCCCTCGGTCACCGCCGTGCCGCCATCATCAAGCAGCCTTGCGATTATGTTGAAAACAAGGGGCTGTACAGTTCTCTTCCCAAATGATTCTGGACTTTGCATCCAGAACTGTCGAGACTACGCCAAAGGTCGCGACCGTGAGAGGGGCGGCGATGGCCAACCTTGAAAATGACGAGGTGACATGAACGACATTGCCATTGAACTCAAGGGGATCGACAAGAAGTTCGGCCTCGTTCACGCCAACAAAAACATCAATCTGAGCGTCCGCAAGGGCACCATTCACGGCATTATCGGCGAGAACGGCGCTGGCAAATCAACCTTGATGTCGATTCTCTATGGCTTCTACCAGGCCGACAGCGGCGACGTTTTCGTCAATGGCAAGAAAATCGTGATCAAGGATCCCGATGCCGCTATCGGTGCCGGCATCGGCATGGTCCATCAGCACTTCATGCTGGTGGAGAACTTTACCGTGCTCGAGAATATCATGCTTGGCGCCGAGGGCAGCCAGATCCTCAATGCAGGCATTGCCAAGGCGCGCCATGAACTCAAACGGCTCGAGCATGAATATGAACTCGAGGTCGATCCGGAGGCGATCATTGAAGAACTCCCGGTCGGCCTGCAGCAGCGGGTCGAGATCCTCAAGGCGCTGTATCGCGGCGCGGAAATCCTGATTCTCGACGAACCCACCGGTGTGCTGACCCCGGCTGAAGCCGATCACCTGTTTCGTATTCTCGAGCAGCTCAAGGCCCAGGGCAAGACCATCTTGCTGATCACCCACAAATTGCGCGAGATCATGGCGGTTACCGACGAGGTATCGGTGATGCGGCGCGGCGAAATGGTGGCGACCCGGACAACATCGGAAACTTCCGTGGAGGAACTGGCCGAACTCATGGTCGGCCGCCGTGTGCTGCTGCAGGTCGACAAGAGGCCCGCTTCGCCCGGCGAGGTGCTGTTTTCGGTTGATAACCTGACCGTGCGCGACAGCCGCGGCGTCGACATGGTCAAGGATGTGTCCTTCCAGGTGCGCGCCGGCGAGATCGTCGGCATAGCAGGCGTTGCGGGCAATGGCCAGTCCGAACTGCTGCAGGCCATTTCCGGTATTCGCCGTGCGGTCAAGGGCAAGGTGTTGCTGAAGGGCGAGCCGATCAATGTCACCGGAAAAGCCGATGCAGCAGAGTTGCGGCAACGGGGTTTGGCCCATGTCCCGGAAGACCGCCAGCATATGGGCCTGGTGCTGAAGTTCGATGAAAGCGAAAACTCGATCCTCGGCTATCACGACGATCCGAAATATCTCAACGGCGTGTTCCTCGACATCGACGCGATCCGCAAGGATGCCGTCGAGAAGATCGAAAAATATGACATTCGCCCGCCCAACCCGCGATTGAAGACGGCGAATTTCTCCGGCGGCAACCAGCAGAAGATTGTGCTGGCCCGCGAAATGGAGCGCGATCCAGCTGTTCTCATCATTGGCCAGCCGACTCGCGGCGTTGATGTCGGCGCCATTGAATTCATCCACAAGCGGATCATCGAGATGCGTGACGCCGGCAAGGCGGTGCTGCTGGTCTCGGTCGAGCTTGACGAGATCCGCTCATTGTCGGACCGGGTTCTGGTGATGTTTGACGGCCGCATTGTCGGCGAGCGCTTGCCCGAGACGGGCGAGGCTGAACTGGGCCTTCTGATGGCCGGAGTGGAAGACGCCAAGGAGGCGGCGGAATGAGTGCACCCTACGCAAAACTGCCCGCGTGGGTGGACTACGGCCTGATCCCGCTGATCAATCTGGCGGTGGCTTTCCTGGTCGCGGGCCTTGTGGTGCTGGCAGTTGGTCAGAGTCCGCTGCGCGCCGCAAGTCTAATGGTCGAAGGAGCGTTCGGTTACGGTGAAGGCATCGGTTTCACGCTCTATTACGCCACCAATTTCATCTTTACCGGCTTGGCCGTCGCGGTTGCGTTCCATTGCGGCCTGTTCAACATCGGTGGCGAGGGTCAGGCCTATGTCGCCGGTCTCGGCGTGGTGTTGCCCTGCCTCTGGCTCGACCAGTTTGCGCCCTGGTATGTGATTTTTCCGATCGCCATTCTCGGCTCCGCCCTGGCTGGCGGCGCCTGGGCCCTGATCCCGGGATGGCTGCAGGCCAAGCGCGGCAGCCATGTGGTGATCACCACGATCATGTTCAACTTCATCGCCTCAAGCCTGATGGTCTATGTGCTGGTCGATGTGCTCAAGCCGGCGGGCTCGATGGCGCCGCAAACGCGCAAATTTGCCGAAAACGGCCAATTGCCGCGAATGGATTGGCTGTTGTCACCCTTCGGTCTCGATATCGGTGGCGCACCGTTCAACCTGTCGTTCCTGCTGGCCCTGGTCGTGGCTTTCATCGTTTGGGTGGTGATCTGGCGCACCAAGCTTGGCTATGAAATCCGCACAATGGGTCATAGCCCGACGGCTGCGGTCTATGCGGGCATTCGCGAACACCGCATCATCATCATCACCATGATGATGTCCGGCGCGCTGGCAGGCATGATGGCGCTCAATCCGATCATGGGCGACCAGCACTCCATGCAGCTAGATTTCGTCGGCGGGGCCGGATTTGTCGGGATCGCCGTGGCGCTGATGGGCCGCTCGCATCCGGCCGGCATCATTCCTGCGGCCATTCTGTTCGGCATGCTCTATCAGGGCGGCGCCGAGATCTCGTTCGAGATGCCGGAGATTTCACGCGACATGATCACCATCATCCAGGGTCTGGTCATTTTGTTCGCCGGCGCGATGGAAAACATGTTCCGGCCTGCCATCACCACGTTTTTTGCAACCTTGGGGGCGGTTCGCGCCGACCGGCCCCAGCCGGCGGCGGAGTAAGCACATGGATTATTTCGATACGCTGATCGTCATTCTGCAATCCACCGTGCGGGTTTCCGCGCCATTGATACTGGCAGCACTTGCCGGGCTTTACTCCGAGCGCGCCGGAATCTTCGATATCGGGCTCGAGGGAAAAATGCTTGCCGCGGCCTTTGCCGGCGGCGCCGCCGCTTCGGTCACCGGATCGGCCTTCCTCGGACTCTGCGCCGCAATTCTGGTGTCGGTGTGCCTGGCGCTGGTGCATGGCTTTGCGTCCATCACCCAGCGCGGCAATCAGATCGTCTCGGGCGTGGCGATCAACTTCATCGCGCTTGGCGCCACGGTGATTCTCGGTCAGGCCTGGTTCCGGCAGGGCGGAAGAACCCCCCAGCTGGGCGCGGGCGAGCGGTTTACCACCGTTGAATTGCCCTTTGCCGCGGAAATTGCCGATATCCCTGTGTTCGGGCCGATCTACTCCAATCTCCTGTCAGGCCATTTTCTGCTGACCTATCTGGCCTTCGCACTGGTTCCGTTCACCTGGTGGGTGCTTTATCGGACCCGGTTCGGGCTTCGCCTGCGTGCGGTGGGCGAAAACCCCGGCGCGGTCGACACCGCCGGCATTTCGGTGATCTGGCTCAGATACCGGGCGGTGATCTGCTGCGGCATCCTGTGCGGCATTGCCGGAGCTTATCTATCGATGGCCATGACCGCCGGTTTTGTCAAAGGCATGACTGCCGGCAAGGGCTTCATTGCGCTTGCGGCGTTGATTTTCGCCAAGTGGAAGCCGGTCAACGTCATGTTTGCCTGCCTGTTGTTCGGCTTCCTCGACGCCATGTCGATCCGGATGCAGGGCAACGAGTTGCCGGTCATCGGGGTGGTGCCGGTCCAGTTCATGCAGGCGTTGCCCTACATGCTGACTGTGATCCTGCTGGCCGGCTTTATCGGCAAGGCCATCCCGCCGCGCGCTGGCGGCGTGCCTTATGTCAAGGAGCGATGATATGACCCGCGATCTGTTTGAAGCCGCCCGCGACGCCATGGCAAGGTGCCATGCTCCCTATTCGAAATTTCCGGTCGGCGCCGCCATTCGCGCCGATGACGGATCGATCCATGCCGGAGCCAATATAGAGGTGATTTCGTTTCCGGAGGGCTGGTGCGCAGAAACCACCGCAATCAGCCATATGGTCATGGCCGGCAGAACCCGGATCCGAGAAGTCGCGGTGATCGCCGAAAAGCTCGATCTCTGCACCCCGTGCGGCGGCTGCCGGCAGCGGTTGGCGGAATTCGCCGAACCCGGCACACTGGTGCATCTGTGCGATGCCGAAGGGATCAGGAAAACGCTCAGGATGGATGAATTGCTGCCTTACGCCTTCGAAACAGAGGTTATCGGATGAGTGCCGTCATGGATGTTCTGACAGACCGTTTGCGTGGCCGGATGCCGCGCCATGCGATTGTGCTGGGTTCCGGCCTGGGCTCGCTGGTCGAGACCGTGCAGGATCCGGTGCGGATCGCCTATGGCGATCTGCCGGGTTTTCCCCAAAGCGGTGTTTCCGGTCATGCGGGCGAGGTTGTCGCCGGACATATTGGCACCACTCCGGTGATCATGCTGTCAGGCCGGGTGCATTATTACGAGCATGGCAAGGCAGATGCCATGCGTGTGCCGCTCGAGGCCTTGCAGGGCATCGGTGTGACAAGCCTGATCCTGACAAATTCCGCCGGATCCCTGCGCCAGGACATTCCGCCCGGATCGGTCATGAGGATTACCGATCACATCAATTTTGCCAGTGCGAATCCGCTGTTTGGCGAACCCAGTGACCGGCGCTTTGTCGGCATGACCAACGCCTATGACGCCGATCTTGCCGAACGCATGAAAGCGGCGGCCCACGCCACCGGAACCCAGTTGCATGAAGGCGTCTATATGTGGTTCTCGGGCCCGAGCTTCGAAACACCGGCGGAAATCCGCATGGCGCGGACCTTGGGTGCGGACGCTGTCGGCATGTCGACGGTTCCCGAAGTCATTCTTGCCCGTTTTCTCGGCATGAAGGTGGCAGCGGCCTCCGTGATCACCAATTACGCTGCCGGAATGACTGGAGGCGAACTCAGCCACCAGGAAACCAAGGACATGGCCCCCATTGGCGGCAAGCGGCTCACGTCCATCCTGACTGCAATGCTGGACAAACCGGACCTTTCTCATGGCTGAAGCAATTGATCTGAACTCATCCAAATCCGTGGCTGCGGCAGCGCTGGCCTGCCTGGATCTGACCGAGCTTGGCGATACGGCGACCGAGGAGGCAACTCTGGCGCTGGTTGACCGGTCAACCAGTCAAGCGGGCTCAACCGCAGCTGTTTGCATATGGCCGAGATACGTTGCTGCGGCCCGCCTGAGACTTGGAGCGGGCTCGCCGGTCCGAATTGCGACGGTGGTCAATTTCCCCTCGGGTGATTTGCCGGTGGATGAGGTGGTGCGTGAGACCAGTTGCGCCATTGCAGACGGCGCCGATGAAATCGATCTTGTCATCCCCTGGAAGGCGTTTATCCGTGGCGATGAGCAGGCTGTGCGGGCGATGATCAGCGCGGTCCGTGCTGCGGTGCCGGCCAGACTCAAGACCATACTGGAAACGGGGGAACTCAAGGATCCCGGACTGATCGCCCGCGCTTCCGATATCGCACTGGAAGAAGGCGCGGACTTCATCAAGACATCGACCGGCAAGGTCGCCGTCAACGCAACGCTTGAGGCGGCCCGCATCATGCTCACGGCAATCCGCAGATCGGGCCGGAAAGCGGGTTTCAAACCGGCGGGCGGCATCCGCACCGTCGATGATGCCCGCGCCTATTTTGCGCTGTGCCAGGAGATCATGGGTCCTGGCTGGGTTTCGCCCGAGACCTTCCGTTTTGGCGCGTCCGGGTTGCTCGGCGATATTCTTTCCACGCTGGGGAATGGTTCACCCGCGTCGGATCAGGAAGCGGGGTACTGACGATGCTCACCCAGGAAATCATCCGGACCAAGCGCGACGGCGGCAAGCTGGAGCCCGCCGATATCGCCGCCTTTGTCCGCGGCCTCACCGATGGAAGCGTCACCGAGGGACAGGTCGCGGCGCTGGCCATGGCAATTTTCTTTCAGGGCATGAGCCGCGAAGAGGCAGTGGCCCTCACTCTCTCGATGCGCGATTCGGGTGAGGTTCTGTCCTGGCCCGAACTGGACCGGCCTGTGGTCGACAAGCATTCGACCGGCGGCGTCGGCGATAATGTTTCCCTGATGCTGGCTCCGATCGCGGCGGCTTGCGGGTTGGCCGTGCCCATGATCTCGGGCCGGGGACTTGGCCACACCGGCGGAACCCTCGACAAGATGGAATCCATCCCCGGTTACACCGCGATGCCGGACAATGCCCTTTTCCGAAGGGTTGTGGGTTCCGCGGGGTGCGCGATTATCGGCCAGACCGGAAACCTGGCGCCCGCCGACAAGCGTTTCTATGGCATTCGTGATGTAACCGCCACGGTCGAATCCGTCCCCTTGATCACCGCGTCCATTCTGTCGAAAAAGCTTGCCGCCGGACTTGGAGCCCTGGTGCTGGATGTCAAATGCGGCAACGGCGCGTTCATGGACAATCCCGATCGCGCGCTTGAACTGGCCCGGTCCCTGGTCGAGGTGGCCGTTGGCGCAGGCATGCCGACAACGGCTCTGGTGACCGATATGAACCAGCCGCTGGCGAGTGCGGCCGGCAATGCGGTCGAAGTTACGAATGCAGCCGACTTTCTCACCGGCGCCGCGCGCGACAGCCGCTTGCAGGAGGTCACGCTCGCCCTAGCCGCGGAGATGCTGGTATCGGGCGGGCTGGTTGCGGGTCCGGATGAAGGCAGGGCTCGCGCGCTCGCGGCGCTGGAAGATGGAAGTGCCGCCGAGACGTTCGACCGGATGGTTCGCGAGCTCGGCGGACCGAAGGACTTTCTTGCAGATCCCGGCAGGCATCTGGACTCTGCGCCGGTCGTCGCGGACTGCCTGGCCGGACGGGACGGATATGTTACCGGGTATGACACACGGGGCATCGGGCTTTGCGTCGTGGCGCTCGGGGGCGGCCGCACCCGTCCGGGAGATCCTGTCGATCACGCGGTGGGACTGACGGGGTTGCTGCCCATCGGCGCCAGGGTCGAAAAGGATACGGCGATCGCTCTGGTTCATGCCAGAGACGACAATCAGCTGGCGGCGGCGCGGGACCAATTGCGCCTGGCGGTGAGAATCGGGGACGCTCCGCCAAAACCGTCCCAGGTGATCCTGAGCCGTCAGGATTGATCCTAATTGACCAGCTCGAGCGTGTTGTTGGTGACCCGGTAGGATTGCAGCTTTGACATGAAGCTCATGCCGATCAGGGTCGCGGAAAGCGCCTCGTCGTCAAGCACGAAGGCCTGGACATTGTTGACCGAAATCGAACCGATTTCGATGCGGTCTATCGTGACAAGCGCGGCATTTGTCAGGCCGTTGGCGGTGCGGACCTGTTGATTGAAATCCGAATTGGCCAGCCCGATACCGAGATTGCGCGCGGTCGTCCGGTTGACGGCCACATAGGTAGCCCCGGTATCGATCAGCCCGCGCACATAACGGCCGTTGATATGGAAATCAGAGGTAAAATGGCCGTCACGGCTCATCGGTATGCTGGCCGCCCGGATTCCGGTTGCATAATGTGCCAGGGGCTTGGCGGGGACAGCTTGAACCGAAGCAGCCACTGGCTGCGGGGATACGGATTCCACTGGAGCGTGCCTGGGCGCATCCCTGGACAGAAACGCCGAAATATCCTGCGCATAATAGGGCAGGCCCGACACAACCAGCACCGTGCAGCAAATAAGGAACAGATTCTTGAACATGCCGGTACTCCCGAAACTACCGGCCCAATAAACAGGCATGGCGCTAACAGCGGATGAATCCCGCGCTTGCTCGCGCCGAAAATCGCGGGATTGGTTAAGGAGCTCCAAATCTCCGGGCTGCTGGGAGTCTGCCGCTCACATAGGTAGTAAAGCGGTCGATGGAACCAGCACTCCTACTTGGTGCCGTACATCCGATCCCCGGCATCACCCAGACCGGGAACGATATAGCCCAACTCATTGAGATGGCTGTCGATGGAGGCCGTAAAGATCGGCACATCGGGATGTGCCGTCTGGAAATTGCGGATCCCTTCCGGTGCCGCAAGCAGACACAGGAACCGGATGTTGCGCGCGCCGCGTTCCTTCAGCTTTTCAATCGAGGCGATGGAGGAATTGCCGGTGGCGAGCATGGGATCGACCACGATCACCAGCCGGTTGGCGATATCTTCAGGGGCCTTGAAGTAATACTCGATCGCTTCCAGCGTCTCGTGGTCACGGTAAACCCCGATATGGGCGACCCGTGCCGAGGGAACCAGATCCAGCATGCCTTCCAGCAGGCCGTTGCCGGCGCGCAGGATCGAGGCGAACACAAGCTTCTTGCCTTCGAGTACCGGAGCGTCGATTGCGGTCAGCGGCGTTTCGATCCGCTCCATCGTGAGTTCAAGATCGCGGGTGACCTCATAGCACAGCAGCGTGGAAATTTCCCTCAACAGCCGCCGGAAACCTGCCGTTGAGGTCTCCTTCTTGCGCATGATGGTGAGTTTGTGCTGCACCAGCGGATGATCGATAACTGTGACGCCGTCCATGTTGCCCTGCCTTCAAGCTATGACCGGACACCGCGTTGATCACCAGAACCAATGCACGGATAAAGTCCCGCCTGTAAAACCATCATCACCGGCTCCAACCTGGAAATTCTCCGGGAGCGCAATGCAAATTCATCCTGATTTAGACACCGATTGACTGGTTCCGGCAACCGCCCAAGCCCATTTCAGTCAAGCTGTCCCAAGAGAATTGCGCGTGTTGGTTCATCAACAAAGGCCGCTTCAATGGAAGTCCGGGTTATCGAGGTCAATTGTGCTGCGGTGTAACCCCAAGTCTCCGCCGCCATCCGGTACTCCCGGCCTATGGAAGATCCGAAATGAGGCGGGTCATCAGAGCTCAGCGTCACTTTCACGCCAGCGCGCAGCAACCGGTCAAACGGGTGCCGGGACATGTCGGGATAGAGGTTGAGCGCCAGATTGGACCCGGGACAGACTTCCAGAACAACGTTATCCGCAGCAATTCTCCTGACCAGCGCCTCGTCCTCGATGGCGCGAACCCCGTGACCGATCCGCGCCGGCCGGACTAGATCAAGCGCGTCGCGCACGCTTTCCGGACCGGCAAGTTCCCCGGCATGGATGGTGAGGCCAAGTCCCGCGTCCCGGGCAATATCAAAGGCGCGGGCAAAATCGGCGACCTTGCCGAAACGTTCTTCGCCGGCCATTCCGAATCCGGTAATCAGCGGGTGCGGCCGCGTGCTTGCCAACTGGGCTGCCGCTTCGACCTTTTCGGCACCCAGATGCCGTACCCCGACGATGATCATCCGGCACTCGATACCGGTTGATGCCTTGGCCTCGGCGATGCCTTCAGCCAAACCGTCAAAATAGGCAGAAGGGGACAATCCCCCGGCGATGGCATGATCCGGTGACACGAAGATCTCGGCGTAGATCGCATTTTCCGCGGCAATTCCCTCAAGGTAGCTGCGCGCCAGCAACGCATAATCCTTCTCGTCGCGAAACAGCGAAGCCGCACCGTCATAAGCGGCAAGAAATTCCGTGAAGTCGGACCAGATATAGCTGTCGCCGGAAATGAAACCGGACACATCGGCATTGTATTTCCGGGCTTGAGCCTTGACCAGCGCAGCGGAAGCCGCCCCTTCGATATGGCAATGCAACTCGGCCTTTTTGACTGCTCCGGTCACAGGAAACTCCGCCCGCTTGCGCCCGCGGCCAGGCCCAGATGCCGCGCCAGCGTTGCTCCGATATCGGCATATGTCGTGCGCACAGCTATGTTGCGCGCCGCCACTCCGGGACCGAAGCCCAGAATCGGCACGCGTTCACGAGTATGGTCCGTTCCGCGCCAGGTCGGGTCGCAGCCATGGTCCGCGGTCATCAGCACAAGGTCGCCAGGTTTCAGCAGTTTGGCAAAACGCGGCAACATGGCGTCGAACGCTTCCAGCGCCGCGGCATATCCGGCGACATCGCGGCGATGACCGTACAGCATGTCGAAATCGACAAAATTGGTGAATACGAGATCGCCATCCCCGGCGTCTTGCGTGGCTTTCAGTGTCGCCTCGAAAAGCGCGGCATTGCCGCTGGCCTTGCGGACGTCGGTGACGCCCTGATGAGCAAAAATATCGCTGATCTTGCCGACGCCAAAGACGCGATGACTGCTGTCCTTGACGTGGTCGAGCAATGTTGGCCCCGGTGGAGGTACGGAAAAATCCCGGCGGTTGCCGGTGCGGTCGAAGCCAGTTTCCGCCGACCCGACAAAAGGGCGCGCAATCACGCGGCCGATATTCAGCGGATCGACCAGCTTGCGCACGATCTGACACAGATCGAGCAACCGCTGCAGCCCGAAGCTGTCCTCGTGCGCGGCGATCTGAAACACCGAATCCGATGACGTGTAGCAAATCGGCTTGCCGGTCCTGATATGCTCGGCACCAAGCTTTGCGATGATTTCGGTGCCGGACGCGTGACAATTTCCCAAGATCCCCGGCAGGTTGCCCTCGGATATGACTGCGGCGACCAACTCATCGCTGAAAGCCGGCCCCTCATCGGGAAAATAGCCCCAGTCGAACATCACCGGTTGTCCGGCCATTTCCCAATGTCCCGATGGCGTATCCTTGCCATGGGAGACTTCGCTGGCCGCGCCGTATATGCCGCGCGGCCGGGCTGCAAGCGCCCATCCCGAAGGGATATTGCCTGATGCAGCCAGCGCCGCTTCGGCCAATCCGAGCGATTGCATATGCGGCAACGACAACGGTCCCTCGCGCAGGCCCGGGCGGTCGGCCAGGCCCCCGGCGCATTGCTCCGCGATATGGCCTAGCGTGTTGGCGCCGAGATCGCCGTAAGCCTCCGCGTCCGGCGCCCCGCCGATGCCAAAGGAATCAAGAACAAACAGGAATGCACGCGCCATGTGAGAATCTCCAGATCACCCGCAAGTTAGCCGGATTCGGCCGGCACCGGAAGGGTCAGGCCAATCCTGGCATGGTAACCTTGTTTTCACCATATCCGCGCAACTTGGCGCAGCCGTGATATGAGTTGACCATGATTGTGATGAAGCTTGCCGCCACGTCTTTGGGCTTTCTCCGGACGCTCTGCTGGGCGGCCATCGGAATGGCCATGTTCATGGTGTCTCCCGCGCGCGCGAATTACCGCGAATCTGTCCCGGTCTTGCGGATCGGCCTTGTCGAGGCTCATGTCGCCGCGGTTGACCCCGCCAAGCTCGAAGCGGTTCGTTCCGCGTTTGCTTCCGCGCTGGGAATTCCGGTGGAAATCATCAAGCTGGGCAGTTATGCAGCATTGATTGACGCGCATGCCAGCGGTCGTGTCGGTTACGCCATTCATTCAACCCGCTCATATGCCGCCACCGATGCGGTGTGCGGTTGCGTTGAGGCGTTTCGAAGTCCGGTTGCCGCCGATGGTTCGACCGGTTTCAGGTCCGTGCTCGTGGTTCGCGACAGCGTCAACAAGCCGGTTGCCGATCTCAAGGTGGCCTATTCCCGGGAAGATTCGTTTTCCGGCTGGCAGATACCGCAACAGGCAATTCGGTCTGGCGGACTTGACGCGCCGCAATTGGTTCGCGCCGGCAGCGTCGGGTCGGTGATCGCGCTGTATCAGGCTGGCGATATTGACGGGTTTTTTGCCTGGATACCTGACAGGCCCGGAGATGCTGGCCTGAACGTAAAGCTGCTTTATGGTGGCTGGAACCAGTCCGCGATCATGAGCTCCGATCCGCTCCGGATGCTCTGGTCGTCCCAGCGCATTCCCTATGGTCCGCACGCGGTGCTCCGGTCGCTGCCCGACGATCTGGTCGATGCCCTGGGGACGTTTCTGGATCAGATGCCGGCCACGGCTCCCGGTCTGCTGGACATTTTCGAACCCGTCTATGGCGGGGGGTATGCCACCCCTGGTCCGGAAGACTACCGCAATGTCAGGGGTCTCATCGAAGAACTGCCCGACAATGAGGCGGCGGTACTTTCCGGACGCTGATTGTTTTGACCCGGCAAGCGCTGCCTAACAGTCGGAACAACTCACGCTGCTACCGACACGCTGACGAAGGTGGTAGGTTTTCTTCATGTGGATCGTCCGCATGTCGATGTCCTGAATACCCGGCATGACCAGCAGCAGATCGTGATCGAATTCGATCTCCGTACGCACCAGAAACGTATCCGGGATCGCCAGATCGGCCGGCAGGGATTGCGTGGATCCGACAGTGTAGGGCCGCGTATTGTCTTCCTGCCACGACCATGAGGCCGTGCCGACACCGGCATTGTTGATCGAAATTCCGGTGATCTTCACCTTTATGCCATCCGAACGGAATGGCGTCATCACGCTTTGCGCCACATTGAACATGGATTTGAGAAAGGTCTTGTTGACGGTCTCGTCCTGGGTCACGAGGTCGGCGACGGTGCTGGTGGCGCGCGCCAGCTTCTTGTTGACCGACATTGCGACGGAAACTTCCAGCGACCCCATGTACAAAACGATCAAAACCGGCGCGATAAGTGCAAATTCGACCGCACCGACGCCTGACCGGTCTCCGCGAAGCTTCAAAGCTGCGTGTTTCAGTCCAATCAGTATTCCCGTCATGACCGTGTTCCCTTGTGTTTACCGCCGGCTTCCAAGTTCGGATCGTCTCTCACGGGTAGTTTTCGTTGCGGAATGCGGCGGTCGCGACCATCAGGTAGTCACGCGGCATTTCGCCATCCTTACGGATGTTCGTGATGAAAGGCCTGACCAGATCCGTCGTCACTTCCCAACGATAATAGGCCCGGACAATATTGATGGTCTTGGGCCCGCCGGGGCTGTAGGCGAAACCGGTAGGATCCAGATCCGAGAACTGGTCGTTGCTGGTTTTTGGAATGTAGTTTGGAATGGCCGCAAAGCTCGCGAATTGCCGGACGTCGAGATAAAGCTTCTGGTTATCAGGGTCTTCGGTGGCCGCGCAGGTGATCATCAGGCTGATCTCGCCGCAGAACTTGGTGCGGAACTGGTCCGCTGTCAGGTCCGTGGAGCGGCCCAGGCCGAAAGTGATCTGACCGGTCCGGACTTGCCGGCTCATGGTGTCGACGGCATTTTCCAGCAATTGCTCACCGGCAAAGGCAATGAACGCCTCGATGGTGGCGAAAATCAAAAGGAAAAACGGAAAAGCCAGCAAGCCGAATTCGATAGCGGCGGTTCCGTCCTTCGAACGCCGGAAATGGCCAAGTATTCGCCGCACCCGCCACCGGGACGGCTGCCTTCGATTTGCTTGATCGTCGAGATTCATCTTCGGACTCCCGGACATGGATTGCCAAGGATCGACGCTAGAACAAACTAGTTGAATTTTCGTAACGCGAACGCGGACAAGACGCGGTGCCTGGTTAATCAAACCTTAACCGGTAGCCGTCGCGCCAGCCGGATTCAGGGGCTGGCTGTGGTGGTCGTCACGTGCTCTTCGCAGGACGGAGAGCAGGAGTATACCGATCGGGCGGTCTGTTTGAAGACACGCAGCGTGTTGGCTTCATCAACAGACACCAGAATGCGCTCGTCAACGATAGCGTCACCGGCCTGGTCGAGGATCACAAGGTTTGTCGTACCGTAGGATTTTCCGGTGAGCACGATTGTCTGCGGATCCGATACGGTGACATCGGCGACATTGGCGTTGCCGATAATGACCTTGCTGACCATACGGTCGAGTTTGAGAATGCGCGCATGATCCATGAACACCCGGATGACATCTTCCGTGGCATGCACCGGAGTTGACGACACTGTCGCCAGAACCAGGCCGCATGCGACATGCAGAAGCCGGCGTCGAACAGGGATGGGGTAGGTCATGCCGTTTCCTCGGGATTGCGGATATGGCCCCTAAAATCGCGCGGATTGGTGAATGAAGCCTTAAGAAGAGCCGGATCGAGGGAAAATCCGCCGCAGCCGATTTGAAATTGCCCCCGGACGACCAATTTTTGTCGGCCAACTGGCCGCTGGGAAGGCCCGTCGGATATCGCCTATTATAAAGTCACGGGGGTCGGGACGCCCATCGCGAACGTTGATCTTGTTAACCAATCGGGCAACCGCGGCATGGCAAGATTTTGCTAACCACCTTCCTTAAGCAGATTGAAAAGACCTCGCTGTAGGTTGTCATCATCTGATCAACGGTAACGGTTGACGGAGTGCTGAAACCACTATGTGGATTAAGGAGTATCCCATGAAGAATATTATTGAACGTTTCGTCAAAGACGAATCCGGCGCCACCGCAATCGAGTACGGCCTCATTGCAGCTCTGATTTCGGTTGCCCTCATCACCGGCGCCACCACGCTGGGCAACACGCTGAACGACCAGTTCCAGAGCCTGTCGGACAAGATGAACACCGCCGGAACCATAAATCCATAAGCCCAGGCTTTATGGTCATTCGAATTTCGAAAGCCGCTCTTCGGGGCGGCTTTCTCTTTGCCGTTTTGCATCTATCGCGCGTCAGTCGTTCAGGCTTTCTGTTTACATCCCATTCACCAAAATCCTATCATCCGCCGCACAAGAGTTTGCTAACCTTGTTTTTTAAGCGGTTTGAAAAGGCCCTCTTTTACTCTTTTCGCATCCGACCAGCCGAACGAGCTGGCGGAATGCTGAAAACACGAGTGATTGAAGGAGCAAACCCGTGAAGACCCTTTTTGAACGTTTCGTCAAAGACGAATCCGGTGCCACCGCAATCGAGTATGGCCTCATTGCAGCTCTGATTTCGGTTGCCCTCATCACCGGCGCCACCACGCTGGGCAACACGCTGAACGACCAGTTCCAAAGCCTGTCGGACAAGATGAACACCGCCGGAACCATAAATCCATAAGCCCAGGCTTTATGGTCATGCGAATTTTGAAAGCCGCTCTTCGGGGCGGCTTTTCTTTTGACGCGTTGCTGTTTTTTAAGGACTTCCGGTTAATCTCGGATCAAATTCAGGAGCAAGCCCATGGTCGAGGCCGCAATTTTTGTCATTCTGCCGCTTTGCGTAGCCATGGCGGCGTTCTGCGACATCATTTCGATGAAAATCCCGAACCGCGTTTCGGTCATTCTGGCCGTGTCTTTCTTCGTGGTTGCTCCGTTCAGTGGCATGGATCTTGCCACATTCGGGTGGTCTCTGGTCGCGGCAGCGAGTGTTTTTGCCGGCTGTTTCGCCTTGTTCGCTCTCAATATAATGGGTGGTGGAGACGCCAAGATCCTCAGCGCCGCCGCACTCTGGTACGGCTTCAACATTGATCTGGTCGCACTGCTTGGCTTCACCGGAATATATGGCGGCTTTCTGGCGCTGTTCGTGTTGATGATCCGCGCCAATCAGAACGTGCTTTTGATCTCGCCCATTCCTATTCCAATGCATTTCTTCAAGGATCGCGCCGGGATTCCCTATGGCGTAGCAATCGGAGCGGCGGCATTCTCCACCTATCCCGACACCGCAATTTTCAAGCAGGCGCTCAGTCAGCTGTTGTAACGAGCGTGGCATGTGGCCGCCTCGGCTCGCCCACTCCACGATTTGTCCTTGTCTATGCCGCTCGCCAGCTTTGGTGGGCGGTTTTTGCGTTTTTGACGAAGCCGGGTCCGTGAATCATTTCCCGCGCCATGCCTCGATGCGAGATGGGCCGATCGGGGTCCACCCGGGCCCGTGTGCTGCCCCTGTCATGGCAATATTGCGTTAACCCTGTTTGCTTCCGGCTTATTAACCATAATTACACGATTGCACATGCATGCTGCGGCGAGCGTATCCAATACTCGTTTGAGGAAACAGCATGAAACCCGCCCGCGTCGTCATCATGGCAGTGGCTGTCCTGGCAGCAGGTCTAGCCGGGTATCTGGCCATGAACCTGACCTCTCCCACTGTGCAGGTCAATGAAATCTCCTCCGCGCCGGTCATCGAGAAGATGCCGACCATCGATGTGCTGGTGACAACCTCCAGCCTGCCGGTCGGCTCGCGCCTGAACGACGAGACGATGCAGTGGAAAGGCTGGCCCGAAGATGGTGTGATCGAAGGATTGATCCGTCGTGATACCCGCCCTGACGCGATAGCCGAACTCACCGGTTCGGTCGTTCGTCTGCCGATCTTTGCGGGTGAGCCGCTCCGGCGCGAAAAAATCGTCGACTCTTCCTCCCGGATCATGTCGTCGCTGCTTCCTGCCGGCAAGCGCGCTGTTGCCACCGAGATATCCGTCGCCACCAGCGCCGGTGGCTTCATCCTCCCCAACGACCGTGTGGATGTCATCATGGTTCGCCGTAAATCCGGAGCCGACGGCTTTCTCACCGAGGTCATTCTGTCCAATATCCGGATTCTGGCGATTGATCAGCGCATCGAGGAAGACGCGGACGGCAACCGCACCGCGGTTGGAACCACTGCGACCCTTGAGCTGACACCCGAACAAACGAAGATCATTACCGTCGCGCAGCAGATGGCCGATCGGTTGACCCTTGCCTTGCGCAGCATCGCCGACGTTCAGGAACCTGACGGCGACGGTGCAAAATACCTACTGAGCGGCGAAGACGGCACCACCGCCATCCAGCTGATCCGCTCCGGCACCATAACCAAAGTTGGCGCCACCAACTGAAGCGGAGAATGAACGTGCGTCATAAAGCAAAATCGCTCCTGTCATCCATCGCAGCCATCGCTCTGGCAGGTACTGCCGTGATCGCGGGCTTGGGTCTGGATCCGTCCAGCGGCCGGTTTGTATCCGCCGCGCAGGCATCTGAAAGCGTCATCAAGATCAAACAAACCGGTCCCGGTGTCAGCAAGCGGGTCAAGCTGGGTCTGAACAAGGCCATCGTGATTGATCTGCCCACCGATGCTCACGATATCCTGGTCGCCGATCCCAGCCTTGCCGATGCGGTTACCCGCACCTCGCGCCGGCTTTACCTGTTCGGCAAGACGGTCGGCCAGACCAATATCTTCATTTTCGGCCCAAGCGGCGAAGAGATCGTCGCCATCGATCTTGAAATCGAGCGCGACGTGTCCGGCCTTCAGGCCCATCTCGCCCGGTTCCTTCCCGATTCGGACATCAAGGTTGAAATCATTTCCGACAACATTGTCCTTACCGGTTCGGTGCGCACTCCGCAGGATGCGGCTCAGGCAGCCAGGCTGGCTGAAATATTCCTCACCGGCGGTGAAGCAACGACACGGGTGACCACGGCGACCAGCGAAGGCGGCGATGCCGCGATCAGCGCCGAGGACCGCCAGAAATCCCAGATTGTCAATTTGCTCAAGATTGATGGCGAAGACCAGGTGACCCTCAAGGTCACCATTGCTGAAGTCAGCCGGCAGGTGCTCAAGCAGCTTGGATTCAATTCGAGCATCACCGGAAGCTCGGCGTCATTCGTTAATTCCAATCCGGCCAATCTCGGGACCCTGTCGACAGGCCTGAACTATGCTTCGCTGGCCAAGACCATTGGCGGGGCCAGCATCAGCGGCTACGTCAATGCAATGGAACAGGCAGGCGTGATGCGCACCCTGGCCGAACCCAGCCTGACGGCCATTTCCGGGGAAAGCGCAAAGTTCTACGTCGGTGGCGAATTTCAGCTCCGCGATCAGGTCACGGTCGATGAGGATACCGGCAAGGTAACATATACCGATCGCGAGGTTGAGTATGGCATACGCTTGAACTTCACGCCGGTTGTGCTGTCGCCCGGGCGCATATCACTCAAAGTGCTCACCGAAGTGTCGGAGCCGACATTCGAAGGGTCAACGTCGGTTCAAGGCGCTGGCGGCAGTCCGGGAATGACCCGCCTCTCCATCAAGCGACGTGAAGCGGAAACCGCGGTCGAGCTACCTTCCGGCGGATCGATTGTGCTTGCCGGTCTGATCAAGGATGACGTTCGCCAGGCGATGTCGGGCTATCCGGGACTGTCCAAGGTCCCGATTTTCGGAACGCTTTTCCGCAGCCGTGATTTCGTCCGCAATGAAACCGAACTGGTCATCATTGCCACCCCCTACATTGTCAAGCCGGTTGCCCGTAACGAACTCGCTCGGCCGGACGACAATTTCAATGCGGCCGGTGACGGCGCTGGCTTCTTTCTGGGCAAGGTGAACCGCGTCTATGGCCGGATGGAAACCAAGCTGCCACCCGGTCGATATCACGGCGTCGTCGGCTTCATCTACAAATGATCAGGAATCTAACAATGTCGAGCAAGATCCCAGTTCCCGCAAATCCTGATCTTTATCCGTTCAGGGCTGCAGTTGCCCCTCTGCTGATTGCTGTCTCGCTGCTGTCTGGTTGCGCGGGCTGGCCCGGCCGCAGCGTTACCGTGGGTGCCGTTCCGGATGACTACCGCACCAATCATCCCATCATCGTGGCGGAAAAGGAGCGCACCGTCGACCTTCCGGTCTCGACCGGTGACCGCAAACTCACCATTTCGATGCGGGAAACCGTTCGCGGTGCGGCAAATAACTATCAGTCAAGCGCATCCGGCGTCATCCGCATCATGGTTCCCGTAGGCTCCGCCAATGCCGGCGCGGCGTCGGTGCTCTCAAGCCAGGTTGCCGATGTGCTGCGCGAGGAAGGCATTCCCGGCGATCGCATTCTTTCCTCGCCCTATCATGTGTCCTCGCCGAATGACGCGGCGCCGATCCGCATCGCATTCATGGCCATTACAGCGTCCACCAATGAGTGCGGCCGCTGGCCCGAAGACGTGCTCGCCAACTCAACGGAAAACAAGCATTACGCCAACTTCGGTTGCGCGACGCAGAACAATCTGGCCGCGCAGATCGCCAATCCCGGAGACCTTATTGCGCCGCGAGGCATGACATCGATCGACGCAGAGCGGCGCTCGGCGGTGATCGAGACTTATAGAGCAAGCGGCGCGGGCCTTGTAGGCGAATGAGCCCAATGACCCGCCACGCGCCCTTTGAAGCAGGACAACGTCAATGACCAACCTTGATTACGAGATTGAACAGGAAAAGCAGCCCGAGCAGGGAGATCCGGCCCCCGAGCGCGGCGATTTTGATCGAATCCGCCCGCTGCCCCGAATCTCGGTACATGCCTTCGTCGAATCGGAGGGCTTGGCAAAGACCATGGAGCGCTGTTCCCAGGACAGGCGCATGGCCAAGGTCAATCTGCGGATCAATTCCGGCGGGGTTTCAGCCGCCGCCAATATGTTCGCAGGCTCACCGACCCCCAATCTGCTTATTCTCGAAACCCGAGCCGACGCACAGACATTGCTCGAAGAGCTCGGCGATCTTGCCGGTGTGTGTGACCCGGATACCAGAGTGGTGGTGGTTGGCCACGTCAATGACGTCTCCCTGTACCGCGAACTGGTCCGCAATGGTGTGTCGGAATATATCGTCGCGCCGGTTTCGATGGCCGATGTGATCGGGGTGATTTCCACCATCTTCGTCGATCCCGACGCCGCACCGCTCGGACGTTCGATCGTCTTTGTCGGTGCCAAAGGCGGTGTCGGCTCGTCTACACTTGCGCACAATTGCGCGTGGAGTATTTCGAGCCTGTTCTCCAGCGAAGTCATTCTGGCCGATCTCGATCTTGCGTTTGGAACGGCAAACCTGAATTTCGACAACGATCCGACACAAGGCATTGCCGAAGCGGTTTTCTCACCCGATCGTCTGGATGAAGTCTTCCTGGACCGGTTGCTGACCAAATGCTCGGAACACTTGTCCATGCTCGCCGCGCCGTCGATGCTGGACCGGACCTACGATTTCGCCGGCGACGTGTTTCTCCCGATCATGGACATCATTCAGCGCAATGCGCCGGTTTCGGTGATCGATTTGCCGCATGTGTGGACCGACTGGAGCCGGAAGGTGCTTTGCGCGGCAGACGAGATTGTCGTGACCGCGACCCCGGATCTCGCCAATTTGCGCAATACCAAGAACCTGTTCGATACGCTGCGCAAACTGCGGCCCAATGATCGTCAGCCATTGCTGGTCCTTAACCAGGTCGGAATGGCCAAGCGTCCGGAAATCGCTCCTGACGTGTTTTGCGATCCGCTTGAAATCGAACCCCTTGCCATCATTCCCTTCGATGCGACGCTGTTTGGCGAAGCGGCCAATTCCGGTCTCATGATTGGCGAATCCTCGGCCAAATCGCCGGTCGCCGAATCGCTGTCTCAAATCGCCCATGTCGTCACCGGCAGAGCCGAAGTGAAAAAGCGGAAGAAAGCCGGATTGTCGTCTCTGATGGGCCTGCTGGGTCGCAAGTAAACTGTAAGTCTGGAGTGGAACACAACATGTTCGGCAAACGCAGCAACGATGGATCAGGCAAGCCGCCGGCCGCCCCGGTGGCCAGACCTCTCGTCCATGCCGAAACCCGGGATGCTTCCGCGCCGGAACCCAAGGTGTCAGCGCCGGCCGCCGCCCCGGTGGCCGCGCCGCCTGCTGCCAAATCCGCGCCACAGGCCGCCCCGCGCCGGGAGGAGCCGCCGGCCAAACGCAAATCGTCCCGCAATGAAGCCTATTACGATACCAAGAGTCAGGTTTTCTCGGCTCTGATTGACACCATCGACCTTTCGCAACTGGCCAAGCTTGACGCCGAAAGCGCCCGCGAGGAAATTCGCGATATCGTCAATGATATCATCACGATCAAGAATTTCGCATTGTCGATCGCCGAGCAGGAAGAGCTGCTTGACGATATCTGCAACGATGTCCTGGGCTACGGCCCGCTGGAGCCGTTGCTGGCACGTGACGACATCGCCGACATCATGGTCAATGGCGCCGGCAAGACCTACATCGAAGTCTCCGGCAAGGTGCAGGAAACCGATGTCCGTTTCCGCGACAACAGCCAGCTGTTGTCGATTTGTCAGCGTATCGTCAGTCAGGTCGGCCGCCGCGTCGATGAATCAAGTCCGATCTGCGATGCCCGCCTTCCCGACGGTTCACGTGTCAACGTGATTGCTCCACCCCTGGCGATTGACGGCACAGCGCTGACCATTCGTAAATTCAAGAAGGACAAGCTGACGCTCGATCAGCTGGTCAAGTTCGGCGCGATAACTCCCGAGGGCGCTGCGGTGCTGCAGATCATCGGACGGGTGCGCTGCAACGTGGTGATTTCAGGCGGTACCGGCTCCGGCAAGACCACGCTGCTGAACTGTCTGACGGCCTATATCGACACTGACGAGCGGGTGATCACCTGCGAAGACTCCGCCGAGCTTCAGCTGCAGCAGCCACATGTGGTGCGGCTTGAAACGCGTCCGCCCAACATCGAGGGTGAGGGCGAAATCACCATGCGCGACCTGGTCAAGAACTGCCTTCGCATGCGCCCCGAGCGAATCATCGTCGGTGAGGTGCGCGGACCTGAGGTGTTTGACCTCTTGCAGGCCATGAACACCGGCCATGACGGTTCAATGGGCACCATCCACGCCAACAGTCCGCGTGAGTGTCTGAGCCGCATGGAATCCATGATTGCCATGGGCGGGTTTACCCTGCCGGCCAAGACGGTGCGCGAAATCATCTCCGGTTCGGTGGATGTGGTCATTCAGGCGGCCCGTCTGCGTGACGGCTCGCGCCGCATCACCCACATTACCGAAGTCATCGGCATGGAAGGTGACGTGATCATCACCCAGGATCTGATGAAATATGACATGACCGGCGAAGATGCCAACGGCAACATCATCGGCCAACACCGCTCCACCGGTATCGGCAGACCGCATTTCTGGGATCGTGCCCGCTACTACGGTGAGGACAAGCGTCTGGCCGCGTCGCTCGACGCCATGGAAAAAATGACCTCGTAAGGAGAAAACCGCGTGTTTGGTGTGGATACAGTCGTACTTGCCATCATCGGCCTGGCTGCGCTTTCAGCCGGCGCGCTGGGGTATGGCGTACTCTACAGCCGGATCGAGGTCGATCGAAAGGCGGAAAGCCGCGTCAAGCGGGTCAAGGCGGCTGAAACCGACCGGTCCAAGGCAACGGCGGCGCGCGACAGGCTCACCGAAGTCAACAAGCGGCGCAAATCCGTTCAGGAATCCCTGAAGACGCTGGAAGAGAAACACAAGGAAAATGACCGGCGCAAGTCGCCCCCGCTGAAGGACAGGATCGCCCAGGCCGGCTTGGGCATTTCAGTCAGGCAGTTTTATATTTTCTCCCTGTGTCTCGGCCTGATTGCCGGCCTCATGGCCTTTGTCGCCTATGGCAGCCTCTTTGTTGCCGGCGGTGTGATGGTCATTTGTGGAGCGGGTCTGCCGCGCTGGATCATCGGCTTCCTGCGCAGCCGCCGGATGAAAGCGTTCCTTGGCGAGTTTCCCAACGCGCTTGATATCATGGTCAGGTCCATCAAATCAGGCCTGCCGCTGAACGACGCAATCCGGATGATCGCGGCGGAAGGGCAGGAACCGGTCCGTACCGAGTTCAAACGCATAGTCGAAGCCCAGCAGATGGGATTGAACGTTCCTGATGCCTGTGCGCGGCTTTACAGCCGCATCCCGCTGTCGGAGGCAAATTTTTTCGCTATCGTGATTGCCATTCAGGCTCAGGCCGGCGGTAACCTCTCCGAAGCGCTTGGCAATCTGTCCAAGGTGTTGCGTGAACGCAAGAAAATGAAGGGCAAGATCAATGCGATGTCGATGGAGGCCAAGGCCTCCGCGGCCATCATTGGAGCTCTGCCTTTCATTGTGGCGACGCTGGTCTATCTCACCTCGCCCGAATACATCACGATTCTCTTCACCGACAGCCGCGGCCATCTCATTCTCGGTGCTTCGGCGATCTGGATGTCTATCGGCATCATGGTGATGCGCAACATGATCAATTTCGACATTTAGGGACGGATCAACCATGTTATCTGATATCGCGTCTTCCCTCACTGATCCGGCGTATCTGGTTCCCATCCTGGTGTCGGTGGCGGTCTTCGCCACATTGTTCACCCTCATGGCGCCCTATTTCGAACGCGGCGACCTCGACGCACGCATGAAATCTGCCGCCCTTGAACGCGATGAAATCCGCGCCAGGGAGCGCGCCCGCCTCAACGCCGAACAGGCGCGCGCCAGTGAAAAGAGCGCCGGCTTGCGGTCCCACAACAATGCCTCCGTGCGCGGTATCGTCGAGCAGCTCAATTTGAAAAACGCGTTGGCTGACGATGCCACCATCGCCAAGCTTCGTGCCGCCGGTTACCGCACCCAGAACGCGCTCAACATGTTCCTGTTGGCGCGGTTCGTCCTGCCGTTCATCTTTCTCTCCGGCTCCATCGTTTACGTCTTCGTGCTCGAGAACCTGACCGACAAGCCGTTTACCGTACGCATGCTGGCTTGCATTGTCGGGGCCTATATCGGGTTTTACACACCCAACCTGTTTGTTTCCAATCAGTCCAAGAAACGTCAGGCATCGATCAGGCTGGCCTGGCCCGACGCCCTTGATCTTATGTTGATTTGTGTTGAATCGGGTGTCTCCATCGAGGCCGCGATGAAGCGGGTGGCCGAGGAAATCGCCGTACAGTCACCCGCGCTGGCCGAGGAGTTCGTGCTGACAACTGCTGAACTGTCCTATCTTCAGGATCGTCGCGTGGCGTTTGAAAACCTGGGCAGCAGAACCGGCCTGGACGCCGTGAAATCGGTGACCCAGGCGTTGATTCAATCGGAACGCTACGGCACCCCCATAGCACAGGCGTTGCGCGTTCTTGCCCAGGAAAGCCGCGATCAACGCATGACGGAAGCTGAGAAAAAGGCTGCTGCGCTGCCGCCGAAACTGACTGTCCCGATGATCCTGTTCTTTCTGCCGGTGCTTATCGGCGTGATCCTCGGGCCGGCGGCGATCCAGGTCATGGACAATTTCTCCGGCGGCGTGCCGAAATAAATATATCAGACGCGAATTCGCCACGCTCTTCAGGCTTCATTTTGGCAAAAGCCCAAGTGAAGCCTGCCTTGCAGGCATTCGCCGGCACAGTCTTACGATTTTTGTGTTGGGTTGAGGAATTGCGGAGCCGGGTGCTTTCCCCGCGAAGGCTTTGGTTCTGGTCCCGGGCTCTGAGCGCAAATCAGCTCGGCGCCGATTGTTCTCTCTGGCTGGAAGCGCCGGAATTGGCGCCGGTCAGATATCCCATGAAGGAAAGCAGCCCGGCGCGGTTTTCGTCATGAGAGTAAAACGCCCGGAACCGGGGGGAACGCGCCGGCAGGGCTCAATTGGTGTTTTTGCGATCCGAATCCTTGAGCTTGTTCCAGGCGTTTTGCTGGGTCAGCATGGCTCGCAGGTAGGTCACATTGGCGCCTGCCTGTTCGGCGGAAATTTCGGCGCTGGCTATTTTCTCGGCCTCGGCGAAGCGGCCCTGAAGGCCAACGACAAGTGCCAGGTTCTGGCGAACACGACTGTCCGCGCCCGGCTGCCGAACGGCGGAGGCGAGATAGGATTCAGCTGTCTTCAGGTCGCCCTGAAGCACGTAGGACATGCCGAGATTGGACAGGATAGAGGGTTCATTGGGCTGCAGGTCGAGCGCCTTGCGGTAGCGTGCGCGCGCCGTGGCGGGGTCGCCCATCTGGTCGTGGATGGCTCCTTCGGCGGACAGCAGCTGCCAGTCCGGACGATCCGGGGTCTGCGCCCGCTGGATTGCATCGAGCGCCTTGTCGAACTGGCCTGCACCTGCCAGCGCCTTGCCATAGGCCGCGAGCACCGTTCGATCGGTGGGGTTGTGGATTGCCACCTGCTGCATCACGGCCAATGCCTGTTCCGCGCGGCCGCCCATGGTCAGGACGGACGCGTATTTCATTCCCACTGCTGCGTCTTTGGGGTTCTTGTCATAGGCTCTGCCGATGCTGTTGGCAGCGGAATGCAGTTCAGTCGTGTTCATGCGCTCAAGCGGCTTGTTCATCGCCGGAATTGATCCGGTGGTGAGCCGGCTCTTGGACGCGCACCCCGCGAGCGAAAGCCCGAGGGCGGCGATACAAGCCGCGCCGAGCAGCTGTCGTGAGAGAGTTGGGCGTGTTTGGGTCGCTGACATAGGCCTGATCCCGATAAGTGTGTGTCGTGGCGTCCGGCACGGATGGCGCCACAGTCTTCGCTCAAGCAATAATCTGTTAACCCTAATCAAGAGTTAACGACTGATTCCCGGTTTGCCGGCCGCGGAGGATCCAAGGAGAACCAATGTCACCCTACAGCCATACCAATCGCCCCTCCCCCTTTGCCGCGATGTCGAGCCAGAGTCTGCCCGTATGGGCCGTGTCCAGGGCGGATATTGACAGCGGAAATATTGACAAGACTGCGCTTGCTTGGGCGAGATCAGCCGGTTTCACGGCTGCGGAAGGGACCGTGCTGCTCGCGCCTGATCGCGACGGCAAGCTGGCAGGAGCGTTGTTCGGTCTTGGTGATGAGGCTGAATGCCATCCTTTCATTGGCGGCAAGCTCGCGCGCGTCCTGCCAAAGGGTGATTGGCATATAGAAACCTCGCCGATATCCGGATCGGTCATGGCACTGGCCTTTGGCATGGGGGCCTACCGGTTCGAAAGCTACCGCAAACAGACACCGGAAGGACCGCGCCTGGCAATTCCTGCGGATGCGGATGCTGACGCCATCAGACGCACGGTCGCGGCTGTTGGGCTTGCACGAGATCTGGTCAACACGCCGGCCAACGACATGGGGCCGGAAGCGCTGGAGGCGGCTTTGCGGGGATTGGCCGAGCATTACAAGGCTGAGGTCAGCGCCATTGTGGGTGACGACCTGATCTCCGGAGGCTTCCCCATGATCCATGCGGTTGGCCGCGCAGCAGAGCAGGCGCCGCGCCTGCTTGAGTTGCGCTGGGGAAAGACGGGTGAGCCGAAATTGACCCTGGTTGGCAAGGGCGTCTGTTTCGACACCGGCGGGCTCGACATCAAGCCAGCCAGCTCGATGCTGAACATGAAAAAGGACATGGGCGGCGCCGCCAACGTCATGGCGCTGGCGTTGATGATCATGGATGCCAAGCTGCCCGTCGACCTGCGTGTGCTGATCCCGGCGGTTGAAAATTCCATCTCGGCGTCCGCGTTCCGGCCCGGAGATGTGCTGACCAGCCGCAAAGGGTTGACCGTCCAGATCGACAACACCGACGCCGAGGGCCGGCTGGTTCTGGCCGATGCGCTGACCTATGCCTGTGAGGACAATCCGGACCTGCTTGTTGACATGGCGACACTGACCGGTGCCGCGCGGGTGGCGCTCGGCCCCGATTTGCCGCCGTTTTACACCGATGACGAAGCACTGGCCGCAGATCTGGCGATGGCGTCGAATGCGGTTGTCGACCCACTTTGGCGGATGCCGCTCTACAAGCCCTATGAAGCCGATGTCAAAGCCAGAATCGCCGACCTGACAAACGCCCCCTCGGGCGGCTTTGCCGGGTCGATCACCGCGGCGCTGTTTCTCAAACGCTTTGTGACGGCGCAAACCAGCTGGGCCCATTTCGATATCTTCGCCTGGTCGCCCAAAGACAAGCCGCACGCGCCGGTCGGCGGCGAAGCGCAGGGGATACGGGCCTTGTTTGATGTGATCAGCAAAAGGCACCCTGCCTGACAAAGCAGGCGGCTTGCGCCGCTCCGTTGTTTCGGTCAATGTAAAACGGAACCGAAACGACAAGGCGTGAGCGATGCCTCTTGACCTCCGGCCATCCGACGCGCTCGGATTGTGGCATGCCGCCACGCTCGAACATGTTCGTGTCATCGGGCCGGACCTGACCATCAGGCAGTTGGCGATCCTGTTGCACATATATCTCGCGCCTCCGCCGCACACTGTGCGCGGGCTCGCCGCCACGCTCGGCGTGACCAAGCCAGTGATCACCAGGGCGCTGGATACGATGGGACATATGGGATTGGTTCGCCGGGTGCGCGATGACCGTGACCGGCGTAACGTCATCATCAAGCGCACGGTTGAAGGCGCGCTTTTTGTCGAGAAAATCGGTGACATCATCATCGCCGAAGGGCGGAAACTGTCGTCAGCGGAGGGAACCTAGCATGACCGCGACTCTGGACCGCCGATCCCATGCCTACCGGCCGGATCTTGCCGATATCCGGCTCAAGGGGCAGGTGACGGCCGACCGCTACATCGAAGGCGCGCTGGCACATGTGAGCGTTCCTGTGGTGCATGTCAGCGCCAGGCCCGAGTCCGAATCAGGGATCGACACCCAGGCGCTATTTGGCGAGACAGTGAGAGTTTTTGACAGGTCTGACGGCTGGGCGTGGGTGCAGATGGAAGCCGACGGTTACGTGGGATATGTCCGCGAGGACGCCCTCGGGGAGGGTGCCAATTCCGCCACCCATATTGTCTCGGTGCCACGCAGTTTTGTCTATCCGGGTCCGGATCTGCGGTTCCCGTACACCGCCACCTTGTCGATGGGCAGCCTGGTGAAGGTAGCCGGAGCGGCTGAAACCAGAGGCACGGCATATGCGATTCTGGAAGATGGCACGGCGATGATTGCCGCGCATTTGCGGCCGGTCGGGGTGGCCGCCGCTGAAGACGCGGTGGCCGTCGCCACCAGGTTTCTCAACACTCCCTATCTGTGGGGCGGGCGCTCCGGTTTCGGTATTGATTGCTCGGGTCTGGTCCAGATGGCGCTGACCATGACCGGGAAACCGGCGCCGCGCGATTCAGACCAGCAGGCCGCAGGTCTGGGTGTCGAAATTGATCCCTCTCGCGATGGCTTGCAACGCGGTGATCTGGTGTTCTGGAAAGGCCATGTCGGTTTCCTGGAAGACGAGCATACGCTTTTGCACGCTTCGGGCGGAACCATGTATGTGACGCGCGAGCCGCTGCAGGAGGCGATAGACCGCATAGCCAAGCTCTACGGTATGCCAACTGCCTATCGACGTCCCTAAACCGGCTTAGTAACCGGCTTTTCGGTCAACCAGATTGATCAGCGGTTCCCCGCGTTCATAGGCATCCATCTGGCGCGCCATCGGCTCGATCAGCGAGTGCGGCATTGATGCGGCGGCTGCATGCGGTGTGATCGTCACCTTCGGATGGGTCCAGAATGGGCTTTCGGGATCAAGCGGTTCCTGCTGAAACACATCCAGCGTCACCGCCGAAAGCAGTCCCTCATCCAGCGCTGCGAGAATGTCTGCCTCGTTCTGCAATCCGCCGCGTCCGGCATTGATCAGCACAGGAGCACCGAGCGGGCCACGCTTGCTCATGCGCGTGAAAAGATCACGGTTGAGGATTTCGCGTGTTTCGGGCGTCAGGGGCAGTAACACCACGAAAATGTCGGCAGATGCCAGGAATGCACCGAGCCCATCCTCGCCCGCATGGCAGCTGACGCCTTCGACCTGCTTTTGCGTCCGCGACCATCCCGATACGCTAAAGCCCATGATGCGAAGCTTGGACGCCGCATCACGGCCCAGTTCACCCAGACCCATGATGCCCACGGTAATGTCGCTGGCAGCTTTCTGATTTTGATCTTCCTCCCAGATCCGGTCCGCCTGTTGTGCGCGGTAGCGCGGGCCGAGGCGGTGATGATCGAGCACCTGCCAGACGACGTATTCGCTCATTCGTGTGGTCAGATCTGGAGATACTACGCGCACGATCGGCACATCCGGCAGGCTGGTGTCGGCAAAGACATGATCAACCCCGGCGCCGAGCGAGAAGATAGCCTTGAGATTCGGCAGCTTTGACAGCAGGCCGGGACGTTGCTTCCAGACCACCGCGTAATGGATGCCTGGATCCGCCTCACCCTCCGGCTCAAGTGCCACCGGGCGATTCGGAGCGGCCTTGCCGAACTCGTTGATCCAGACCTCGGGTTCCCAGCCGGTGAGTGCAAGCAGCACGCGTCCTTTGCCGTTACTGTCTGTCATGTACCCGCCTATTCGCTGACCACGGCGCTGTCTGCGGCTTCCAGGTTGAATGCCGCGGCCATCAGCGCTTTGGTATAGTCCGTTTCGGGATGATCGAAAATCTTGTCGGCGGTGCCCTGCTCAACCACTTTGCCCGCCCGCATGACGATGACATCATTGGCCAGCGCTCGCACCACCTTCAGATCGTGGCTGATGAACAGATAGGCCAGATTGTGCCGCGCCTGCAGCTCCCGCAACAGGTCGACCACCTGCGCCTGAACGCTCATGTCCAGGGCCGAGGTCGGCTCGTCGAGCATGACGAAGCGCGGCTTGAGCACCATCGCCCGCGCGATCGCCACGCGCTGGCGCTGACCGCCGGAAAATTCGTGCGGGTAGCGCCAGCGGGTGGCGGCGTCGAGCCCCACTTCCTCCAGCGCCCCGGCAACACGGCTGTCGCGCTCGCGCGCGGAAAGATCAGGCGCATGAATGGCAAGTCCCTCGCCGACAATATCGGCGATCGACATGCGCGGGCTCAACGATCCGAACGGATCCTGGAACACCACCTGCATCGCACTTCTGAGCGGTCGCATCTCCTTGAAGGACCGGGCATGCAGGGGCTGGTCTTCGAAAAAGATTTCGCCTTCGCTGCGAATGAGCCGCATCAGCGCAAGCCCGAGCGTTGTCTTTCCCGACCCTGACTCTCCGACAACGCCCAACGTTTGTCCGGCTTTCAGCTTGAGCGACAGACCGTCCACCGCCTTGACGTGGTCGACAGTGCGTCTGAGAAAACCCTGCTTGACCGGAAACCAGACCTTGATGTCCTGGGCGCGCATCACATCATGCGCTGCCGGTTTGCGCTTGGGCGGTTCGCCCTTGGGCTCAGCGGCAAGAAGATGCCTGGTGTAGGCATGCTGCGGATTGGCGAAGATTTCGCGTGTCGGGCCGGTTTCGACGATTTTGCCGTCTGTCATCACGCAGACCCGGTCGGCGAATTTGCGCACGATGCCCAGATCATGGGTGATGAACAGCATCGCCATGCCATGCTGATGCTTGAGATCGCGCAACAGTTCCAGGATCTGCGCCTGCACGGTGACATCAAGTGCGGTTGTCGGTTCGTCGGCGATCAGCAGTTCAGGCCGGTTGGCCAGCGCCATGGCGATCATCACCCGTTGCCGTTGGCCGCCGGACAATTGGTGCGGATAAGACGCCAGCCGTGTTTCGGGATCTCGGATGCCGACCTGGGTGAGCAGTTCCAGCACCTGCCGGCGGGCTTCGTCCGGCTTGATCACCTGGTGCAGATGCAGAATCTCCGCAATCTGCTTTTCCACCGATTGCAGCGGATTGAGCGAGGTCATCGGCTCCTGGAAGATCATGGTGATGTCGTTGCCGCGCACATCCCTTATGTGAGACTCCGGCGCGCAGAGCAGATCCTGCCCCTTGAACAGGATTTCGCCGGACGGGTGGCTTGCCGACGGGTATGGCAGCAGCTTGAGCACGGAAAGCGCGGAAACCGATTTGCCGGAGCCGGATTCGCCCACCAGCGCCACCGTCTCGCCGCGCCGGATCTCAAACGAGATATGGTCGACAGCCGTGTGGCTTTCGCCGCCCTGATGAAACGCCACCGAAAGATCGCGCACCGACAACAGCACATCATCGCTTTTCGTCTTTGCGCCGCTCATCGAAATGTCTTTCGCGGATCGAAGGCATCACGGGTCGCTTCGCCGATGAAGATCAGCAAGGAAAGCATGATCGAGATGGTGAAGAATGCTGTCAGCCCCAGCCATGGCGCCTGCAGGTTGCGCTTGCCCTGCGCGATCAGTTCACCCAGCGAAGCCGAGCCCGGCGGCAGGCCGAAGCCGAGGAAGTCGAGCGAGGTCAGTGTGGTGATCGACCCCGACAGGATGAACGGCAGGAAGGTCAGCGTCGCCACCATGGCGTTGGGCAGAAGATGCCGGAACATGATGGTGCCATTGCCGACGCCCAGCGCCCGGGCGGCGTTGACATACTCGAAATTGCGCGCGCGCAGAAACTCGGCCCTGACGATGCCGACAAACGACACCCAGGAAAACAGCAGCATGATTCCAAGCAGGATCCAGAAGCCTGGCGGCAGCACTGCGGCGATGATCAGCAGGATGTAGAGCACTGGCATCGACGACCAGATCTCGATGAAGCGCTGCATCAACAAATCGGTCCAGCCGCCGAAATAGCCCTGGACCGCGCCCGCGGCAATGCCGATCACGGCAGAGAAAATGGTCAGGGTCAGCCCGAAAAGAACCGATATCCGGAACCCGTAGATCATCCGCGCGGTCACGTCGCGGGCCTGATCGTCGGTGCCGAGCCAGTTCATGTTGCCAAGCGTACATCCCGGATCCTCGTCCTTCATCGGATAGGCGGAGCAGCGGGTCTCCTTGTCCAGCATCCAGAATGGAGCCGTCGGCGCCGAGTGCGGGATATAGGAATTGGCGGTGGTGTAGGAGTAGCGGATCGGCGGCCAGATCAGCCAGCCGTTTGCCTTGATCTCGTCCTGGATGAACGGATCGCGGTAATCGGTACGGGCCAGGAACCCGCCGAATTTCTCCTCCGGATAATCAACCAGCACCGGGTAGAGGATCTCGCCCTTGTAGGAGGCCAGGATGGGTCGGTCATTGGCAATGAACTCGGCCAGCAGGCTGGCGATGAAAAGGAACAGGAAAATCCACAGTGACCAGTAGCCGCGCCGGTTCGCCTTGAAATTGGCCCAGCGTCGCTTGTTGGTCGGCGACAGCCAGCCTTTCGGCCTGCCGTTCGCATCATAGGCCGGCGAGAGTGTGGAAGCCGCGGTGCTCATCCGACATCCCTCTTTTCAAAGTCGATGCGCGGATCGACCCAGGTGTAAACCAGGTCGGAGATCAGTCCCACCACCAGTCCCATCAGTGAAAAGATGAACAGCGTGGCAAACACCACCGGGTAATCCCGCTTGATCACCGATTCGAAACCGAGCCGGCCCAGACCGTCGAGCGAGAAAATCGTCTCGATCAGCAGCGACCCGGAAAAGAAGGCTGAAATGAATGCACCGGGAAAGCCGGCAATGATGATCAGCATCGCATTGCGGAACACATGCCGGTAGAGCACCTGGCTTTCCGTCAATCCCTTGGCCCGTGCGGTGGTGACATATTGCTTGCGGATTTCGTCGATGAACGAATTCTTGGTCAGCAGCGTCGTGGTGGCGAAGGCGGCGAGTGAAAGCGCGATCAGCGGCAGCGCCAGATGCCAGAAATAGTCGACGATCTTTCCAAACAGGCTCAGTTCGGCGAAATTGTCCGAGGTCAGTCCGCGCAAGGGAAACCAGTCAAAGAACGATCCCCCGGCAAACATCACGATCAACAGGATGCCGACCAGAAAACCCGGCACCGCATAGGCGATGATGATGAGACCGGATGTCCACACATCGAACCGCGAGCCGTCCGACACCGCCTTCTTGATCCCCAGCGGTATCGAGATGATGTAGGACAACAGCAGGATCCAGACGCCGAGCGAGATCGAGACCGGCATTTTCTCCGCGATCAGGTCGATCACATCGATGCTGCGGAAATAACTCTCTCCGAAATCAAAACGGATATAGTTCCACATCATCAGACCGAAGCGTTCGAGCGGCGGCTTGTCGAAGCCGAACTGGGCTTCCAGCTTGGCGATGAATTCCGGATCGAGTCCCTGCGCACCGCGATATTGCGACGAGACGGAATCGCCAAAATCCTGCTGGGCGCTGCCAACCGTGTCACCGCCGCCGGCAATCCGGTCGATTGCCGAATCGCCCTGACCGGTCAACTGCGCGATGACCTGCTCCACCGGTCCGCCCGGAGCAAACTGGATCACCGCAAACGAAATCGCCATGATGCCGATGATGGTCGGGATCATCAAAAGCAGACGACGGAAAATATAGACGCCCATCAGGCTTCAATCCGCTTGTTCTTGGCGATTTGGCCGCCTTCGGTCCGTGATGATGTAGTCAATCTCAAATCCTTCAAGCCGGAAAAACCAGCTTCCGGCTGATTCGCCCGTCCTTCATACAGAATCGAATGTCGATGATGGTGCAAGGTCGAAATAGCGTCATTGAGCCGCGTTCATCCACCATATTTCCGGGAATCCAAGCCCGTAATACGGCAGTTCCCCGGGACGTGCGAGTGTGCTGCGGTAGGCCACCTTGACGGCATTGCTGTAAAACAGCGGGACCACGTAGTGATGGGCCAGAAGCACCCGGTCGAGGGCCCGAACTGCGGCTACCTGTTCCTCGCGGTCCTGCGCGAAGATCACCATCCTGATCAATTCGTCGATCGCCGGATCCGCTATGCCCGCGTAATTCCTTGATCCTTCGCGTTCTACCGAGTCCGAACCCCAGTAGCCTGCCTGCTCGTTGCCCGGGTTCAGCGATTGCGCCCATACCGCCCAGATCATGTCGTAGTCGAAGCTTCGCACCCGGTTGGTGTATTGCGAGGCATCGACGGTACGGATCCTTGCGGCGACGCCGATTTTCTTCAGGCTGCTGACATAGGGCAGCACCGACCGTTCGAATGAAGGACTGGAAAGCAGGATCTCGATCTCGAACGGTGCGCCTGTGCGGGAATCGACAAGTTGCGTGCCCTTCAGTTCATAGCCCGCTTCCTTGAACAGGGTCAGGGCCTGCCGCAGGTTGGCACGGGCCTTCTGCGGATCTCCACTGACCGGGTTGGTATAGGAAGTGGTGAACACTTCCGGCGGAACCTTGTCCTTCATCCCCTCGAGGATTTCCTTCTCCCGGCCCTCGGGAAGGCCAGACGAGGCAAGTTCTGTGCCCCAGAAATAGCTGTCGATCCGTTCGAAGGCATCAAAAGCCAGGTTGCGGTTGAGGTCTTCGAAATCGAAGGCGAAATTGAGCGCCTTGCGGACCCGTATATCCTTGAACTTGTCCCGGCGGATATTCGGCACCATGGCTTGCATGATGCCGACAGCGCGGAGCGGATTCTCGATTTCCTCACGCTTGATTTCTCCTGTCTCGACAGCGGGGAAATCATAGGCGGTGACCCATTTGCTGGCGGAATTTTCCTGCCGGAAATCGATTTTGCCTGCACGGAAGGCTTCGAACTCGACATTGGCGTCGGTGAAATAGGCATACTCGATCCCGCCGAAATTGTTATGCCCGACATTGACGTTCAGATCCTTGCCCCAGTAATCCTCGCGCAATTCGTAACGGATCGTCGATCCGGCGGTGAAAGAGGCAATCCGGTACGGTCCGGAGCCCATCACCGGTTCCAGGGTGGTGCGACCGATATCCCTCGTGTTGCCATCCTTGTCCTTTGCCTCCCACCAATGCTTCGGAAAAACCAGGATTTGACCGAGGATCTGCGGCAGTTCGCGGTTGTTGTTCTCGTCAAACACGAACGTCACATCGCGGTCCCCGGTCTTTTCGGCGGAGACCACGTGGGCGTAATAGTTGGCCTGCAGCGGATTGAGTTCCTTGGCCTTGGTGAAGCTGAAGACAACATCCTCCGGTGTCACCGGCTCGCCATCAGCCCATCTTGCTTCCGCACGCAACCGGAACGTGGCCTTTGAAATATCTTCGGGAAAGGAGATGCTTTCGGCGAGCAATCCGTAAGATGTGGAGACCTCGTCTTCGGCCGATTTCATCAGCGTGTCGAACACCAGGGAAAGTCCGGCCACCTGTTCGCCCTTGGTCAGAATAGGGTTGAAACTGTCGAACGTGCCTTCCTCCGACAATCTCAATGTGCCGCCCTTGGGGGCGTCCGGGTTCGCATAGTCAAACCGGGCAAACCCTTCTGGGTATTTCGGTTCCCCAATCATCAATGTGGCATGCCGCCACACGGGTTCCTGCGCCATCAATGCGGAGGCAAACATGATCAATGCGGCAGACGCCATCATGAAACGGGCAATGCGGGTGATCATCGGTGCGGGTCCTCCTGGGAAAAATGGCTTCGGGGGAGAATAGGCCAGTTCCGCCGCACTTGCAGGGCCTGACGCGAAAAACTGCGCGAAAATACGAAAAAAGCCGGGCGTGAACCCGGCTTCAGTCTCATCTGTCTCGCGATTTATTCGCCCGGAAGCGGCGCCGGCGTATCGCCCACTGTGCGGAGATAGGCGATGAGATTCGCGCGATCGTCAATCTTTTTAAGTCCGGCGAAGCCCATTGCGGTGCCGGGGATGTGCTTCTTCGGAGCAGCGAGGAATTCGCTCAGATGCTGGTAATCCCAGACAACCGTACCGCCCTGCGAGAATTCGGTCATGGCACCGGAGTATTTGAACCCCTCGTGCGCGGCGACCGGCCGGTTCACAATGTTCCACAGGCCGGGCCCGACCTTGTTGGCGTTTGACGCGTCGTTGGTGTGGCACGCAGCGCATTTCTTGAACACTGTCTCACCCTTGGCCGCATCGGCGCTTGCGAGCAGAGGCGCAATCTCTTCGGGTGCAGCCTCTTCGGCAGGTGCGCTTGCTTCGCCGCCGCCTTCGGCAACTTCGATCATGAAGCCTTCGGTTTCCGGTACCGGTGCTTCATAGATCCCCTCCGAAACGATCGAGAGAGTCATCACGACAAACAGAATGCCCAAAAAGGCGCCTGCTGCAGAGTTGAGATATGAAGAGTTCATGTTCCGTCGCTCCGTTTCAGTCCGGCTTCCGCCCAGTTTCCCGCAATATCCGAACCAGTCTTGAAATCGCGCGGAACCTATGTCTTTTGCAGGATCGTTGCAACACCGTTTGTAACAGTGGCAGTGAGACTTTTTGACATTTGTCGTCACTTGCGCCGCCCAACCGAGGAACAGAACCCAGATGGCCCACGCTCAAGAGCCCACGCTCGTCATCATTCCAGCCCGCCTGGCGTCGGCCCGACTGCCTGGAAAACCGCTTGCTGATATTGGTGGCGAACCCATGGTGGTCAGGGTGGCGCGCCAGGCGATGCTTGCTGATATCGGACGGGTGGCGGTGGCGACTGATTCGCTTGAAATCGCCAATGCGGTTGAGGCCGCGGGGTTCGAGGCGGTCATGACCCGCGATGACCATCAGTCCGGATCGGACCGGGTTTTCGAGGCAGCCCGGAAGATGGACCCCGATGGACAAGCCCGGATAATTCTCAATGTGCAGGGAGATATTCCCGCCATTGAGCCGGAAGCCATTCGCCGCGCGGCGATGCCGCTGGCGGGGTCGCCGGCTGATCTTGCCACGCTGGCGGTCGAGATTACCGACGAGGCGGAGAAAACCAATCCGAGCATCGTCAAGGTCATCGGCACGCCTATTGGCGAGCGGCTGTTGCGCGCGCTTTACTTCACCCGCACCACCGCGCCTTACGGTGAGGGGCCGCTGTATCACCACATCGGGCTTTATGCCTGGCGACGATCGGCGCTGGAGCGCTTCGTCTCGCTACCTGCCTCAACCCTCGAGAGGCGCGAATCACTTGAACAGTTGCGGGCGCTTGAAGATGGTATGCGCATCGATGTTGCAATCGTTGACTCCGTTCCTCTCGGTGTCGATACTCCCGCCGATCTGGAACGCGCCCGCCAAATTCTGGCACCGAAATAAACGCGCATCCCTCAACACGGACATTCATGATGACAGCTTCCACCAATCGCATCGCCTTTCAGGGTGAGTTTGGCGCAAATTCCGATATGGCCTGCCGCGACATGTTTGCCGACATGGAGCCATTGCCCTGCGCCACATTCGAGGACGCGTTCATCGCGCTTGAGCAGGGCGAGGCGGATCTGGCCATGATCCCGATCGAAAACACCATCGCGGGGCGGGTGGCCGATATTCATCATTTGTTGCCTGAATCGCGGATGCACATCGTCGGCGAATATTTCATGCCGATCCATTTCCAGTTGATGGCATTGCCCGGCGTCGACCGGTCCGAAATCCGTACGGTGCACAGTCATGTCCACGCAGTGGGCCAGTGCCGCAAGGTGGTGCGCGCCAATCGCTGGAAGGCTGTGGTGGCCGGCGACACGGCCGGCGCCGCCAGACTTGTCTCGCAGAGCAACGACCGAACCATGGCAGCACTTGCGCCAAGTCTGGCGGCTGAACTCTATGGTCTCGATATCCTTGAGGAAAATGTCGAGGACACCGAGACCAATGTCACCCGCTTTGTGGTGCTGTCGCGTGAGGCAAACATACCGCCGCGCCCGGTGGCGGACGAAGTGGTCGTGACCACATTTGTCTTTCGGGTACGCAATATCCCGGCGGCGCTCTACAAGGCGATGGGCGGCTTTGCCACCAATGGCGTCAACATGACCAAGCTGGAAAGCTACCAGATCGGCGGCAAGTTCTTCGCCACCCAGTTTTACGCCGATATTCAGGGCCATCCGGACGAGGCGCCGGTGGCCCGCGCGATGGATGAACTCGCCTTTTTCTCCAAGGAGTTGCGGATTCTGGGCGTCTATCCGGCCCATCCGTTCAGACTGGCGCAAAACGGGTCACATGCCCAGGAGGCCGAAGGCTGAGACGCTTCAGGTTGTCCGTACCCTACCGGTCCCAATCCAGCCAGTCGCGCATCAGCCGGTGAGCGATGGCGCCTGGCGGCGGCGCCGAGGCCTTGTCCTCGCCCAGGACATTGGCCAGCATGGCCTCGGTCTCGCCGCGGTCAAACCAGCGGCAATCCTCAAGCTCGGCAGTATCGCGGTCAATCGTCAGGCTTTGGGCTTCGGCATAGACCCCGATCATCAGTGAATGCGGCATCGGCCAGGGCTGGCTGGCGTGGTATCGCACGCGGCCGATCTTGATGCCGGATTCCTCGAGCGTTTCACGCCGGACCGCATCCTCCATGGTTTCACCTGGTTCGATGAACCCGGCCAGGCAGGAGTACATCCCGGGAGGAAAATGCGGACTGCGGCCAAGCAGACAGCGATCGCTCGCCTCATCAATCGTCAGCATGATGGCGACCGGGTCGGTTCGTGGAAACACCACATGGTCGCACACCGTGCAACGCCGCCGGTAACCGCCCGATTCAGGCGTCATGGACCCGCCGCAAGCACCGCAAAACCTGTTGGCAAGTGCCCAGGAAACCAGACTGGTGCCTTGCGCATAGGCGCCGAGAGTTTCCTCGTCCATCAGTGCCTGACGGTAAACCGAGCGGGTGTCGATGGCCTTGAACGGCTCCGGCAGGTCGTCAGGCGCAATTCCGACGGGGATGGCAATGCGGGCCGCGTCGGCCGCGTCCCAGCCAATCAGCACCGCATCCGCGTCGTGCGGCTGCATCGCGGAGATGTCGGCAGCCTCGAGCAGCCCCTGCGGCGCTTCACCGTTGATGCGCATTGCCAACCGGCCTTGCGTGATGGCGAAATAACGCGTTGCCGGATCATTGCGCGCATCGCCCAGTTCGTTTTCGTTGCGGTGCTCTGACCGGCGGTCAAGCCGGTTGGATGAAAACGCGACCAGACGGCTAGCCTCGCCATGAGGAGCGTCATGGTCAAACAGGGAAAAAGTCATGGATTAGAGTGCCTCGAGAAGTCTTTTGGTAAAGTCGTTGCGGGCATCCCGGTCCCAGGGCTTGGCTTCGCCATGACCCCAGACCGGTCCGGGCCAGGCCGGATCGCCCTCGTTGCGTGCGATGATGTGAAGATGGAATTGGTGCACCTGATTGCCAAGGGCTCCGACATTGATTTTCAGGCACGCCGATGCCTGTTTCAGTGCCTTGGCAGTGATGGCGGTTTCAAAGGTCAGCATCGTCTGGTCCAGCGGCGTCATTTCGAAAATTTCCGAAATGCCACTCCTTTGAGGTATCAGAAGCACCCAGGGCCAGCGACTGTCCTGCATCAGCCGGAGTTGGCATAACCCCAGCTTCATCACCAGCGTGGTATCGCGTTCAAGGCGCGGATCGAGAACAAAATCAGACATGGGCAAGACCGCCGGACAGGGTTGGATCAAGACTCTAGCAGTTTTTTTCGTGGTTGGCTTGCTTTTGCCTGTCCGATTGACGATATGTGCAAGCGGGAGGTTGGTGGTGGACGAGCCACTCGCCAACCGGGTCAGGTCCGGAAGGAAGCAGCCCTAACGAGCCCGGCACGGGTCACCGTGCCAGCCTCCCACCCTTTCGCCCGCGCCCGAAATGTCAGGCCCTGTCATTGACGGGTTTCAACCGGGGTGCGAATTTGGTGCAAACGGCCATCGGGCCAGCGCGAGGGCGGCACAGGAATCATGGAAGAAAATACCGGCACGAACACAGCGCCATCGGGGTCCGGCCCCGAGGCACCGGCGCCGTACCGGGTCCTGGCGCGGAAATACCGCCCCAAGGATTTCACGGACCTCATCGGCCAGGAGCCGATGGTCCGCACACTGACCAATGCGTTTTCCACCGGACGGATTGCGCAAGCCTGGATGCTCACCGGTGTCCGCGGCGTCGGCAAGACCACCACGGCGCGAATTCTGGCGCGGGCGCTCAATTACAAGACCGACGAGATTGATCAGCCAACCATTGATCTGACTGTGCCGGGTGAAAATTGCCAGGCGATCATGGAAGGTCGCCATGTTGATGTCATCGAAATGGATGCCGCCTCGCACACCGGCATTGACGATATCCGCGAGATTATCGAGCAGGTGCGCTATCGCCCGGTTTCCGCGCGCTACAAGGTCTACATCATCGACGAAGTGCACATGCTCTCCAATCAGGCCTTCAACGGCCTGCTCAAGACCCTGGAAGAGCCGCCGGCGCATGTGAAGTTCATCTTCGCCACCACTGAAATCCGCAAGGTCCCGATCACCGTGCTGTCGCGATGCCAGCGCTTTGACCTGCGCCGCATCGATTCGGGCCTGCTGGTCAAGCATTTCAAAAGCGTTGCCGGGCAGGAAGGCATCGCGATCGACGACGAATCGCTTGCCATGATCGCCCGGGCCGCTGAAGGCTCGGTGCGTGACGGGCTGTCGCTGCTCGATCAGGCAATTGCCCATGGCGGCGGAGCGGTTGATGCGGAAGCCGTGCGCTCGATGCTTGGCCTGGCTGACCGGTCGCGTATTGTCGAACTGTTCGGCTCGCTGATGAGCGGCGATGTCGCGGCAGCGCTGGCGAGCTTTCGCGACCAGTATGATTCGGGCGCAAGTCCTCCGGTGATTCTCAACGATCTGGCCGATTTCACCCATCTCGTCACCAGGCTCAAATTCGTGCCGCAGGCGGGTGAAGACCCCTCGTTGACACAAACCGAGCGCGAAAGCGGCGCAAGTTATGCCGGAACCTTGTCGACCGCCATTTTGTCGCGGGTCTGGCAGATGCTGCTCAAGGGCATAACCGAGACCGATACATCAAGCCGCCCTGCGGCCGCCGCCGAGATGGCGCTGATCCGGATTGCCCACACCGCCAGCCTGCCGTCACCCGAGGATGCGGTGAAGGCGTTCCAGAGCATGGGCGGCGCAACCGCTGGCGCAGCGGTTCAATCGCCAGGCGGCGGTCCCTCCGGTGGCGGCGCCACGGCCCGGGCCGTGGGCGAACGCCGGATGGCGCAGGGGTCCAGCGGCGGGCAACCGTCGATGCGGCTCGCCCATTCCGCCGAGCCTACGATTGCCGCGCCAGCCGTTGCAGAACCGGTTCAAGAGGTCGCCATAGGCTCGCTTGAAGACATGGTGGCGCTTGCCGAAAAGTATCGCGATATCGCCATGAAGGTGCAGATCCGCACCAATGTGAGACTGGTCCGGCTTGAGCCGGGACGGCTTGAAATCAGCCTGACACCGGATGCAAGTCCGAGTTTGCCCGGTGAACTGGTCAAGAAGCTGACAGACTGGACCGGGGCCAAGTGGAGTGTCGCGCTCAGCCGCGAGGAGGGGGCTCCGACGCTTTCTGAGCGCGAGACCGCCAAGCGCGACGCGCTTGTCAGCGATGCCCGCCAGGATCCTGATGTGGCGGCCATTCTGGCAAAGTTTCCCGGTGCGCGGATCACCGACGTGCGCATCGCCGTCACCGAGGAGAGCCTGGCCGAGGCCGCGCTGACCCCGTCCGAGGATGGCGACATCCTGCCAGATGAAACCGATCCCGACGATGACCGGGACTAGCCCGCGCTTACCGATGTGCGGGTCTGGATCAAGCCGGAAACAAACACCTTAGAAGGAGAGATCACGATGAAAGACATCATGGGCATGATGGGCAAGATCAAGGACATGCAGGCCAAGATGGAGCGCATGCAGGAAGAGATCGCCGAACTTGAATGCGAGGGAACCGCTGGCGGTGGCATGGTCACGGTACGGCTTTCGGGGAAAGGCGTGATGCTGGGAATGAGCGTCGATCCATCGATGTTCAAGGAAGACGATGTCGAGATCCTGGAAGATCTGGTCGTTGCAGCCCACAACGACGCCAAGGGCAAGGTCGAGGCCATGGTCGCGGAACGGACCCAGGAATTCACCGCCGGCCTGCCAATCCCTCCTGGCATGAAACTTCCGTTTTGAGATTGGCCGTCGGTAACCGGAGATCCAGATGCAAAAACGTGTAACCGGGCCGGAGATCGAGCGCCTGATCCAGCTGCTGGCCCGGGTTCCCGGGCTTGGGCCGCGCTCGGCGCGCCGCGCGGCCCTGCATCTGATCAAGAAGAAAGACCAGCTGATGGGTCCGCTGGCGCTGGCGATGAACGAGGCCTTTGACAAGGTCCGCATCTGTTCAACCTGCGGCAATGCCGACACCTCTGACCCGTGCACGGTATGTACCGATCCGACCCGCGACCAGACAGTGATCATCGTCGTCGAGGACGTGGCCGATCTGTGGGCGCTTGAACGGGCCGCTGCGATGAACGCGGGCTATCATGTGCTGGGAGGAACCCTGTCGCCACTCGACGGCATCGGCCCCGACGACCTGTCGATTTCCAAACTCGTCGACCGGGTGGCCGGCGGCGGGGTCCGGGAAATCCTCATCGCCGTCAACGCCACGGTCGAGGGACAAACCACCGCGCACTACATCACCGAGCAATTGTCCGGATTTGAGGTCAAGATCACCCGGCTGGCCCATGGCGTGCCGGTCGGCGGCGAACTTGACTATCTCGATGAAGGCACGCTGGCAGCGGCCATTCGCGCCCGCACGGCTTTCTGAGGGAACAGGGCATGCCACGTTTTTTCAATCCCGATACAATGCCACAACCGGCGTCCAATTATGTGCAGGCTGTGGAGATGGTGTCACCGGGCCGCCGCCTGGTTGTTTCGGGACAGATCGGCGTGACGCCGGCGGGTCAGATGCTGGAGGGATATCGTCCCCAGGCCGAACAGGCATGGCGCAACGCGCTTTCCGCACTGGCTGCCTGCAACATGCAGATCACCGATATCGTCGCGATCCGTGTTTATGATGTGGCGCCCGGCGCGGTCGGTATCTATCGGGAAATCCGGGACCTGATGCTGGAAGGCCATGCACCCGCCTCGACCTATGTCATTGTTGCCGGGCTGGCCCATCCCGATTTGCTGACCGAAATCGAGATCGAGGCCTTTTCCGAACACTGAGCGACCTCTTCGCGATGGGCCGTTTTCCTGACATGCCGCCCGGGTTAGTCTGGCGGCATGATTCGCACCCTGATTCTTTCGATCACTTTCCTGTTCGTCGTGACCACACTTGGGGTCATGCCATCCCGTGCTGCAACAAAATCCGGCGTCGAGGCACAGTTCCGGCAATGGCTCGAGGCCGATTTGTGGCCTGAAGCCAAACGCGCCGGTGTGTCCAAACCGGTGTTTGACCGCGCCTTTTCCGGCGTCAACCTCGATTGGGATCTGCCGGATCTGGCGCCGCCGGGATTTCCAAAGCCAAAGCAACGCGCCCAAAGCCAGGCCGAATTCCGCAGCCCCGGCGCCTATTTCAGCGAGAAAAGGCTTCAGGGTCTGGCTGCTTCGGGCCGGTCCCTGATGAAGCAACATGCAGGCCTGTTGCGCAGGATCGAGGAGCGCTACGGCGTGCCCGGGTCCATCATCGTGGCGATCTGGGGTCGCGAATCGGGCTTTGGCCGCGCCAAGATTCCCTATTCCGCCATTCAGGTCATCGCCACCAAGGCCTTCATGTCGACCCGGCCAGACCTGTTCCGCAAGGAAATACTGGCGGCACTGCAAATCCTTCAGCGCGGCGATGTTTCAGCCTCTGCGATGAAGGGATCCTGGGCCGGCGCCATGGGGCAGCCGCAGTTCCTGCCGTCGAGCTATCTCGATCATGCGGTTGATTTCGATGGTGACGGCAAGCGCGACATCTGGAATTCAACGGCGGATTCGCTGGCGTCTATCGCCAATTATCTGGCCCGGTCGGGCTGGGTGCGCGGCCGCGACTGGGGCTTCGAGGCGGTCATCCCCGAAGGCGTCACCTGCGCGCTGGAAGGGCCTGACCGGGCCCGGCCGATCAGTGCCCTGACGGACATGGGCATCATTCGCATATCCGGCCGGCCGTTTCCCGCTCACGAACGCCGTGCGCCCGGCATGGTGTTGGTTCCCGCGGGAACATACGGCCCCGAATTCGTCGTCACGCCGAATTTCTACGTCATCAAGGAATACAACAATTCCGATCTCTATGCGCTGTTCATCGGCAATCTCGCCGACCGCATGGCCCATGGTGGCGGCGCGTTCGTCACCCCCTGGGACAACACCGGTTCGATGTTGCGCTCCGATATCGCCCGGTTGCAATCATCGCTGGAAAAACAGGGCTACGATGTCGGCGGCGCGGATGGATTGCCCGGCTACAAGACAAGGCGCTCGATAGGGGAATGGCAGGCCCGAAACGGCAGCAAGGCCGATTGTTTCCCCACGCCTGCCTTGCTCAAGACACTTCGCTGAATTGCTGGTGCTGTCAGTGACCCGCTCCGGGTGAGATCATGCCTGCCGCTTGTAGGGGCCGGTGACTTTCCTGAAATGGTGCGCGAAATGTTTCGACATCATTTTGCCGAGGCCATGAAGCTGTTCGGTCAGCGCACGGGCATTGCGGCCCCCTCATCGGCCGCGCGATGGCGGAATAGGGTCCCGCCGGCAGCAACATTGTATCCGGGATCAGCCCGTGCGGCCGCCGTCTGAAAGGTGCTTTTCCTTCGAGACGTTAGAACCTGACGCTTTGGGCTTCAGTACAGCTTTGGAAGGCATCGGGCGGATTCCGGGGTCTGGTCAGCGGCGGCTACAGTCATCCGCAAGGCCGGCGGAAAACCTTCTTTGCCCGATTCGAGGTTGCAATCCTGCCCGGTCGACCCCTAATTGACGGAAGGGCAACGCACCGCGTTGTCGATTGGCCTTCAAATGTTTGGCTTTTTGGATCTTGTTTGCTGCGGGGACTTGCGTAAGTGCTGTTCGAAGCGGTGAAACACCTTTTATGCGCCCTGAACGGCGCGGCATTTGCGTCTTTGTATAGTGGAGAATGAAATGATCGAGAAACGCGAGTTTTACATCAATGGCGCATGGGTCGCGCCAGTTGCACCCCGTGACTGCGAGGTTATTGATCCCTCAACCGAGGAAACCTGCGCGGTAATTTCCCTGGGTGCTACGGCTGACACCAACGCCGCCGTCGCCGCCGCCAAGTCCGCGTTCGAGTCCTGGTCGCAGACCGATCCCGAAGTTCGGCTCGGATACGTCAAGAAAATCCGCGAAGTCTACCTTGAGCGCGCCGAAGACATGGCGCAGGCGATCAGCCTGGAAATGGGTGCGCCCATTGAGATGTCGCGCAACGATCAGGTCACGTCCGGAACCTGGCACATCGACAATTTCATCAAGGCGTTCAAGGATGTCGAATTCTTGCGCCCGCTTGGACCGCATGCCCCCAATGACCGCATCGCCATGGAGCCGATCGGTGTTGTCGGACTGATCACGCCGTGGAACTGGCCGATGAATCAGGTGACGCTGAAGGTGATTCCGGCCCTGCTGGCCGGGTGCACCATGGTGCTAAAGCCGTCTGAAATTGCGCCGCTTTCGTCGATCGTGTTTGCCGAGATCGTGCATGCCGCCGGTCTGCCGGCGGGTGTCTTCAACATGGTCAATGGCGACGGCGTCGGGGTCGGGACCGATCTTTCGACCCACAAGGATGTCGAGATGATCAGCTTCACCGGGTCGGCGCGCGCCGGCGCGGCAATCACCAAGGCTGCCGCCGACACGTTCAAGCGGGTTTGCCTGGAACTCGGCGGCAAGGGCGCCAATGTCATTTTCGCCGATGCCGACGCCAAGGCCGTCGAGCGCGGCGTGCGTCATTGCTTCAACAACACCGGCCAGAGCTGCAACGCCCCTTCACGCATGCTGGTCGAGCGCACGATCTACGATCAGACAGTGGAGAAGGCCATCGAGGTTGCCGCAACCGCCAAGGTCGGTCCGGCCAACCAGGAAGGCAGGCATATCGGTCCGGTCGTCTCGGCAGCACAGTATGAGAAGATCCAGGGCCTGATCCAGAAGGGCATCGACGAGGGTGCACGGCTGGTGGCGGGCGGTCCCGGCAGGCCGGAAGGCTTCAACCGCGGTTATTTCGTTCGCCCCACGATCTTTGCCGATGTGTCCAACGACATGACCATTGCGCGTGAGGAGATCTTCGGACCGGTGCTTTCGATCATTCCGTTCGATGATGAGGAAAATGCCGTCGAGATTGCCAACGACACGATCTATGGCCTGACCAACTATGTGCAGAGCCAGGACGGCGCCAAGCGGAACCGGATGGCGCGGCGGCTGCGCTCCGGAATGGTCGAAATGAATGGAAAATCCCGTGGTGCGGGAGCGCCCTTCGGAGGCGTCAAGGCATCGGGCCGGGCGCGGGAAGGCGGCGTCTGGGGAATCGAGGAGTTTCTCGAGGCCAAGGCGATCTCGGGCTGGGCCAGCGACGCCGACTGATCCTGGTCCGCACTTGATATGAAGATCACGGCCCGTCCCCGACCGGACGGGCCGTTCCTGTCTGAGCCCCGTACCGATCCATTCGAGACGATCCGACGGTTCGCGGCAAACGTGATTTGGAAATTTCATGCAGGCTTGCGCGGTCTGCTTTGACACGGCCTGTCGGGCAGCGTACTTGCGGATGAACAGGCTATCCGGGATACCTTGATAGCTCATCACCGGCGGAGCGACACAAGCCGGCCCAAAGGACACTGACCGCCCATGCCTTGGCTTTACCTCATTCTTGCGATCTTCGGGGAAGTGATCGGCACGACCGCCCTCAAGGCTTCCGACGGATTCAGCAAATGGAGCTATGGCGGCATTTCCATCATTGCCTATGGAATTGCGTTCTATTTGCTGTCGATCGTGCTGAAGACCATGTCCGTGGGCGTGGCCTATGCAATCTGGTCCGGTGTAGGGGTGGCATTCGTCACGCTGATCGGCATCGTGCTGTTTGGCCAGAAGCTGGATTTTTTCGGCTATCTCGGCATTGCCCTGATTGTTTCAGGCGTCGCTGTGCTCAATCTTCTGTCCGGATCCGCCACGCACTGAAGCGCCAACAGCGCGCCCAGCGCTTGCAGTGACAGCGAATCGTCCAGCCGGGCGCGCGGTTTCGATTATCCGGGGTAGGCACTAGAAAATTCGCGGACTCGCGCGGCTGTCCGCGCAATCAGGTCGCGAGCCAGTTCCCCGGTTGCCGCCTCGCTGTAAATCCGCATTTCCGGCGCATTTCCCGAGGGCCGCAGATGGACAATGCCGCCCTGGTCGAGTGTTACGCGCAGGCCATCGGTGAGGTCGATACCCGCAGGTCGCCCGACGGGTTCAAAGAACCGGTTGCGCGCAGCATCGTCATTCGACAGATCAGCAACGAGTGCCTGGCTTGTGGCCGTGGGAAAATTCTCGATCCTGTCGCTGGCCGCAACCGGCAGACCGAGACCGGCGACATGCTCGGAGAGGCTCTGATCCGCCATGCGGGCAGCGGCAAAGGCACAAAGGATCGGCAAAACGCTGTCGCGTGTCGGCAGGGCTTCAAGTCTGGAGGAGCCTGCCTCAATCAGGTTTCCGGTGAGCACGCCGCCATTGGCCTCGAAACCGATGACACGCTGCCGGCCCTGCCTGAGGGCGTCCGCCATGCCGGCAATCACAAAGGGTGATCCCACTCTGGTGCGATGAACTTCGGCCTGACAGCGGCTTTCGATGCCCGAATTGGAGGTGACCGGCGTGACGATGGCGTCGGCACCCAGATAGCGCGCCACGATCAGGCCCAGTGCATCGCCTCTGAGCACCTGCCCGGTCTCGTCGACGACCAGCGGCCGGTCGCCATCGCCGTCAGCGGAAACCAGTCCATCGAGGCAATTTGATCGGACCCATTTTGCCGCCAGCGTTCTGGTCTCCGCCGACACCGCTTCGGTGTCGACCGGGATGAAGACCTGCGATTTGCCGAGCCGGACCACCTCTGCCCCGGCTTCCTGCAGAATCGCGGCCAGCGCGTCGCTCGCTGACGAACTGTGTTCGTAGAGCCCGATGCGCAGTCCAGCAAACAAGCCATCGGCGGAAAAGCCGCGGTAGCGGGAGACGAAGGCCGAGGCGGCGATGGATGATTCGTCGCGCAAGTGCGATGGCCCCGCCAGCGGCCCGGCCTGAAATTCCGGTGCATGACTTGAAATCGCCGCCTCGTGCTGTTTGTCGATCTCGCCGTCGGGACGATAGAATTTGACCCCGTTGCGATCATCGGGGATGTGCGATCCGGTAATCATCAGTGCAGCCGCATTCTTGCCCATGGCGTGAAGCGCCAGCGCCGGGGTTGGCAGCACACCGCAATCAACCGGCTCCAGCCCTTCGGCAAGCAATGCCGACGCGCACTGCGCGGCAATTTCCGGACTGGAGGCGCGCATGTCCCGCCCCAGAAAGACCGGCGATCCCACGGAGGCTATCCCGGCCTGCTTGAGGTGTCGGCCAAACGCGCGGGCATGGGCCGCCGCGGTGCCGTCCGTCAGGTCTGCGACAAGGCCGCGAAGCCCGCTGGTGCCGAATTTTGCTGCCATCTCGACGTCTCTCCAATTGGTCCCGGCCGTGTCGCGCCCCTACTCGGTAAGGGGCAGCATGTCCTCGTATCTGAGATACTCCACCAGGGCGCAGAACACGTGGTAGAACGTGCTTGCCGGCATGTCTTTCGAGATCACCCGGCCGTTGGGGTCGATCTGATCATACCAGCCGCCCGGTGCGGGGGTCGTCAGGTAGCGGTTGAAAATGACATCCAGCATCCGGATGAACAGCGTCTCATCACCCGGCAAGCCCTCGGCGCGCGCCAGAAGCCCCGCCTTGAGAGCCTCCGTCTGACACCACAATCGAGCCGTTCCGACCATTGCGGAACCGTCAGGCGCCATCGAATCGCACACCGCATCGGTGCCGCGGGCATGGCCGAAGGCGTGGCTGGTGGCATAGAGCTTGCGGCAGTATTCCTTCAGCTCCGGCTGATTCGCGAACCTGGCCTGTCGCAGCAACAGCCACACCCATTCATAATGATGGCCAGGTTCGACGCGAGCCGGCTTGTCGTGGCGCACCGACCAGTCGCGCTCGAAATGTTCGGTCACACTCCAGCTTTCGGGATCGAAGAACACCGATTTGAACAGATCCACGGAAGTCTGGGCCCGGTCGAGAAATGCCTTTTCGCCAGTCACCTCATACCAGGCCTGCATGGCCTCGAGATAATGCATGTGCGGATTGGCCCGGCGGTAATCAAGACGCAGGCTGGATTCATAAAAGCCGCCTTTGGCGTGATCGATCAGATGGGCATCCATATAGGCGATCGTGCGTTCGGCCCATTCGCGCGCTTCCGGCCACTTCGTCGCGCGCCACAACCACGCCAAAGCCAGCAGGACAAAGCACTGGTCATAGGTGTCACGCTGGGGATCCCTGACCGTGCCGTCGGTGTTCCACAAATGAATCCACCCACCATCGGGATGCCACCCGGTGGTGGTCAATGTGGTGAAGCAATGGGTCAGGGCTTCCCGCGCGTCGCCATCCCATCCCAGCAATTCGGCATTGGCAAAGCAATAGATCTGCCGGGCCAGAACCCTGAGCCGTTTGAAGCCGAGATCGGCCGGGCTGCCATCATGATTGAGCGCTTCGTGAACGCCGCCATGAACCCTGTCAACGCCGGCGCCGGTCCAAAGCGGCAGCGCGGTCTCGAACAACCATTTGCGGATTACCCGGGTTGAGGGCACCGGACGGCCCGAATGAGCCACGGCCAGCGGCGGCCATTCGCCGGTTTTCTTGACGCTTGTGGCAATGTCCTTGACCAGATGGGACTTGTCGCGATGAACGATCAGAAGCGCATCGGGCTGGGAGACGACAATGATGTTGTCGAGGCCTGCAACAGCGAGGAGCCGGTCTTCGGACCGCAGGTAGCTGTTGCTGACGTCAATCGTCAGTACATCGCCAAAGCGCGCATTACCGGCTTCATCAAGCGGTGAGCCGTCATGCAGCTGGTTCCATGATCCCAGATCGTTCCAGTCGAAACTGGCCGCGACGACACCGATACGGCTGGCGTTTTCCATCACCGCATAGTCGATTGAAACTTTCGGGCTTGCGGCGAAGGCGTCCGGATCAAGCCGGTAGCACTTGCCTTCGATCTCTGCGCGTTCGACGGCAAGTTTCGCCTGCGCCCAGACTTCGGGTTGCTGGCGGGCGAGTTCGGCGCCCATTTCGCCGGCACGGAACATGAAGATGCCGCCGTTCCAGAAGAAGCGTCCGGATTGAAGGAAGGTTCTGGCGGTCTCGAGATCGGGTTTTTCGCGAAACCGCGAAACATCGTAAACCGGGCCATCGGCATCGCCGCGTTCGATGTAGCCATACTGGGTTTCCGGCCGCGTCGGCGTGATTCCGATGGTCATGATGCCGCCGCGACGGGCAAGGGCTTCCGCACCGGTGCGGATCACATCGAAGAAGGCTGCCACATCGGAAATCTGATGGTCGGACGGCAATACCAGCACCATTCGCTCCGGATCGGTTTCCACCAGATCGACGATCGAGGCGGCGATTGCGGCAGCGGTATCGCGAATCAGTGGCTCAAGCACATAACGTTCGACCTCGACGCCCCCGGTTTCGCCCTGCTCCGTCAGCAAGGATTCGAATGCGATTCCACCAACGATCCGGGTGGGGAGATAGCGCAGGCCTTCGCCCCTGTAGTCGACGCGTTCCAGCGTATTGGTCAGCAAGGTCTTGTCGTTGACCAGCCGATGGAACTGCTTGGGTTTGGAATCCCGCGACATCGGCCAGAGCCGGGATCCAGCTCCGCCGCACAGGATAACAGGCGTGATGGTATGGATTGAGCCCATGAAGTGTTCCGATCCGCGCCGCCTAACGGCGGTCATTCCAGGTTTGGTGATTAAACCGCGAAAACATGAAAATTCCTCTCATGCAACAAATGGTATGTCCGTATAGTCCAGAACCATGAAAACCCCCATGCTTCCGGTCCAGCAAACCGCGCCCTGCTTCATGCCGGGTTTGCCGGGTTTTCCGCCTTGACCGGGCGCGACATCAGCGCAATGCGCGCCTCAGCCGCCGACATCTCGCCAGACAGCACCAGGTCCGCCGTCTGCATCACCGGGCAGGAAATCTGGTGTTTCGCGGCGATTTTATTGGCAATCGTGACGGTAAAGACCCCCTCGGCCAGTTTTAGTCCGGACACATCCCGGCCACTGCCGACCGCAATCCCGTAGGAAAAATTGCGCGACAATTCGGATGAACAGGTCAGCACAAGGTCGCCCAGGCCCGACAGGCCCATCAGGGTTTCGGCGCGCGCGCCCATAGCCACACTGAGCCGCGTGAGTTCCGCGTAACCCCTCGTAATCAGGGCGGCCTCGGCACTAGCGCCCATGCCGCCGCCACGGCAGATCCCGACTGCGATCGCCATGATGTTCTTGAGAGAGCCGCCGATCTGCACGCCGACGACATCATCGGATGCATAAAGCCGGATGGCGTCGCCCGACAGGGTTTGCGCCAGTGCTTGCGCATCCGCCTGCCGCGGCATCGCCAGGGTAACCGCCGTGGGCAAGCCTCGCACCACATCGGCGGCGAAACTCGGACCGGAAAGCACGCCAACGGAGTGATTCGGCAACACCCCCGAGATGACGTCGCACTGCAACTGGCCACTGCGATTGTCGATGCCCTTGGCGCAGGCAATCAGCACGGCTGTGGCGGGAAGGTGAGCGGCCGCCAGCGCCGCAACTTCGCCGGTTGATTGCGCGGGCGCGGCGAACAGCACGATGTCGGAGTTCTCAAGCGCTCTGGCCATGTCAGGCGTGGCTTCAAGCGCGTCAGGCAGGCGGGCATCGCCAAGATAGGCGTGATTGGTGTGAGTCCGTGTGATTTCTTCACAGGTCGCGGCATTCCGGCCCCAGATCCGCACCTCATGGCCCTGCCGCACAAAGGCGGCAGCAAGTGCTGTTCCCCAGGCGCCGGCGCCGAGAATGCAGATGCGGGACATCATGGGGCGGTCCTTCATTGTTGGGCTTGGGCCGGGATCAGCCTGAACCATCAAGCGTCATCCAATACTGGCCGGTGTCGATGGTGGCAAGCGAGTGACGTGTCACCGGGCGCTGACGGCCCGTGTCCGGGAAGCCCTGGTTCCATCGAGCGCCATCGCCGTACGACGCCACAAATCCGACATCAAGGTCGGGTCACGCATGGCTTCAAGCTCCCGCCATTGCGGGAACGAAGCCTCGAACATTTTGGGCGACATGCGCTGATCCTTGTAGGGATTGAGCGCGCCGCCGGCCTCAAGCACAATGCAATCAAGGGCGTCGAGCATTTTCAGCGTCCGCTCACCGGAATTGGCAAAGTCGAGTGTCAGCGTGAAACCCGGTCGCGGAAATGACATCAGGCCCGGCGAGGGCACGTCCCCAAAGCGCTTCAATACGGTGAGGAACGAGGCCGCACCATGTTTTTGAGCACATTCGATCAGGGAAATCGTTGTTTGCCGTGCGGTTTCCGCCGGGTAAACACTTTGGTGCTGAAACAGGCCGCGCGGACCGTATAGCCGGTTCCAGCCGGTGATCGCATCCAGGGGATGGAAATAGGACGACCAGCCAACAAGGCCGGTCTCGGGCTGTTTGGGGGCGCGGCCGTAATACAGCCCGTTGAAGGCCTTGAGCGTCAGACGGTTGAGCAGATTGACCGGCGGAGCGAAAGGAACCGCCAGTCTGGGCGGCGACGGTGCCCGCGCCGGTCCGCCATCCTCGGCATGATCTCCGGCCAGCATCACGCCGCGCCCGAGACGCGCGCCGCTGGCAAGCTGATCGATCCAGGCCACGGAATATTCATGTGCTGCGTCGATTGCGTCGATTGCGTCGAAATAACCGTCAATCGAGCCGAACCGGAACGCCGTTTGGCGTACATTGGCTGAAGCAACCGGCATCAGCCGGATGGTGGCGGATTCGATGATCCCCGTCAGTCCCATGCCGCCGATGGTCGCTTCAAACAGCGCCGGGTTTGTCTGAGGTGAGCAGGCTTTGCTTTCGCCGTCACCGCCAAGCAATACGAACGTAACCACCGATCTCCCGAAAGTTCCGCGACGGTGGTGATTCTTGCCGTGAACGTCATTGGCGATGGCGCCGCCCAATGTAACCTGTGCCGTTCCCGGAGTGACCTCGAGAAAGAAGCCGTGCGGCATCACCAGCGCCAGAATATCCGACAGCAGCACGCCTGCATCAGCGGTCAGGATCCCGGAGTCCGGATCGAAGGCGCGAATGGCGGCTCCCGGCTGCATCGGAATCAGCCGTCCGCGGTCGTTGTGGCAGCTGTCGCCATAGGAGCGGCCATTGCCGAAAGGCAGGAATCCGTCCGCCGCACCGCCTGTCAGATCTGCAACTCCGGCCTGGACGCGCGGATGGCGGACAACCCTGCCCCAACTGTCAAACTTCGCGGTGATCGGCATCACATTTTCCAGGCGGCCAGGAGCACCAGGCAGGCGCCGACTATCGTGGTGAGCTGGCTGCGCCAGTCACGCATGATGAACACCACCGGATCCTCGTGCATCTGGGAGCGGCGTGCGAGAATCCAGATTCGCAGCAGCATGTAGAGAATCAACGGACACAGCGGCCACAGCAGCGCGGGCTGGGGATACATGGAGGCGACCTCTTTGCTGTCCACATAAAGCGCCAGAACCATGGCTGCCGAGAATGCCGAGGCGATCCCCGCCTGACCGATCATATCCTTGTCGGAGCCAATATAACTGCGGCCCTTGAGCTGCGTTCCCGCATCGTCGGCAAGCTCGTCAAGTTCGACATACCGTTTGACCAGTGCAAGGCTGAGAAAAAAGAAGATCGAAAAGGCCAGCAACCAGAATGAGAGATCGACACCGGTTGCCGCAGCACCCGCCACGATACGCACGGTGTAAAGCGTCGCCAGGGTGAACACATCGACCAGCAGTTTGCGCTTGAGCACAAAGGTGTAGGCCGTGGTGATCACCGCATAGGCGGACAGGACCAACCAGAACTGCGGCGGCAGCAGGCTCGCCAGTCCGATCGAGGCAACCACAAGCACCACCGCTGTGACCGAGGCCGCCGGGATCGACACTGCGCCGCTGGCCAGCGGCCGCAGCCGCTTTCGCGGGTGATGCCGGTCATTGGCAAGGTCGGAAATGTCATTGATGACATAGACTGTGGAAGCGAGAAAACTGAAGGAGAAGAAGGCTGCAATCCCGGCCAGAACCAACCCGACATCGGCATATTCATGATTGAGCACAAGCGGAACCGCGATCAGCACATTCTTGAGCCATTGATGCACACGTATGGATTTGAGAATGGCCAGGGGCGAGTCCTTTTCCAACGGAAGCATCTCCGCGTCGTGGCTCGCGCCCCAGCGTGTGGCTGCCATATCCGGAGCCACGATGATGGCGCGTCGCGCGGCATCGAAAACCGTGATGTCGTCACGACTGTTGCCGGCGTAGTCGAAACCGCCATCCCCACACAGAGCCACCAGCCGGTCGCGTTTGCGGCGCGCTGTGAGATTTTCGCTGCCTGATGAATGCAAGACCCGGTCAAACAGCCCGAGATGACTGGCGATGACACTGGCGGTCGATTCGGCTGCACCCGTGACCAGCCAGACCGGCTGACCTGATTTGCGCGCGAGCTCGATTCGGGCGATGACCTCTGCACGGTAGGGCCAATCACCACCCTTGCTCTGATACCGGGCGGCGATTTCGCGTTTCAGCACCGCTTTGCCGGCAATCGCCCAGGCAAAGACTGCAAAGATCAGCCATGGCCGGCGGATCAGCACCGAAGCCAGCCCCTCCCAAAGCGTGTCGGTGGCGACCAATGTTCCGTCAAGATCAATACAAAGCGGCACGCGCCGATTGTCGCTCACAGCATCCATGATTGTGTCCTCGCCTCAGTCAAACGCGACTTTTGCAGAAAAACACTTCAATTCAGGTAAAAGACCCTGGATTATCCCCCATGCAGGACATCAGCAGCCGCGATTTTCCGAAGTGTGGTTATCAAAACCTTGCACGAACGGCGGTTCGTTCCGGCATATGCGCCCGCAGCACTTGAGGATCCACCCGGATCCCGGACGAACATTCCGGATCAAGCCTTTATCCGCCAAGCCGAACCAGCGCATTGGCGGATGGCGTGCGGTGAAAACAGGAAAATGGTGGAGCCAAGCGGGATCGAACCGCTGACCTCCTGCATGCCATGCAGGCGCTCTCCCAGCTGAGCTATGGCCCCGGGACGCAAGAGATTGATACAAGACCTCAATCCCTGCGAGTAACCAGCCACTCATCCGTGGCGGGCAGGTGCGGCTTCATACTTCTGCAGCCGCACAAGATCAAGATGAAAATTCAATCCTTGTTGCGGTTTTGGAAACCAGACGGGTTCCGGACCGGGATCAAATTTGTCTTACTGGTCGTCATCGTCGTCATTGACGCCGATAATGTCGCTGACGTCGTCATCATCATCATCGTCGTCATCGGCCAGGAACGTATCGTCGTCGTCATCATCGTCGATCTCGACATCATCATCGATGTCGGGAAGGTCCTCGGATTTGCCGGTACTCGTGGCATCCTCGTCGGCCTCTTCAAGAGAAACGATTTCGACGTCAGCCGAATCACCATCGGTTTCCGCGACTTCTTCCTCTTCCTCTTTCACTTTCTCGATTATGGCAACTTTTGCCGTCTCTTCGAAATATGAAGTCGGGTATTCCTTGCCCGTATAAGGCGATACGATTGGATCTTTGTTCAGATCATAGAATTTGCGCCCGGTTTCGGGGCAAACGCGTTTTGTTCCAAGTTCCGGTTTTGCCACTGTCGAAGCCTCTTGAACTGGCAGGAAGGTTTAGGGCGGTCTCGCCCGGCTTCCCGTTTCGGCGGTCCGGTCCCCATAATGATGTTGAACGCGGCTGTCAAAGCCATTCTCAATGAAATTTGAACCAATCCGGATGACGCGCCCCCTGAGGCTGTGGTACTCACCCGGTCACACGAAGCCGGGCCTCCGGCCAATCCCGACCAGACCAGCCGGAAATCAGTCCATGGGCCACGCCACCACAATGCTTCATCCCGCCACCGCCACAAGGAGTGCAGCGCTCAAGGGCGACATCCGCATTCCGGGCGACAAATCGATTTCGCACCGGTCTTTCATGTTTGGCGGCCTTGCCGAAGGCGAAACCCGGATCACCGGCTTGCTCGAGGGTGAGGATGTGATCAACACCGGCAAGGCGATGCAGGCCATGGGTGCCTCTGTTCGCAAGGACGGCGACACCTGGATCATCAATGGTGTGGGCAACGGCTGTCTGCTGGCGCCGGCAGCGGCGCTTGATTTCGGCAACGCCGGCACCGGATGCCGGCTGACCATGGGGCTGATGGGTCCTTACGATTTCGAAACCACCTTCGTCGGCGACGCGTCGCTGTCGCGCCGCCCGATGGGCCGCGTGCTGGATCCGCTGCGGCAGATGGGTGTTCAGGTCAAATCCGAAGCAGGCGACCGGTTGCCGGTGACGTTGCGTGGTCCACGCGCGCCGGCGCCGATCAACTACCGGGTGCCGATGGCCTCGGCCCAGGTCAAATCCGCCGTTCTGCTGGCAGGTCTCAACATCCCCGGCATCACAACGGTGATCGAGCCAGTGATGACCCGCGATCATACCGAGAAGATGCTGAAGGGCTTTGGCGCGGCGCTGGACGTGGAAACCGATTCTGCCGGTGTCCGGACAATCCGGCTGGAAGGACGCGGCGTGCTGAGCGGACAGACCATCGATGTCCCCGGCGACCCCTCGTCGACCGCTTTCCCGCTGGTGGCGGCGCTGATCGTGCCGGGATCCGATGTCACCATCCGCAATGTTTTGATGAATCAGACCCGAACCGGACTGATCCTGACGCTGCAGGAAATGGGGGCCGACATTGAAGTCCTCGATCCGCGCCAGGCCGGAGGCGAGGATGTCGCCGATCTCAGGGTCCGCTCATCGGAACTCAAGGGCGTGACGGTGCCAGCCGACCGGGCGCCGTCAATGATCGACGAATATCCGGTGCTGGCGATTGCCGCCAGTTTCGCCAGCGGCGAAACCATGATGCCGGGGCTTGAGGAGTTGCGGGTCAAGGAAAGCGACCGGCTTGCCGCCGTGGCGCGCGGGCTGGAAATCAACGGCGTTGATTGCACCGAGGGAGACGACTGGCTTTCGGTGCGGGGCCGTCCGGACGGCAAAGGCCTTGGCGGTCGATCCAAGGATGCCGTCGTCGCCACCTGGCTTGATCATCGCATCGCCATGAGCTTTCTGGTCATGGGGCTTGCCAGCGAGCATCCGGTCAATGTTGACGACTGCTCGATCATCGCCACCAGCTTTCCCGAATTCATGGACATGATGACCGGCATGGGCGCGGAAATCACGCAGACATGACCCACAAGACAATCGAGTTTCACTACGATCTGATTTCGCCCTTCGCCCATGTGGCGCTGAAGCGGTTTGGCGAATTGCCGGGGGATGTGACGGTCAGGCCGGTTCCGGTGCTTCTCGGCGCCATCCTGACGCATTGGGGCCAGCGCGGGCCGGCCGAAATTTCGGCCAAACGGATGCACACCTACCGGCTGTCGGTTTTCCTGGGTCAAAAATACGGGCTCGACATGCGGTTTCCGCCGCGCCACCCGTTCAATCCGCTCAAGGCGCTCAGGCTGCTGGCCGGTGTGGATGCGGATCTGGCCACCGTGCAGCGCGCCTTCGACCTCGTCTTTGAACAGGGCCGGGCTCCAGACACCGATGATGAGCTGGCAGCCTTTGCAAATGCGATCGGGGTACCGGTTGCCCTGGCAAGCGATGACGCGGCAAAGCTTGCACTGCGCGCCAACACCGATCAGGCCATCGCCCATGGCGTCTTTGGTGTGCCGAGTTTCGTCTGTGAAACGGCCTCGGGCCATGAGGTGTTCTGGGGCGTCGACGCGTTCGACATGCTGTTGGCCTGGCTGGACGATGACACACTGTTCGAGCGCGAACCCTATCGGCATCTGGGTGCGGTGACTGTCGGGATCGAGCGCAAATGAACGGCCGCCACCTGCATGCTTCCGGGTACAGTCCGGTCGGCCCTGAACCACTCTGTGTGCGTGTGCAATTTCCAGCCGGGGTCTAGGCCGATGTACCTGCCGCCGCAATTTGCCGAAACAGACGGGACCGTGCTGCGGGCGTTGATTGCCGCGCATCCGCTGGGTCTGTTGATTTCGACTTCGCCGACAGGTTTGCTCGCCAATCCGGTTCCGTTTCTGGTCTCCTTCAAGGATGGCGTCACCACGCTGCGCACCCACCTTTCCAGAGCCAATGAGCAATGGCGGCATGTCAGCGATGGCTCGGACGTGCTGGTGGTGTTTCAGGGAGCCGACAGCTATGTGACGCCATCGTGGTATGCGTCCAAGGCCGAGCACGGCAAGGTGGTGCCGACCTGGAACTATGCCATGGTGCAGGCCCGCGGAACGGCCACTGTTCACGAAAGCTCAGACTGGCTCGCTCCGCAGGTGAGTGAGTTGACCGACCGGCATGAAATGGACCGCAAGGACGCCTGGAAAGTCGATGATGCGCCAGAAGCGTTTGTGGCAGCGCAATTGCGCGGCATCGTCGGCATCGAAATCGCAGTCACCGAATTGAGCGGCAAATGGAAAGTCAGCCAGAACAGGACGGAAGCCGACCGGCACGGCGTTCAGGCGGGCCTGGCGGCGCAGGGCGATGCGGCGATGGCCCGGCTGGTCGGGCATCATGGCAGCCTGCACAACACCAAGGAGAAGCCATGACATCTCAAAAACAGCACTTCGTGATTGCCGTTGACGGACCGGCGGCAGCCGGCAAGGGCACGCTGTCGCGCAAGCTGGCAGAGCATTACGGGCTCCGGCATCTCGACACCGGGCTGACCTACCGCGCCACGGCGAAGGCTCTGATTGATCGCGGGCTGCCGCTTGATGACGAGAGCGTGGCGGCGGATACTGCACGCGGTCTTGATCTGTCTGGGCTTGATCGCACAATACTCTCAGCCCACGAGATCGGCGAGGCCGCCTCGAAGGTCGCGGTGATGCCAAAGGTGCGCAAGGCGCTGGTCGAGGCGCAGCGGGCCTTCGCAAGGGCCCCGTCAGGTGCGGTGCTCGATGGCCGCGATATCGGCACCGTCGTGTGCCCGGATGCGCTGATCAAGTTCTATGTCACGGCAAGCCCCGCAGTGCGGGCCAGGCGGCGCCATGACGAAATCACCGGCAAGGGCGGATCAGCCGATCTGGCCTCGATTCAGGCCGATATTGAAAAGCGCGACGCCCGTGACACCGAACGCGCCGACTCACCGCTCAGGCCCGCAACCGATGCGCACTTGCTAGATACCACCGAAATGGGTATAGAAGCCGCGTTCGAAGCTGCCCGGCGTCTCGTGGATGCTGCGCTCGAACACTGAAGAAAGCCAGCGAGCCTGTCCCGCGCCGTACTTGTCCCACCTCCGAGAGGTTTGGGACAGACAGGCATCGCCGGTCCGAACAACACCAACCAGGCGCATCCGACCGAACGCCACGTGCGCGGTCACCAGGAGAATTCATGTCTAACACTGAAACCATGACAGAGGATTTTGCATCCCTGTTCGCCGAATCCATTGCCACGCAGGACCTTGCTGAAGGCTATGTCGCCAAGGGCATCGTGATGGCCATCGAGAAGGACGTCGCGATCATCGACGTCGGTCTCAAGGTCGAAGGCCGCGTGCCGCTGAAGGAATTCGGCGCCAAGGCAAAGGACGGCACGCTCGCTGTCGGAGACGAAGTCGAAGTCTATGTCGAGCGCATCGAAAACGCACTTGGCGAAGCCATGCTGTCGCGCGAGAAGGCTCGCCGCGAGGAAAGCTGGGTTCGTCTGGAAGAGAAGTTCAACGCGCAGGAGCGTGTTGAAGGTGTCATCTTCAATCAGGTCAAGGGCGGCTTCACCGTCGATCTGGACGGCGCCGTGGCCTTCCTGCCGCGCAGCCAGGTCGACATCCGTCCGATCCGCGACGTTTCCCCGCTGATGCACATCCCGCAGCCGTTCGAAATCCTCAAGATGGACAAACGCCGCGGCAACATCGTGGTCTCGCGCCGTACCGTTCTCGAAGAGAGCCGTGCCGAACAGCGTTCGGAAATCGTGCAGAACCTCGAAGAAGGCCAGACCGTTGAAGGCATGGTCAAGAACATCACCGATTACGGTGCGTTCGTTGATCTTGGCGGCATCGACGGCCTGCTGCACGTCACCGACATGGCATGGCGCCGCGTCAACCATCCGTCCGAGATCCTGTCGATCGGCCAGACCGTCAAGGTCCAGATCATCCGCATCAACCAGGACACACACCGCATCTCGCTGGGCATGAAGCAGCTGGAAAGCGATCCGTGGGATGGCATCGGCGTCAAGTACCCTGCCGGCAAGCGCATCACCGGTACCGTGACCAACATCACCGACTACGGCGCATTCGTCGAGCTGGAGCCGGGCATCGAAGGCCTGATCCACGTTTCGGAAATGTCCTGGACCAAGAAGAACGTGCACCCCGGCAAGATCCTGTCCACGACGCAGGAAGTTGACGTCGTCGTTCTCGAAGTCGACCCCAACAAGCGCCGCATTTCGCTCGGTCTCAAGCAGACGCTGGAGAATCCTTGGGAAGTGTTCGCACAGAGCCACCCTGCCGGCACCGAAGTCGAAGGCGAAGTCAAGAACAAGACCGAATTCGGCCTGTTCATCGGCCTCGAAGGCGATGTCGACGGCATGGTTCACCTCTCCGACCTCGACTGGAACCGTCCGGGCGAGCAGGTCATCGAAGAGTACAACAAGGGCGACATGGTCAAGGCCGTCGTGCTTGATGTCGATGTCGACAAGGAACGCATCTCGCTGGGCATCAAGCAGCTTGGCAAGGATTCCATCGGCGACGCAGCCGCTTCCGGCGAACTGCGCAAGAACGCTGTCGTTTCGGCCAAGGTGACTGCAATCACCGACGGTGGTCTCGAAGTGGTTCTGGTTGATCACGAAGACCTGTCTTCGTTCATCCGCCGTTCGGACCTGTCGCGTGACCGTGACGAGCAGCGCCCGGAGCGTTTCTCGGTCGGCCAGACAGTCGACGCCCGCGTCACCAGCTTCTCCAAGAAGGACCGCAAGGTCGGCCTGTCGATCAAGGCGCTGGAAATCGCCGAAGAGAAGCAGGCAGTCGCACAGTTCGGTTCATCCGACTCGGGCGCTTCGCTCGGCGACATTCTCGGCGCAGCCCTGAAGAAGCAAAGCGGCGACGAATAAATCGCACTCGCTTCAAGAGACCTGAACAAACGAACCCGCCGGAGCTATCCGGCGGGTTTTTTGTCAGTAACCACCGATTACGGGCAGGATTTCGCCGGTGATGAAGCTGGCGGTTTGTGGGGATGCGAGGAAGACGAAGGCGGGCGCAATCTCTTCCGGTTGGGCCGGGCGGTTCATCGGAGCCTGTTTGCCGAACTGCCTTACCTGCCCGCTCGGCCGGTCTGAGGGGTTGAGCGGAGTCCATACCGGTCCCGGCGCGACGCAATTGACCCGAATCCCCCTGTCCATCAGGTTGGAGGAGAGAGCCCGCGTAAACGCGTGTATGCCGCCCTTTGTCATCGAATAGTCGACCAACTCGCCCGACCCGTCGATTCCGGTGGTTGATCCGGTGTTGACGATGGCGGACCCCTTGCCCAGATGCGGCACGGCCGCCTTGCACATGTTGAAATAGCCGTACAAGTTTGTCTTCAAAGTCTCGTCAAAATGCGCGTAGGTCAGGTCTTCGAAATTGAAGGCGTGGTACTGGAATGCCGCATTGTTAACGAGGATATCCAGCCCCCCGAAGGCTTCCACCGTGGTTGCGACCGCCGCCTCGCATTGTGTATTGTCACGAACATCGCCAGAGATGATGATACAGCGGCGACCCTCTTTTTCGACCATAGCCTTGGTGTCTTCCGCATCCTTGTGTTCAGCCAGATAGAATATGGCCACATCGGCGCCTTCGCGTGCGAAGAGGACAGCAACGGATCGCCCAATGCCTGAATCCCCGCCTGTGACGATCGCCGTCTTGCCCTCGAGCTTACCCGAGCCGCGATAGAACGGCGCGTCGTAGAGCGGCGTGGGATCGAGCGTATGTTCAGATCCGGGTTTGTTCTGGTGCGCCTGCGGGAACGGCGGGACCGGGTACTCCCTGGCCCCTGCTTGCATCGCCTTGGGGGCCTGGGCCTTGGCTTCCTGACTGCCGGAGTTTGCATCGGCCGCATCGACCTGGTCCTGGATCGCACGCTGGGTGCGTACGGCGTCTTCAACGGATCGGTTCTCGGTCATCGCTGTCTCCTGAAAGATACATCTTTCAGACAACGGAGTTGACGCGAGATTTGTTCCCGGATCCTTTTTGGGCGTCTTCGTCAGGTGACGAATGGGATTTAAGTCGTCTCCCGACAAGCCCGTCTATATGGACTCCCCGCCGCCGGGCGGCAGCACGAGCACGAAGTTCACCGCCCGCAAACCGGTTGCAAATATCTGACGCCCGCAAGAGCGGGCGTCCCGGACCGAAACCGGAAAAAGGCCCGGTTATTCACGCCGGTTATGTCCGGTTGTCATGCGGGCGGCTTTGATAAAAACGCATTTTGGGCCCGAACGGTTCCCTGTCGATTTGGGCCCGCTCAGCTGTGCGCGAAAATGTCGGTCTCTTCCCAGCCCATCAGGTCGAGCTTGGCCCGGGTCGGCAGAAACTCGAAGCAGGCCTTCGCATGGGTTTCACGTCCGTCGCGCACCAGCCGGGCAGTCAGCTTTTCGGTCAGCGCGTGCAGGTGCAGGACATCGGACGCGGCATATTCGAGCTGCGCGGGGGTGAGCGTTTCGGCGGCCCAGTCCGAGGATTGCTGCTGCTTCGACAGGTCAATGTCGAGGAGCTCCTTGGTCACGTCCTTGAGCCCGTGCCGGTCGGTATAGGTACGGCAAAGCCGCGAGGCGATCTTGGTGCAGAACACCGGCGTGGTGGTCACCCCGAACGCATTGAAGAGCACTGCGATATCAAAACGGCCGAAATGGAACAGCTTGCGCTTGTTCTCGTCTTCCAGCAGCTTCACCAGGTTGGGCGCGCTCGTTTGGCCAGCGGCGATCTGGATCACATCGGCTGATCCATCGCCCGGCGACAATTGCACCACGCACAGCCGGTCACGGCGCGGCACAAGGCCCAGTGTCTCGGTGTCGATGGCGATATCGCCTTTGTAAAGCGCCATCGCGGTTTCGGAAATGTCGCCCTTGTGGGTCCGTATTTCGGCCATTGGTGATGTGTCCTCGTTTCGATTGTTCCCGGCTATAGCCCGGGGACTTGCTGTCGCGCAAGAAAACGGCCGGGCAAAGCCTCGCCCGGCCGTCCTGATCAATCTAGCGCGCGTCGCAGTCAAATGGAGTCAGGCGACGCGCGTCAGCTCTTGGGTTCTGCATGTCGTTATCGCAAAACCGCAGGACACTTTTGCGCGACATGCATCAGCGGCCCGCAGCCCTTCTGTCCCTTAGTAGGGGCAGGCGTTGTCCGACATGTAGTCGTGGACGGTGATCTTGCCGGCGATGATGTCAGCCCTGGCGGCTTCCACCGCGGCCTTCATTTCTTCGGTGACCAGCGGCGCGTTGTTGTCGTCCATGGCGTAGTCAACACCGTCTTCGGCGAGGCCGAGCGAGCTGAAGCCATAGGAGAACTTGTCATCCATGGCGTCCTTGAAGGCGTTGTAGACAGCCACGTCGACACGCTTGACCATCGAGGTGAGAACCTTGCCCGGCTGCAGCCCGTTCTGGTTGGAATCAACGCCGATGCCGAGCTTGCCGGCGTCAGCGGCAGTCTGCAGCACACCGATGCCGGTGCCGCCGGCTGCCGCATAGACCACGTCGGAGCCCTGATCGATCTGCGACTTGGTGATCTCGCCGCCCTTGACCGGGTCGTTCCATGCATCCGGCGTGGTGCCGGTCATGGCTTCCAGCACCTTTGCGTCAGGGTTTGTGGCCAGCACGCCGCCCTTGTAGCCGCAGGAAAACTTGCGGATCAGCGGAATGTCCATGCCGCCGATGAAGCTCACCGTGCCGGTCTCGGAGGCCTTGGCGGCCATCACGCCGACCAGGAAGGAGCCTTCCTGTTCCTTGTAGACAACCGAACGAACGTTGGGCTTGTCAACGACCATGTCGATGATGGCAAAATTGGTATCCGGATATTCATCGGCAACCTTTTCGAGCGCAGCACCCCAGGAGAACCCTGCCATGACGATCGGGTTGTTGCCGTCCTTGGCGAAGCGGCGAAGCGCCTGTTCGCGCTGGGCGTCGTTGGCGATTTCGAAATCCCGGTAGTCAATCCCGGTCTCGGTCTTGAACTTTTCGGCGCCGCCATAGGCAGCCTCATTGAAGGATTTGTCGAACTTGCCGCCGAGGTCGTAAATGATTGCCGGCTTGATGTCGGCGGCCATGGCGGTCGCCGACATGGCGGCCATAGCGAGGAAGCTCAAAAGCGTGCGTTTCATAGTGTGCAGCCCTGTAGGTTATGTGTTGATCTTTATTGGTCCTCCCGCAGCCCGGGTGGGCAGACCTGCGGAGTTTGCCGGCCGAGCGAGGCCGGAAGCAGATATCCTTGCATGGCTTTGGGCAGAATCCAACGCCGATTTTGAACCCCGGCAGGAGAAACTGTCTGCCGCCGTGTCATCTTGCGAGTGTCCACACGTCAGGTGTTACGCCTGTTTGGGAAAAGCAACGCCGGTTCCCTTCAAGCCGGATTGGGCATTTGGATTTTTGACCGCGTGTTGCTGGTGATTGGCTTCAGCATAATAGAATTCCGTGGCCGGCGTGATCGCGGTGACGATCCGGCCGCTGTGTCCGGCTGCCGCGAGCGCTTCCTGATAGGCATCGAGGGCGGCCTCGGCCTGCTCGCGTTGCAACTGGGTCGTGGTGAAGATCGCCGAGCGGAAAAATGTGCCGATATCGTTGCCCTGCCGCATGCTCTGGGTCGGGTCGTGCCTTTCAAAGAAAATCTCCAGAAGCGTGCGGTAGCCGATCCGCGCCGGATCGAACACCAGCATGACTGTCTCGGTGTGGCCGGTGAGCGCCGTCATCAGGTCCTGGTAGGTCGGATTGGGCGTAAACCCGCCGGCGTAACCGGCCGCGGTCACATGAATCCCCTCGAGCGGCCAGAACAGCTTCTCGGCAGCAGAGAACCGTCCCATGGCGAAATAGGCGATTTCCATCGCGCCGGGGAAGGGGCCCTTGAGAGCCCGGCCATTGACGGCATGGGCGGGCGCCGTTTCGATCGGGTCGGGGCGCCCCGCCAGCGCTTCCGCCCGGGTTGGCATGGTGGTCTTCCGCTGAAACATCTCGACGAGAAACATGCTGGCTCCTTCTACAACGCGCGCCGGTTTGGCCCCAGACCGCTCCCGCACTCAAATGCTCAAGCCGCGAAACGGCCCGCCGGTCTGGCCCGGCGATATCCTGCCAGATAGAAGATCAGCGAAAGCACCAGAAACACGGCGAATGCAGGTTGCGCCAGCACCCATGTGACGCCCGGATCCCAGACCCAGGATGGCAGATGGGCAGTGAACAGTCCCTCAAACTGCGCCAGCGTATCGGGACTGTTGCCGGACCAGGTGTCGATCAGCGGGGTCAGCACCGGTTGCCCCGCGGCAACGGACTGGATGGCGTCGACCAGCCCGGCGATAACCGCGAACACCAGAAAAACCATGCTCAGCACCCGTACCACAAACCGCATGCAATCCTCCGGAACGACAAAAGCCCAAGGGCCAGCCATGTAAGCCAAGCCATTGACATAAAGGCCGGAAAACATTCATGCAATGGCCAGGTCGCAACGCCGCCGCCGGCTCGCTCGAAATGACCCATTCCGCAATTCGGTGACCGGAAAAATTAGCCTGCGAAAAGAGATTGTTAGCCCAATATTCAGGTCCAGGTGTCACTCAGAACCGCTGGCAGCGCAACAATGTCGTCTCAAGCGCCAGATAGCGGTTGCCAAGCAAGGCGTCTTGGCTATAGTGCCGCCCGATCCGGACCGGAGATCGACGGCGACACACTGCCGGCGTTTTCCGGCAGCGCGACAGCCTTGACAATGGCCGGCATGTCCGGGTACTTGCCCGTCGGACGGATATGCGGAGAGGTGGCCGAGTGGTCGAAGGCGCACGCCTGGAAAGTGTGTAGGCGGGGAACCGTCTCGAGGGTTCGAATCCCTCTCTCTCCGCCATCATCTGCGCTAACGCATTGAAATTTGGTTCGTTCTATATCGACCAATGTCGAGCCCACATTCAGCCCCGCACTTTGTCTGCCGTTGGCCGTGCGCTTTTATGATACAGCTTGAGAGATCGTGCGACAGTTCTCGATCAATTGAGGCGAATCGGTACGGTTCGAGTTCGCGCATGACGTGCTAGTTTTTATCCTCTGACTGGGGCGGCTAGGCATAATACGTGGGAATGTAACCCAATCTCAAAACCTCGATCATTTCCCCGAACTGGATGACGCATCAGTCCGACCCGGTGTGGAATCGACAGGTAACGTTTATCATAAAGACCAGTTGCCTAAACTGACCTGAGCAACTGTCTTCACTGCTGATAGCTCATACCGTTTCTGGTCATCGCATGATTCTGACAAGGAGGCGTCTCGCCACAGCAATAATCGCGGTCTTCGCAGCTTTGCCATCATTACGCATTTGCTGATAAACGACCTTCCAGTGGTGATCCCATCGGATTGCGACGAGAGCAGCCATTTACATTGCACGCCTGACTTACTTCTGCCGCCGTGAATTTTGCGTTTTCCCTTGTAAAGTCCTGACTCGCGAGCATGGGGATCTAATCCCGCAAGGCTTGCAATCTGTCGGCGGTCTACTTGGCCGAGTTCCTGTATGGATGCCATCAAGCGACAGGCGACTTGCGGTACAACACCGGGAGCCGAACTGCAATTGCCGGTTCTGTGTTGCCAGGTCCAAGTTAGCGTTAATGTGGGCATTGATCTGCCTTTGCAACGAATCCCTGCGTTTTATCAACGACCGGATCGAAGCCTTCAGATCCCTGCAAATGAAGGCATCGGTTGCAACGGAAAGGCGGTTATGAGACCGCTCGCCCGGATGTCAGGCTGGGGCGCAATTCCGGCTCCGGCAGCCGTACCGGCCCTGCCGGGCCAACTGCGGCGGCCTGCAGCAAGGGCCTGGCAGCCGGCTGCGGCGGTCACGCCAGTTTGCGCGCAGACGTCGCATCAACTGTCCGCTTGCCGGACTTGCCATCGAATGAGCGAAGCAATGTCGAAATGGTATCACCGTCGACCGGGCGGAAATAGTGATAGCCTTGCGCCAAGGGACACCCGATCTCCATCAGCCGGGCTGCCTGATCGGTGGTCTCGATGCCTTCCGCGATGATGCCTATCCGCATTTTGTGCGCCATGCTAATCAACGCCTCGACAATGGCGCTGCAGGCGGTGTCCGTCAGCAAGCAATCGACAAAGGACTTGTCGATCTTGATATAGTCGAGCGGAAAATCCTTGAGGTGACTCAAGGAGGCATATCCGGTCCCGAAATCGTCGAGCGCGACCTGTATGCCCCGCGCTCTGAGGCGGACAACCTGGCTGGTCACCTCCTGATCCATCAGAACATTCTCGGTGACTTCAAGCTGGAGATAGCTCAACGGCACATTGTGAGCCGCGAATGGTCTCCGCAGACGTTCTTCGAGATTACCGCGCTGAAAATCGACCGTGGACAGATTGAGCGCGACATGACGCAGCTCCAGCCCCTGATCCATCCAGTCGCGCATGGCGCTGGCAATCTGCTCCAGCATGCATCCGGTCAGGCGAAACGCATTCTTGGAGTCGGTGAGCCCCATGGCAAAAGCACCGGCACTGATCACCTCCCCATCCGGGGTACGGATCCGGGCCAGCGCTTCAACACCGACGATCTTTGCCTTCTTCATGCAAACCACCGGCTGAAAATGGGCAAACACCCGGTCTTCGTCCAGCGCCTTGTCCAGCAGGGCGATCTGCTCGACACGGCGCTGAATGGACGTCCGCAAGCCGGGGTTGAAATGGATGTATTCACCTCTTGCCGTCTGCTTGGCGTGGTAGAGAGCCAGATCGGCATTCTGACGCAGGATATCAGCGCTGGCGCCATCCTGGTCACTGACAACTCCACCAATGGTCACCTGCGGAATGATGGTGTTTCCTTCGCATTCGTAATGCCGTTCCATCTCGCTAAGCAAACGGTCCGCGAGTTCGGCCAGAGACGGTGCGTTCCTGCATTTGTGGCAAATGACCGCGAACTCATCACCTCCAAGCCGAAACACACCGGCATCCGCATCGACATTGGCAAGGCGGTGGCCCACCTCCCGGATCAGGCCATCACCGACCGAGTGACCCATGCTGTCATTGACCTGTTTCAGGTTATCGATATCCAGCAACAAGAGCCCGAAACTGTGCTCCGGGGCGGCCATGTTTCTTGAAACCACCTCATCAAACGCATAACGATTATGCAGCCCGGTCAGTTGATCATGATAGGCCAGATGCTGCAGCCGCCGGCTGACTTCGGCCCGTTCCATTGCGATGGAACAAAGATGCACGCAGGTATCGACGAGCTGACGCTCCATCACACTCGGTCCACGGGAGTTGAGGTAGTAGAATGCGAATGTGCCAACGACCCTGCCCTCCGGCGATTTGATCGGGCTGGACCAGCAGGCCTTGAGCCCCATCGGAAGGACAAACTCCTTGTGGTCCGCCCAGCGCGGGTCGGTGGCGATATCGACAACTTCAACCGGCGAGCCGAAATAGGCTGCGGTGCCGCAGGAGCCGACCTCTGGCCCGATTGTCAACCCGTCGAGAGCCTCTCCATAGCTTGCAGGCAGGCTGGGTGCGGCAACCGGGTGGAGCAATCCTGCCGCATCAACCGAAGCGATTGTGCAATAGACACCCGGCGCCAGAGCCTCGGCGCGACGGCACAGGCTGTCCGCGATCCGGACAAACGCGACGCCCGTGGCAACAGCTTCCAATATCTCGTTTTGAAGTACCGACAATTCGGATTCACGTTTGGCGCGCATCGACTGTTCCCCGTGTGCAACCCCGACACCAGAACACAAGCGGATTTCGATTTTCTTTCCGAAGGCCTGAAACACCCGCATTGCGAGCAACAGGCCCAGGGAAGGTGTCACAATGGTTAATGCTTGCTTGCCACAATGGTGAAGCAAACTCACGGTCACTCGGCGGATAACGCACATATCACGACACAGACTGAATTATCAGCCACGCCCCTAACTGCGTGCCTTTGAAACACTCTTTCGGCTGACGCTTCTGCGTTCCGGCCATTGCATTGACCATCCCAATGCAGCGCTCCAACGAACCGGAGCGTCCTGGCATCGCAAAATCGTCAATGCTGCGTTAACCGAATATCTCTGTGACCGCCCGCCAGAGGGCGGCTGCCAGAGCATCGAACGGTAGCATCTGCGCGAATGTTTCAACCAATTGATCCATGTCAATGGGTCGTGAAAATCTAACACTATCCTTTTGAACTGGAACCTGCTGAAAATGAACGGCAGTGCTGGTCGAGGGACGCTTGGCCAATTTCTCCTTGGTATTGCAAACCCAACCCGGAGGTCATCATGAGCATTATATGGAACAAGACCGGCCACATCGCTGCCGCCATGGCATTCTTTCTCGCCTCGGCAACGGCCGCCTCGGCATTCACCGCCTGTCAGGTCACCGACACCGGTGGCATTGACGACAACAGTTTCAACCAAACCGCCTGGAAGGGCGTTCTCGACGCCAAGGAGAAGCTTGGCATTGAGGGCCGTTATCTCGAATCCCAGGCCGAGACCGACTATGAAGCCAATATCAATTCGTTGATTGGCGGCGATTGCGATGTGATCATCACGGTGGGCTTCCTGCTGGGCGATGCCACCAAGACCGCCGCGCTGGCAAATCCGGAGCAGGAATTCTCGATCGTCGATTTTGCCTATGATCCGGCTGTCCCCAATATTCTGGGCCAGGTCTACGCCACCGATGAAGCTGCGTTTCTCGCCGGCTATCTCGCTGCAGGCATGAGCAAAACCGGTGTGCTGGGTGTCTTTGGCGGCATCAACATTCCGCCGGTGACGATTTTCATGGATGGCTTCCATGCCGGCGCTGGCTATTACAATGAACAGAAGGGCACTTCGGTTTCCGTTCTCGGCTGGGATCCGAAGTCCCGTGAAGGGCTGTTCACCAATAACTTCGATTCGCTTGACGATGGCCGGGCCTTTGCCCAGAACCTTTACGATGAAGGCGCTGACATCATTGTTCCGGTCGCGGGTCCGGTGGGGCTTGGCTCTGCCACGCTGGCCTCGGAACTTGGCCCGGACAAGCTCAAGATCATCGGCGTTGATGCCGATCTCTATTTCACCGATCCGGAGCACAAGGAAGTCTATCTGACGTCGATCACCAAACGGATGGACGCAACCGTGTTCGACGTGATCAAGCAGTCCATGGACGGCAAGTTTGAAGGTGGCATCCTGCTCGGATCGCTGGAAAATGGCGGTGTTGATCTGGCGTCGTTCCATGACATGGAAGATGCGGTGCCTGCAGAGTTGAAGCAGGAACTCGAGACCATTCGCGCCGGCATTATTGACGGCTCGATCAAGGTCGCTGCGGAGTAATCCGCTTCGCTTGAAGACTGCGGTGCAGGAATCATCCCTGCGCCGCAAAGTGCCAGGGAGCGTGACATGGATGTTGAACTGCGCGGGATCACCAAGCGCTTCGGGCCGGTGGTGGCCAATTCGGGTGTCAATTTGACAATCCGCAGCGGCGAAGTGCTCGGGCTCCTGGGTGAGAACGGCGCCGGCAAATCGACATTGATGAATGTGCTGTGCGGTCTTTACCGTCCCGATGAGGGCGAGATCCTGATCGATGGCAAGCCGGTTCGTTTTGACGGGCCCGGCGAAGCAATCGCGGCTGGCATCGGAATGGTGCATCAGCATTTCATGCTGGTACCGGTTTTCACCGTGGCTGAAAACGTGGTGCTGGGCGTCGAGCCTACCGGCAAGCTGGACTATCTGGATCTGGATACGGCCCGTGCTCAAGTGCTCGACATTCGCGAGAAATACGGTCTTGCCGTGGATCCTGACGCGCTGATTGAAAACCTGCCGGTCGGCGTTCAGCAACGGGTGGAAATCATCAAGGTGCTGTTCCGCTCCGCCGAGGTGTTGATCCTTGACGAGCCGACTGCGGTGCTCACGCCTCAGGAGGTCGAGGAGTTCTTCGAAATCGTCAAATCCCTGCGCGATGCAGGCAAGGCTTTGGTGTTCATTACCCACAAGCTCAATGAAATTCTCGAGATCGCTGACCGGATCAGCGTGTTGCGCGGCGGCAAGATTGTTGGCGAGGGCGATCCGGCAACGGCGACCACGACAGATCTGGCGGAGATGATGGTCGGTCGTCCGGTCAGCTTCGACGTGGTCAAGCAACCTTTCCAGCCGGGCCCTGTGCTGGTGGAGGTCGATGACCTGGTGGTGCTCAATGAGAACGACACTGTATCCGTCGATCATCTGAGCTTTTCGATTAAAAGCGGCGAGATCGTCGGCATTGCCGGTGTGCAGGGCAACGGCCAGACTGCGCTGGTAGAGGCTCTTGCGGGTGTGCGCGAGGTTGTCGGCGGTTCGATTCGTTTCGCAGGCCAGGACATTACCCGGGCTTCGCCACGCGCGCGGCACAGGATGGGCATCGCCCATATTCCCGAAGACCGCCAGCGGACCGGGATTATTCCCGGTTTTACTGTCGCCGAGAACATGGTGCTCGACACCTATTATGACGAGAGGTTTTCCTCGGGCATGCAGATCCACTGGGACAAGGTCCAGGAGAATGCGGCCCGGAATTCGGCGGAATTTGATGTTCGAACCCCGTCCGTGTTCACCGCCGCCGGAAATCTATCGGGCGGCAACCAGCAAAAGCTGGTGATCGCCAGGGAGATGTCACGCGACACCAAATTCATGATCGCCGCACAACCGACCCGTGGTCTCGATGTCGGATCGATCGAATACATCCACCAGCGGCTGATCGATGCGCGGGACGAGGGCGACGGTGTGCTGATCGTGTCCTCCGAGCTTGACGAGATCATGGCGCTGTCGGATCGGATTCTGGTGATGTTCAAAGGCAAGGTGGTCGCAGAATTTGATGCCAGCAAAGGGGCGGTGGACAAGAATGCCGTCGGATTGGCGATGGCGGGGGCAGTGGTATGAGCGACAGCAAAACCGACATCATCATCCAGAATCTGTTGAAACGTGCAGCACCCGGTCGACACGAATTTGAAGACCTGGTCATCGTGCCGTTGTTCGCAATTGTTGCGGCGCTGGTGCTTGGCGCGCTGACCATGCTGGCGACCGGTGTGGATCCGGCAACGATCGCCCGGTCCTATCTGGCGCTGTTGCAAGGCTCGGTTGGATCGATCAATGCGATTTCGGAAACACTGACCGCGGCAACCCCGCTCATCCTCGCCGGACTGGGGTTGGCGCTCGGTTTTCGCGCCGGGCTTTTCAATATCGGCGCCGAAGGCCAGATCCTGATGGGCGGAATGGCGGCGGTGGTCACCGGATTCAGCTTTTCCGGGCTTCCGGTTTTCGTGCTTTTGCCGCTTTGCCTCTTGAGCGGGGCATTGGCGGGAGCATTTTATGCGGGGATCGCCGGTTGGCTTCGCGCTGCCACCGGTGCCCATGAAGTCATTTCCACGATCATGCTCAACCTGATTGCCTACCGGTTGATCGACTATATGCTGCGGCTGCCGTTTGTGCAGCGCTCGGGACGCAACGATCCGATTTCCAAGTCGGTTCCGGACCACGCGGAATTGCCGCGATTGCTGGACTGGATTGATCCCAACCTTCGCGTTCATGCCGGCATTTTGCTGGCGCTCGCGGCGGTTGTTTTCGTCTATTGGCTGCTGTTCAAGACCAAGATCGGGTTTGAATTCCGGGCCAGCGGCGCAAGCCCGGACGCGGCACGCTTCGCCGGCATGCGATCAGGCCTGACAATTGTTCTGGCGATGGCTTCGGCCGGCGCGCTGGCCGGTCTTGCCGGGACAGTGCAGGTGCTCGGTGTGCTCGACAGGGTGACGCCGGGCTTTTCCGCCGGCATCGGCTTTGACGCCATTGCGGTGGCGTTGCTTGGCCGGTCGCATCCCGCCGGTGTGCTTCTCGCCGGGCTTTTGTTTGGCGGGCTCGAAGCCGGCGGCCGGCAAATGCAGGTCGACGCCGGGGTCAGCATCGATCTGATCGGCATCATCCAGGCGCTGATCATTGTCTTCATCGCAGCACCGCTGCTGGTGCGTGCAATATTCCCCTGGGGCTTTCGAAAGCCCGCAACAGATCAGGGTAAGTAACAGTCATGGCGATGACCGATCAAACGACTTCCACCTCTGTGTCTGCCCTCGACATCGGCAAGCAGAAACATGCCAGAATTGTCGGCGCCGTGCTGATTGCACTGGCTGTGCTGGTGGCGCTGGTTTTCGGAGCAGGCAGCGATGGCAATGCGGTGTTCCGGCTGTCACGGCCAACCGACGCGCTTGTGCTTCCCAATCTGAGCGTACCGGCGATGCAGTTCAATTACATCATTGCCGGACTGCTGGCGTTTCTGGGCGTGCGCCAGTTTCTTCGCGGCGGTGTGCGCTGGTCGTCGCTGTCGCTCGGCATCGGTCTGGCATTGGTGGTTGTGACCTTCCTGGTCTGGGCAACCGCAGGCAAGGCGTTTTCGCTCACCGGAATGCTGCAGGCAACGATGGTACGCGCGGTGCCGATCGCGCTCGGCGCCCTTGCGGGTGTGCTGTGCGAGCGCGTTGCGGTCGTCAACATCGCGATCGAGGGCATGTTGTTGGCTGGCGCATTTGCCGGAGCCTTGATCGGATCGCTGCTGGGCGGAATTGCCGGACTGGCGGCTGCTGTGGTGGTTGGCGGATTGTTCGGATTTTTTCTGGCTGCACTGGTGGTCACATACCGGATGGACCAGATCATTGCCGGCGTGGTGATCAACCTGTTTGTTCTCGGATTGACGTCCTATGTCAGCAGTCAGGTGTTTCAGGAATACCGTTCGCTGAACAACGCACCGGTGTTCCGGGCGATCAAGATTCCGCTGCTCGGCGATATCCCGGTGATCGGCCCGATGCTGTTTTACCAGAATATTTTCGTTTATGGCGCGCTGATCATGGTGGCGGTGGCAACCTATTACCTGTTCCACACCCGGAGCGGGCTGAGGGCGCGGGCCGTGGGCGAGCATCCGCGGGCTGCCGACACGCTTGGCATCGATGTCTACAGAACCCGCTTCATTCACGTCACACTCGGCGGCATGGTGGCGGGTTTTGGCGGGGCATGGTTCACGCTTGGTTCGGTTGGCCGGTTTGATGAAAACATGACCGGAGGGCGCGGCTACATCGGACTTGCCGCGATGATCTTTGGCCGCTGGCACCCGGTGGGGGCGCTGATGGCTGCGCTGGTGTTCGGCTTTGCCGATTCCATGCAGCAGAAGCTGGCCTTGCTGCAAACCCCGATCCCGTCGGAGTTTCTGGCGATGTCGCCCTATATAGCGACGATCATCGTCGTGGCAGGCTTTGTCGGCCGGGCGCGGGCGCCGGCAGCCGATGGACAGCCCTACATCAAGGAATAGGTGCACGCCCGGTGGCATTGTTAACAGCGTCGTCACTTAAAAACTCAGCAGAATCACCGATTGGCGCAAGAGGCTTGTTTAGGCGGTGTGTGCAGCCGCTTCCATCCGCTGGTCGCGGCCGGCTGGCCCAGAACATGTCGGGAAATGGGAAACACATCCTATGCGGACCAGTTCAAGCGGTATGACTGGCAGACCGAGGAAGACGCCTTCATGGACGGCTACAAGGGCAATCCGGAAGTCACCTACGACCGTTTGCGTGCGATGGGCAACAACGGGGTACAGGAACCCGTCACAGGCTTTGCCGACGGCGAACTCATCGGCACCGAGCGCCTCTATACCGACGGCAACTTTACCAGGCATGGCCGCGAGGACAAGAAAGCCCTGTTCTGTGCGGCCAGATGGCGAGGCTGGCAGGCTGCTGGAAAGGCGCGCGAGAAAGAGAACCACAACTTCTGGATCAACAATGTGCGCGCCAACATCTTTTGGTGGAATCAGTTCCTCGATCAGGATAACGACTTTGTCCAGGACCGGTTTCCTTACCCCGTTCATCGAAACGAACGGCGAGAACATGGCGGAACTCAGCATCGGAGCTGGTGATCTTATCGAGATCAGCAACGAGAACGGTGCGACTCAGGGCATGGCCTATCCGACCGATACGGCCAAGCGCGGACATGTGGCGATGGTGTTCGGATCTCCTGCCGGCAGCTAGGGCAATGTGGTCAATCTGGGCGTCAATGAGTCCTGCCCGACTACAAGCACACCTTGGGCAATATTCGCAAAATCGCCAATGCGACGCCTCGGTCGAAGAATACGTCCTTCAAGTCGAAGGAATACCGATCGGCCTGAGTCCCTGCAATCAGGCCCGCCGCGGGCAACCGCGGCGGGCCGCTTCGTTTCAAGAGATCGTCATGGCCATCAATGCCGAAACGCGAAGCCCACCCATTTCTCAATGTCCATCCGTAAAGCGGGGACGGGTTGTTTGCGTCGATATCGCTTCGAAGAAGGCGATAGCGGCGGCCCGGACGGTTGCAGGCATCGAGGCAGTGAATTTGAATGATGCTGTCGGCCGGATTTGCGCGCGACCCGTCCTGAGCGTTCTCGACCTGCCGTATTTCGCCAATTCGACCATGGATGGCTACGCGCTCAACCGGCAAGAATTGACCGAGGCCGGACCCTGGACCCTGCCGGTCTCCGGACAGCTTGTTGCCGGCGCTGCAGAGGTGCCGCGGCTTGCCCCCGGTTCGGCCATACGGATCATGACAGGAGCACTGATCCACAATGGAGCGGACTGCGTTGTCATGCAGGAATAGTGTGAACGGCAGGGCGACAAGATCACCTTCCGCGAAAAGCCTCCACACGGCAGGCATATCCGCCTTCCCGGCGAGGAAGGCCACATGCTTGACGTGCTGCAGCGCGAGACGGCTGAACTCGAAGTGCTGATGGTTGCGATGCGCCCGGGCAAGCCTGTGACGGTGGGCAGATTGGGCTCTGCACTGTATTTCGGGCTTCCCGTAAATCCGTATGCCTGTGCCATAACCTTAATGCAGATCGCATGGCCGGCAATCCGCAAGAAAGCTGGTCTTGAGCCGGACACGGGGGAAGGCTTTGAAAGGCGTCGCTGATTTCGGCTATACCTGCAGACAGGGCCGTATCGAGTACCTTGCGGTATCCTGGTCCCGTACCGATGAATTCGGGCGCCCTTTGCTTGAACGCCTCGGCTGGGGGGCATCCGCCAGTCTTCTGCCATTTGCGATGGCACAGGCTATTGCGACCGTGCCCGCCGATATCAGCGAGGTTCGGCCTGGCGATATTCTTGCCCTGCAGCCGGTTGATTTCAGATCGCACCGATTGCAGCCATGTGCCGGTGCCATCCGGCCCGCGCCGTTATCGTGCACAGACCGCGGCATTGGGGCGCCAATCAAAAAGGCCACCCTTTGAGATGGCCTTCGTGAATTCCAGCGCCGGTTGGACGCCTGCCCGATCGCTTCGCGAAGGATCGGGACTTGTCAGTATCACCGGCTCTTCAGAGGCTGCTCCGAAGTCCGGCAATCCGAATCGTACGAACCGGCTTATGGGAATCACTCGACATCGGATCACCTCCTTTCACTTGTTAAAGACAACCCAGTCTGTATCGGGATCTGACTGATTGCAAGGGGCAAGTGGCATTCAGGGACCAGCCGCCCAGCTGGATTTTGCAACTCGCCTTCAGCGGCGCCCAGTTGAAAACGATGCCGCCGGACCCGGCATTGATGGCGAACTTCACCTCGAAGCAGCGCTTGATCGTGGCCATCGCACCGAGGCGGCTTTGACGGCCTGGCCTTGAAGCGGCCGCTCACGCTGCCGCCCTTGCGCACGACCATGTAAGACACCGTTCCGGGTATGCTGGTGAAGCTCCAGGCGGTTGATTTTTCAGGCGCCGGACAGGCGGTGGACGCCGGTGATTTGATCGCGAACTGCGCGGATTTGACAATCATCGGCCCGTCCTGCGGCGCGGAGATGGCGATGGCGCTCAGTATCATGGTGGCTTTCATCGTGGCGTATGCCTTTTCCCGAATGGGATGATCCGGTCTTGCACCACATCAGCTGAATCCTTGCAGCCCCCGTGCTTCATCCGCCCTTCATGAAAAAGCCCGCCTGAATTGATCGGGCGGGCTCCATGTTGAGTTTACGGCAAATCTGTCGCCCGGTATTCCGGGTGACAGGTCAGCCCTTCTTGTTTTGACGGTTGGCGATCAGATCATCGACAACGCCGGGATCGGCCAGTGTCGAGGTGTCGCCCAGCGCGCCAAATTCGTCTTCGGCGATCTTGCGCAGGATCCGGCGCATGATCTTGCCTGAGCGGGTTTTGGGAAGACCTGGCGAGAACTGGATCTTGTCGGGCGAGGCGATCGGGCCGATTTCGTGGCGAACATGGTTCACCAGAGCCTTCCTGAGATCATCGCCGCCTTCCTGGCCTTCCATCAGGGTGATGTAGCAGTAGATGCCCTGTCCCTTGACGTCGTGCGGATAACCGACCACCGCGGCTTCCGAGACGGAATCATGCGACACCAGCGCACTTTCCACTTCCGCCGTGCCCATGCGGTGGCCCGACACATTGATCACGTCATCGACGCGCCCGGTGATCCAGTAATAGCCGTCTTCATCGCGGCGGCAGCCGTCGCCGGTGAAGTATTTGCCCTTGTAGGTCGAGAAGTAGGTCTGGATGAATCGGTCATGATCTCCATAGACCGAGCGCATCTGACCTGGCCAGGAATCCGTGATGCACAGATTGCCTTCTGCCGTGCCTTCCAGCACATCGCCGTCGCTGTCAACCAGTTGAGGCTCCACGCCGAAGAACGGCCGCGTTGCCGATCCGGGTTTGAGAGCGGTGGCGCCCGGCAGCGGCGTGATCATGATGCCGCCGGTTTCGGTCTGCCACCAGGTATCGACAATCGGGCATTTCTTGTCGCCGACGACGTTGTAGTACCATTCCCAGGCTTCGGGGTTGATCGGCTCGCCGACGGAGCCCAGCGTTCTCAGCGATTTGCGCGAGGTCTTTTGGACATGCGCGTCTCCGGCCCCCATCAGCGCGCGAATAGCCGTTGGCGCGGTATAGAAGATGTTGACCTGATGCTTGTCGACCACATCCCAGAACCGGCTCGGCGAGGGATAGTTCGGCACACCTTCAAACATCAGTGTGGTCGCGCCATTGGCGAGCGGCCCGTAGACAATGTAGGAATGCCCGGTCACCCAGCCGACATCGGCGGTGCACCAGTAGATGTCGCCTTCGTGGTAATCGAAGACATATTCATGGGTCATCGAGGCATAGACCAGATAGCCGGCGGTGGTGTGCAGCACGCCTTTCGGTTTACCGGTCGAGCCTGATGTGTACAGGATGAACAGCGGATCTTCGGCCTTCATCTTCGCAGGCGGGCAATCCGGTTTCGCCGCGGCAACAGCCTCATGGTACCAGATATCCCGCGCATCGAACCATTCGATCTTGCCGGCGGTGCGCTGAACAACCAGCACGTTCTTGACGATAACGCCATCGCGTTCGGCGATCTTGATGGCAAGATCGGCATTGTGCTTGAGCGGAACTTTCTTGCCGCCGCGAAGGCCTTCATCGGCGGTAATGACGAAGGTTGATTCGCAGTCGCTGATTCGGCCCGCCAGCGCATCGGGCGAAAATCCGCCGAAAACAATCGAGTGAATTGCGCCGATACGCGTGCAGGCGAGCATCGCATAGGCCGCTTCGGGAATCATCGGCATGTAGATGGTGACCCGGTCACCCTTTTTAACGCCACTGGATTTCATCACATTGGCAAGGCGGCAAACCTGGTCGTAAAGCTCGCGATAGGTGATCTTCTTGTCATCATACGGGTTGTCGCCTTCCCAGATGATCGCCACCTGATCGCCGCGCTTTTCAAGGTGACGGTCGATGCAATTGTAGGAGACATTGGTCAGCCCGTCTTCAAACCACTTGATCGCCACCTTGCCGTTAAAACTGGTGTTCTTGACCTTGGTGTAGGGTTTGAACCAGTCAATCCGCTTGCCGTGCTTGTCCCAGAACTTGTCCGGATCCTTGATGCTTTGCTTGTACCATTTCTGGTATGTCTCATCATCAATCAACGCTCTGGATTTTGCGTCTTTCAGGACTTTGTACGTTTTCTGTGACATGTGAACCTCCTCACTAACGGGCACGCGCTTCCGCGCCATCTTAAGCCCAACCCGGCTTTCATGGCGACCATTAATACCAGCGAAGTCCGTCGCGGCAATTAGACATTGGGCCGGTTTGCGAAACCATGCCGCGCCAATTGCAATTGGCCGGGCTTGCGGTTATAACGACGCCGATTTCCCGGAAATGGTGGTTTCATCCACGGCCCGCGCCCCCGGAGCGGACGGACAGGAGGATTGTATTCATGGCACAGCAGCTTCTCATGCCTAAGGCGACCGCCGTCTGGCTTGTCGACAACACTGCATTGAGCTTCGATCAGATCGCGCAATTCTGCAAGCTTCACCCGCTTGAGGTGAAGGCTATTGCCGACGGCGAAGCCTCGCAAGGCATCAAGGGTCTCGACCCGGTGGCGACCGGACAGCTTGCGCGCGAGGAAATTTCTCTCGCTGAAGCCAATCCCGAGCACAAGCTGAAACTGTCCGAGCCGAAGGTTCACGTGCCCGAAGCCAAGCGCAAGGGACCCCGCTATACTCCGGTATCCAAGCGGCAGGACCGGCCCAACGCCATTTTGTGGCTGGTTCGCAATCACCCTGAACTCAAGGACGCGCAGATCTCGCGTCTGGTGGGCACCACCAAGTCGACCATTGAGCAGATCCGCGGTCGCACCCATTGGAACGCCGCCAATCTGACGCCGATGGATCCGGTCACGCTGGGTCTGTGCACGCAGATCGACCTTGATCTGGAAGTGGAGCGCGCCTCCAAGAACCGCGGCGCGGCCTCGGAAGCCGAGCACGGCAGTGTGCTGGTCTCCGCCCGCGAGACTGAATCCGCGCATCTGGCAGGGGAAGATGACGGCGAGAAGGAAATCGATGCCGATGCGGTCTTCGCCAAACTGACCTCGATGAAACGCAGCGAACCGGAAGACGACGACGAAAGCTGAGAACCTCTCAAGGCAGAACCGCAAGGGCCCGGCAGTGCCGGGTCCCGAAATCCGACAAACCTCCAGCGCCAGCCGGAGGTTTTTTTGTTTCAAGCTTATAGGGTGCGGCACAACAGCAGCCAGGCACCATGATCCTTGAGACAG
>NZ_JBDWHW010000150.1:0-21485 GCF_039975035.1 Hoeflea sp. | reverse complement strand
GTCTTCCTTACGCGCCACGCGGGCGCCGATGCCTTCCATTCCCATGTCTCAAACTCCTCCGGTTGGGTGTTGGAGAAAAGCCGGTGCGGACTATTTCGACCGGGCTGCCGGACAGTAATCTGAAGCTGATACAAAAACCGGATCGACTACCCGGTTCGAGCGCTTTCAATCACCAATCCCTTGCCTGTCTCTCGATGGTCCGCATTGTCTGCCGCCTTTCGCCATTGCCTGTTCAGGCTTTGCCTATTCGGCCGCGATCCTGGTGCCGTCGCCCATCTTGGACGCCGCATCGAGAATGGCTTTGACGATATTATGGTAGCCGGTACAGCGGCAGATATTGCCTTCCAGCTCCGCCCGGACGGTCTTTTCATCAAGCTGGCCACCGTGCCGCTTGATCATGTCGACAGCCGACATGATCATGCCCGGCGTGCAAAATCCGCACTGCAGGCCGTGATGCTCGCGAAATGCCGCCTGCACCGGATGCAATTCTCCACCGGAGGCCAGTCCCTCGATGGTCATGACCTCCGACCCGTCGGCCTGCGCGGCGAGCATTGTGCAGGATTTGACAGCCTTGCCATCAACATGAACAACACAGGCACCGCACTGGGATGTATCACACCCGACATGCGTTCCCGTAAGCCCGAGATTTTCACGAATAAACTGGACCAGAAGCGTCCGGTCCTCACATTGGCCGGAGACGGTTCGCCCGTTCACGGTCATTGATACAGTCGCCATCAATTTCCTCCCTGGAGTGCACATTGCTCTCTCACCCTTCGGCTATCATTTTCTTTTTTTGCAAAAGGATCAACAGGGAAACTGGGAATAATGCGCCAACCCTTCAAGACAGCCGGCAAGACTGGCGAGACTGTGGAGGTATTTTTCTCATGCGACCCTGCAGCCGGCCGGGGAGTATAAGCCTTTCGTCTGCGTTTGGATAAGGCGCTTGTCGGCCAAAGTTTTTTCTGCCTATAATTAACTGAACGGTCGGTTAATCTGATTTCCGCCGTTACGAGGAGACGTGAGCCGCCATTTGGCAGCCGGGCAGGTTGCGGATGACGACATCGGGGCAATGATATGCAACAAACCCTAGGCAGTTACAAAAATTAACCCTACTTTCTGGGGAACAGCGGTTTTGGGGCCGCATAATCAATCTGGGAGGATACAATGAAAAAGCGCAATTTCCTGAAATCCGCCGCTGTTGCGGCGCTCGCATTGTCTGCATTTGGCGCATCATCGGTTGGTGCTGCCGCGCAGGAGGTCACCTTGCGGATGCACCAGTTCCTGCCGGCCCAGGCCAATGTGCCGGCAGGCGTTCTTATCCCGTGGGCCGAGAAGATCGGCACCGAGTCCGGCGGACGCATCAAGGTTGAGGTATTCTCGGGCATGGCGCTGGGCGGCACGCCGCCGCAACTGATGGATCAGGCCCGCGACGGCGTGGTCGACATTGTATGGACCCTGCCCGGCTACACACCTGGACGGTTTCCCCGCGTTGAGGTCTTCGAGCTTCCCTTCATGATGACCAATGCGGAAGCCACCTCCCGCGCCTACTGGGACCTTTTCAAGTCCGATATGGAAGCCCAGGAATTCCAGGGCATCAAGATCCTGGCAACCTGGGTGCACGGCCCTGGCGTCATTCATGCCAAGGGTGAGGGTGTGCGCAAGCTCGAAGACATGCAGGGCAAGAAACTGCGCGGTCCGACGCGGGTCATCAACGGCCTGCTCGCCGAACTCGGCGCCGAGCCGGTCGGCATGCCGGTTCCCGCAATCCCGGAAGCACTGTCCAAGGGCGTGATCGACGGAACCGTCATTCCCTGGGAAGTGACCCCGTCGCTCAAGATTGCTGAACTCGTCGACACGCACACCGAGTTCTCCGGCGACCACGCGCTCTACACCGCAGCCTTTGTGCTTGCCATGAATCAGGCCAAATACGATAGCCTTCCAGATGACCTCAAGAAGGTGATCGACGATAACACCGGCGCGGATTTCTCGGCCTTCGCCGGCAAGACGCAAGCCTCCTTCGATGCGCCCGGACGCAAGATCGCCGAGGACACTGGCAACGAAATCATTGTTCTGGACGAGGCTGAAGTGGCGCGCTGGAAAGAAGTCGGCGAAAAGGTACGTGACGCCTGGTTTGTCGAAATGAAAGACAAGGGCATCGACGGCGAGGCCCTTTACGCCAAGGCGCAGGAGATGATCGCCAACAACACCAAGTAAGTCGGCAGACCACACAGATCCGGCGAAGTTCGGCCTCGACAGGCTTGCGCTTCGCCGGTCCGATATTGCGAGTTTCGACGATGACCATACTTGTTGCCGGCGCCGGCATTGCCGGATTGACCTTTGCGTTGACTTGCCGCCAGATCGGTGTTCCGGTCAGGCTGTTCGAGCAGGTCGAGGAAATTCATCCGCTTGGTGTGGGAATCAATCTGCAACCCCATGCCATCCGCGAACTGATGGAGTTAGGTCTCGATGCCTGGTTCGAGGACATCGGCATCCGAACCCGCGAAGTCGCATATTTTTCCAAACACGGACGTCCCATCTGGTCTGAACCGCGCGGGCGTGAGGACGGCTACAACTGGCCGCAACTGTCGGTCCACCGCGGCAAGCTGCAACTGATGCTGATGCGGGCCGTCTGCGACCAGCTCGGGACCGACGCCGTCGCGACCGGCTGGAAAGCCACCGGCTTTTCGCAGGACGCCAACGGCGTGGTCCTGCATCTGACAAACCGCAACGGCGAAACCAGAACAGAGCAGGGCAGCATTCTCGTGGCCGCTGACGGGATTCATTCCGCAATTCGCGCGCAGATGAATCCCGGCGAGGGTCCTCCCGTCTGGGGCGGTGCTGTCTTGTGGCGGGCCATCAGCCGCGCCAAACCCTTCCTGACCGGCGCCACCATGGCCATGGCCGGGCATGAATGGCAAAAATTCGTCACCTACCCTATTTCCGAAACCGACCCCGAAACCGGGCTCGCCGACATCAACTGGGTAGCTGAAATCAAGAAACAGCCCGATGCGCTCTGGAACCGCGAGGACTGGAACCGGGCAGGCAACATCGCCGATTTCCTGCCAGCTTTCGAAAGCTGGAAGTTCGACTGGCTCGACATTCCGGCGCTGATCAGAAGCGCGGGGCAGATCTATGAATATCCGATGGTCGACCGCGATCCGCTCGACAATTGGCGCGACGGTCGTGTCACCTTGATGGGCGACGCAGCCCACCCGATGTATCCCATCGGTTCAAACGGCGCATCGCAGGCCATTCTCGATGCCCGCGTTCTGGGCAAATGCCTGGTCGAACAAAAGATATCGCAAACTGCCCTGATCGCCTATGAGGACGAACGGCGCCCGGCCACCAGCAAGATTGTCCTGGCCAACCGCGGAAACGGACCGGATCAGATCATGCAGGTGGTGGAAGAAAAATGTCAGGGCTTGTTCGACGCGATAGACGAGGTGATGAGCCCGCAGGAACTCGCCGATCACGCCGGCCGCTACAAGGCGTTGGCCGGGTTCGATCGTGAAACACTCAACTCGCGCCCGCCGCTGATTCCGGGGCGCGACATTCAGGATATGGCCAATGCTTGACCGGATTGACCGCTTGATGCGGCTGTTGGCGGGCTTTCTGGCCATCCTGGGCGGTTTGGCACTGATTGCGGTCATCCTGACCACGGTGACATCGGTAACCGGACGAGCACTGCTCTGGATCGGTCTCGGCCCGATCCGCGGTGATTTCGAACTTGTCGAACTGGGCACCGGGTTTGCAGTTTTCGCGTTTCTGCCCTGGGTTCAGATCAACCGCGGCCATGCGTCGGTGGAAATCCTGACCATGCATATGGGCGGCCGGATTAACCGGTTTATCGATATGGTCGCTGATCTGCTGATGCTAGCAATCGCGCTGCTGTTGACCTGGAAGCACTGGGACGGAACCCTCGACAAGCTGGCCTACGGTGAAACCACCTTCATCATCCAGTACCCTATCTGGTGGGCCTACGCGTCCGGCCTCATCGGCGCTATCGGCTTTGTGCTGGTAAGCTTCTGGTGCGTGGTTCTGAGCGCCAGGGCGCTTGTCACCGGGCAGGATCAGGCCCACGGGGAAATTGTGCATTGACCAACATCGACATCGCGCTGCTTTCCTTTCCTGTTTTGCTGGTCCTGATCTTCCTGCGGATCCCCATCGGTCTGGCCATGCTGATAGCGGGCATCGGCGGCAGCTATTTCATCAACGGCTCGTTCCTGATGATTTTCGCCCAACTCAAGAACCTGACCTGGGGCACGTTTTCCAGCTACTCGCTGTCGATCATTCCGCTGTTTCTGCTGATGGGACAGTTCGCCACCCTGGGCGGCATGTCGCAGGCGCTGTTCAAGGCAGCCGAAACCTGGATGGGCCACAGGAAGGGCGGCGTCGCCATGGCCGCTGTCGGCGCCTGCGCGGGTTTTGGCGCGATTTGCGGCTCGTCGCTGGCGACGGCTGCCACCATGGGACAGGTCGCACTGCCGGAACTGCGCCGCTACGGCTATTCCGGCGAACTCGCAACCGGCGCGCTTGCCGCCGGCGGCACGCTCGGCATACTCATTCCGCCTTCGGTGATCCTGGTGATCTACGCCATCCTGACCGAACAGAACATCGCCAAGCTGTTTGTCGCGGCCTTCATTCCTGGCATCCTGGCCGCAATTGGCTACATGATCGCCATCGCCATCTATGTCCGGCTCAAGCCCGGCTCCGCAGGTCACCGGGAACGCGCGCCCTCTTCCGAACGGCTCTCAAGCCTGGTCGCGGTCTGGCCGGTCCTGCTCGTATTCATCGCCGTGGTCGGCGGCATCTATGCCGGCATCTTCACTCCCACCGAGGCTGCGGCGATTGGCGCCTTTGGCACCGGTGTCATTGCGCTGGCGAATGGCGGGCTCAACAGATCGACGCTGAAATCTTCGATCCTCGCCACCGCCAGCGCCACCGGCATGATCTTCCTCATCGTCTTTGGCGCAGGTGTCTACAATGCGTTTCTGGCATTGAGCCTGTTGCCGCAGACCGCCGCCGCTTACGTCGGCAGCCAGGGCTTCAATCCCTGGGTGGTGATGGTCGCGGTTCTGCTGCTCTATCTCATTTTCGGTTGCGTCATGGACTCGCTGTCGATGATCCTTCTGACCGTGCCGATCTTCTTCCCGATCATGTCGGCGCTCGATTTCGGCCTTACGCCAGAGGAATTCGCGCTCTGGTTCGGCATTATCGTGCTGATTGTCGTGGAGGTGGGACTGATAACACCGCCGGTCGGCATGAACCTGTTCGTGATCAATTCGATGGCCAGGGACACACCTTTGTCGGCGACCTACCGGGGTGTCTTCCCCTTCGTCATGACCGATATCATCCGCGTCGCCATCCTGACCATGTTCCCGGCCATAACCCTGGTCGCCGTCAGGCTGCTCTACTGAGGTTTGCAGGAACTCGGCAAGTCCGCGCCCGGCTCAAACGCCGATCGCGCGGATGGATTGAGCCAGGTCCGCATCCACCGGAATTCCATTTTCCATGTAATCCGCGCGAATCTGCTGGCGTCTGCGACCGGGCAGACGCGCACCCTCGGTGCCTGCGACCATATCGGCCATCAACGCCATGCGTTCGGCGCCACCCGGCCCGAATGCATCCGGATCGATCGCGATAATCGCCTGACCGGTGCCCGGCGGATCGCCCTTGTCTTCGAAGAACGAAGTCGCCTGCCAGGCATAATTGGCGCCGGTCAACCCGGCGCAGAGCAGTTCTACCATCAGGGCCAGAGCCGTGCCCTTGGCGTCACCGAGCGGGATCATTGTACCGGCCATCGCGGCGTTGGCGTCGGTTGTCGGTGCACCATCTGGATCGAGCGCCCAGCCTTCCGGGATCGGCTCGCCTTTTTGTGCGGCCGCCATGATCTTGCCGCGCGCGACCTTGGACAAGGATATATCGACAACGACCGGTCCGGCTCCCGACAGCGGCGCTGCGAACGCGATCGGATCGGTGCCGAACAGCGCGCGCCGTCCACCCCACGGCGCCATCGCCGCCGGCGCGTTGGCAACCATCAGCGCCGCAACGCCGCGCTCGGCCAGGGCTTCGACGACCACGCCGGCGACCCCGCAATGGTGCGAACGGCGAATGCCTGCGATGGCGATGCCTTGCTTTTTCGTCGCATCGGGCAGCCAGTCAAGCGCCAGATCCATCGCCGGGTAGGCAAAGCCGTTGCCGGCATCGATTGCCAGTGCTGCCGGTCTGAGCATTTCGCTGGAAGGTATGGCAAAGCCATCGACCTTTCCGCTTCGCGCCTGCGCCGCATAGGCCGCCACCCGCCGCAATCCATGGCCGTTCTGACCGGCCAGTTCCGCAGCCAGCAGCGCGAGCGCCACCGAACCTGCATTCTCCTGCGAAGTCCGGCTGCGCATCAGGGCGCCAATGATGAGGTCGGTAACCGCCTCGGGCGTCATCGTTAGCATATCGCTCATGTCTTGTTCCCCAGCGCCTCAAGCACCTTTTCCGCGATTAGATGACTAACGCGCTCATTTGATTCTCCGGTGACACCGGCTATGTGCGGCGTCAGCACCAGATTCTCGAGATCCATGAATTTCTCTCCGGCTTCCGCCGTCAACGGCTCGACCTCGAACACATCCAGCGCCGCACCGCCGAGCCTGGCGTTACGCAAGGCCTCCGCCAACGCCGCTTCGTCGACGATTCCGCCACGCGCGGCATTGATCAGAACCCCGTCCGGCTTCATTGTAGCCAGCGCCCGCGCATCGATCATGTGCTGCGTCGCATCCGTCAGCGGCGTATGCAGCGAAACCACATCGGAGAGTTCCAGCACCGCGTCCAGCGACACATTGCGGGCGATCTGCCAGCCGGGATGATCGGCTGCGAGAAACGGGTCATAGGCAACGATCTGCATGCCCATCATATGCGCCCGCCAGGCCACTTCGCGGGCAATAGAACCATAGCCGACAAGCCCGATGGTCTTGCCGGCAAGCTCCCGTCCCATCATGGATTGCCGCGGCCAGGCGCCGGCAGCCACCTCTGCGGAACGCAGAAAGGCCCCGCGCAACAGCATCAACGCGGTCGTGATCACGTACTCGGCCACCGACAGGTCATTGGCTCCAGTCGCCGGGATCACCTTGATCGAGCGCGCCTTGCAGGCTGCGACATCGATATTGTCGAGCCCGACACCGAGCCGTCCGACCACACGAAGCTTCGGACCCATGCTCAACAACGCTTCGCGCACCTGGGTGCGGTTGCGCACGATCAACGCCCGCGCCGATGTCAGATGACCATGCATCGCTGCGGGATCATCGACCAGCTTGGGATCGTAATGGGTATCATAATGTTGGGCGAGGCGGGCAACTGCCGCCTCGTCCATGAATTCGGTGATGACAATATCCACCATGAAAAACTCGCCTGCCTTGTCCGACTAGGCCGAACGATAGAGTTTTGTCATGGAGAATTCACGGTGTCCGAGCGCTTCGGCTGCTGTGGAGCGACCGTTGGAGGTGCGAACGATCATCTCGATCAGCGCATCACCGGCTTCATCAATGGTCATATCCCGCCGCAGAATGCCCGAGACATCGACATCGACGTGCTCGCCCATGGTGCGAACCGTGCGCGGATTGGCGCTGATCTTGATCACCGGCACGATCGGGTTGCCGACCACGTTGCCCTGGCCGGTTGGGAACGTGTGCACCACGTAACCGCCGGCAGCCATCAGCGTGACACATTCCGCTGCCGCCGACGAGGAATCCATGAAGTACAGGCCCTTGCCGGTTTTCGGCTGCTCGGCAGGCTCGAGAATGTCGATAAATTTCGACGTACGGCCGATCTTCTCGAGATTGCCCAGCGCCTTTTCCTCGATCGTCGTCAGTCCGCCCTCGATATTGCCCTTGGTCGGCTGACTGTCGGACAGATCGTCGGTCTGATGGGCGAAGATGACGTCGTTCTGGTAGGCTTCCCACATCTTGTACCAGCGCTCGCCAACTTCCTCGTTGATTGCGCGGGCCTTGCAGATATGTTCAGCACCGGTGATTTCCGAAGTTTCGCCGAAGCAGCCGTAAATGCCTTCCGGCAAAAGCTTGTCATACATGTTGCCCACGGTCGGGCAGGAGCCCAGGCCGGTGGTGGTGTCGCTCTCGCCGCATTTGGTCGAGACCCACAATTCCGAGATCGAGCACTCTTCGCGCTGCAATTCGGAAGCAAAGTGGACATACTCCTTGGCCACCTTCGAGGCATTCATGATGGTCTTCAGGTCGCCATTCTGCTCGATCGAGAAGCCGGTCACCGGCTTGCCGGTGGCGGCGATGCCGTCGACGATCTTCTTGGTCCAGCCCGGCTCAATGCCGATCACCACCACGGCGGCCACATTCGGGTTCGCCCCGGTGCCGATCATGGTGCGGAAATGCAGATCAAGATCCTCACCGAACTGCAACCGGCCATAGGCGTGCGGAAGCGCCATCGTGCCCTTGATGTTGTTGGCGACCGCTTCGCAAGCCGCATTCGAGATGTCATCCACAGGCAGGATGATGACGTGATTGCGCACGCCGACACGGCCGTTTTCACGCCGGTAGCCCATGAATGTGAGATTGGAATATTTCGATGCCATGGGAGCCGCTCCTACCAACGCTTGGTCTTGAGATTGTGGGTGTGGACGTGGTCGCCCTTTTTGACGTCGGCAACGAACTTGCCGATGTCCTCGCCATATTTGATCGCCGTATCACCCGACTTGATGTCTTTCAGCGCCACCTTGTGACCGATCGGCACATCGGCATTGGAATCGAGCTCGAAACTGGAATTGTCATGGGTGACGACGCCGAGCATCTTGGTGCCAGCGGCAAGGCCTTCAACAACAACGACGCCGACATTGTCCTTGTGATCGTGAACGAGCAGTTGCGGTATGGTCAATCTATCCTCCTGATCCGGAAAAGCGTGAATTTTTCCGCCTGCCCACTGGACAGGTCTTATATAAGACATAAGATACAAGAAATTGGCGATGTCAACCGTCATCAGCTATGGAAAATGCTGAAAGCGAGGGAAAAATGACCGACGAGACGGAAAACCCGACCGGCCAGATTGGTTTCAAGCCGCTCTATGCCCAGGTGCGCGACCAGCTGGTAAAGCGTCTCGTCGATGGCACCTGGACGCCGGGCATGCCGCTGCCCAGCGAAATGGAACTGGCCCGCCAGCTCCATGTCAGTCAGGGCACCGTGCGCAAGGCGCTCGATTCCATGACTGCCGACAACATGCTGATCCGCAGGCAAGGGCGCGGCACCTATGTCGCCGAGCCGGAGGAAAGCCGCATCCTGTTCCAGTTCTACCGGCTGGTGCCTGACGAGGGCATTGCCAGCTTTCCCGATTCCAAAGTGATCAGCCATGGAGCAGCCAAGGCGACAAAGGCTGAAGCCACCGCGCTCGGCATAAAGGAAGGCGACGGCGTCTGGCGCATCGAGCGCATCCGCTCCCTTGCCGGCCAACCCATGCTGGTCGAGACCATAACCCTGCCGGCCGGGCGGTTTCCGGGATTTGGCGAGCTCACCGAAATCCCCAACAATGTCTACCGGCTCTATTCCGAACGCTGGGGCATCACCATCGCCAGCGCCGGCGAACGGCTGAAAGCCATTGCCGCAAGTGCCCGCGACGCCGCCAAACTCGGTTGCAAAACGGGCGAACCGCTGCTGCTGATCAGCCGGGTTGCACACGACCTTGAAAACCGTCCGGTGGAGCTGAGATGGTCGCGGTGCATTTCCCGCGACATCCATTACGCGGTCAATCTGCGCTGACACTCAATGCAAAGCCGGCCGGCCTGACAGCCCGGAACTGATGTTCGATTACCAGAGTTTCGCCGGTCACGATCATTGCCCCTTACATCACCGGGTAAAAACACTAGATTGGTACCATGAAACCTGTCTTGAGACGCTGGCCATCGGCCGTCATCCTCGTAATGGCCATCGTCGCTATTGCAATGCCTGCTAAAAGCTTCGCCACCGAGGCTGCCTGGGCCCGGCTGGCGCAGGGCGGCTACACCATTCTGCTCGGATATTCCCGCACCCCGGGCGGCGGGGAGCCACTCAGGCCGGATCTTGGCGATTGTGAGAACCGGAAAAGCTTGTCCGACCGGGGCATTCAGGAGGCCCGCCGCATCGGCATGCGGTTTGCGGCCCGTGCCGTATCCATCGGCGCAATCTATGCCGGCGAGTTCTGTCGTGCCCTGGAAACCGCCGAACTTGCCTTCGGGCGCCGCGAAGTCGAGACCAAAGCCTATCTCAATTCGATTGTCGGCGGCGCGGATCCCGATGTCATTCCGCCCGAACTGATCACCGCCGTGGAAGAATTCGACCGCGCCGGCAATCAGTTGATGGTTACGCATCCCGCGTTGATCAAGACCATTTCCGGCACCACGCCGCGTGAAGGCGAAGCCATCATCATCGCTCCGGGAGATAATCCCGGAGACAAGCCGCGTGTCGTCAATCGGCTGCTTCTCGATTAAGGCATTTCAGGTGGGTATCCGCCTGCGATCAATGCTTGGGATGATGCCGCTCGCACCATCGGTGAACGCCCGGTATCTGTCAGCTGCGGATAAACACATGCTCGGTATGCTGAACGAGTTTCTCGCCCGGCCGCAGCACGGCGCCGGCGAAGCCGGCATGGTTGGGACTGTCCGGCCAGCTCTGGGTTTCGAGGCAGAACCCGGCATGGGGACCATAGGGTTTGCCATTCAAACCCGCAATCGTGGGCTTGATCTTGAAGCCGGAGTAGAACTGCAGGCCCGGCTCGGTCGAGCGCAACTCCATGGCGACTCCCGACCACATTGATCGCGCCAGCGCAATGGTGCGGACCGGCTCGCGTTCATCCGAAATGCAATAATTGTTGTCGTAAAGCACCTGTCCGTCAGGCCCGACACGGCGGATCGGCCGCAATTCCCGGAAATCGAAATCCGTGCCCTCGACCAGTTTGATCTCGCCGGTGGGAATCTGGTCATCATCGACAGGCAGATAGTGATCGGCGGCGATCATCATCTCATGATCGAGAATGGTTTCCGACCCATCGAGATTGAAGTAGCTGTGATGGACGATATTGGCGAGCGTCGGACGATCGGTAACGCTGGTATAGGTGATCGCCATGCAGCCGCCGGGACGCAGCTCGTAGCGCGCTTCGATTTTCATCGTGCCCGGATAGCCCGACTGGCCGTCCGGATCGATGATCGAAAACACCGCGTGGTTCGTGCCGTAGCTGTCCAGAGTCCACAGCCGCTTGGCGGTGCCGGCACTGCCTCCATGCAGATGGGTGATGCCGCGCTCGTTGCACTCGAGCTGATAGCTGATACCGTCAAGCACGAACCGGCCGCCGGAGATCCGGTTGGCATGCCGGCCCGGCGTTTGCCCGAAATAAGGGGAATGGGCGGGATAGCTGGCAAAATCCGGAAACCCGAGCGTCAGCGGCGGCATATGACCTTCCAGCCGCAACTCCTGCAATGTGGCGCCCCAGGTCATGATCCTGGCGGTCAGACCACCGCCATCCAGCGTCACACGATGCACCGTCTCGCCATTCGCTGTCTGGCCGAATTCCTCGATCGCCATGGCTTGTCTCCGGTCAAAGGGGTTGGCTGACGTCCGCTCGCGGCATGACCTGATAAACGGGCCAACGCAAGAACGCCTTATCTGGTGAGTTGACGGGTCGCCGCCTCGAGCCCTGAAAGCGTCATGGGAAACATCCGGTCGCCAAACAGTTGCCGGATCAGCGCGGTGGAATGCGTATGGGCCCAATAGGCCTCCGGCGTGGGGTTGAGCCAGGCGGCCTTGTGGAAATGATCGAGCACCCGCCTCAGCCAGACCTGACCCGGCTCCTCGTTCCAGTGCTCGACCGAACCGCCCGGAGTGACAATCTCGTAGGGACTCATGGCCGCGTCGCCGACAAAAATGACGCGATAATCCGAACCGTAGGTGCGCAACACCTCGCTCGTCGGCAGCACTTCCTGGCGGCGCCGGCGGTTGTCGCGCCAGACCCCTTCGTAGAGGCAGTTGTGGAAATAGAAATATTCCATGTGCCGAAATTCGCTGCGGGCCGCCGAAAACAACTCCTCGACCACCTTGATGTGATCATCCATCGAACCGCCAATATCAAAAAACATCAGCAGCTTGACCGCATTGCGCCGCTCCGGGCGGGTCTTGACGTCGAGCCAGCCATGTTCCGCAGTGGACTGGATCGTGCCCGGTAGATCGAATTCCTCAGCCGCGCCCTCACGCACCCAGCGCCTGAGCCTCCTGAGCGCAATCTTGATATTGCGCGTGCCAAGCTCCACCGTGTCATCGAGGTTGCGGAACTCCCGCTTGTCCCAGACCTTCACTGCGCGCCGGTGCCGGCTTTCGTTTTGACCGATCCGGACACCTTCGGGATTGTAGCCATAGGCTCCAAACGGCGACGTCCCCGCCGTGCCGATCCACTTCGAGCCGCCCTGGTGCCGCCCCTGCTGCTCTTCGAGCCGCTGCTTGAGGGTTTCCATCAGCTTGTCGAAGCCGCCCAGGCTCTCGATCAGTTTCTTTTCCTCAGCGCTGAGATGTTTCTCCGCCATGCGTCTGAGCCATTCTTCGGGCAAGGCGCGGGCATCCACCGGGCTTTCTCCGGCAATGGCCTCCACACCACGGAAATAATGCGAAAACACCTGATCGAAACGGTCGATATGGCGTTCATCCTTCACCAGCGCGGCGCGGGCGAGATAATAAAAACCCTCGATATCGTAACGCGACAGCCCGGCCTCAAGCCCCTCGATAAGGGTGAGATATTCGCGCAACGAGACCGGCACTTTGGCGGCTTTGAGTTCTAGGAAAAACGGCAGGAACATGCGCGTCACATTAGCCGCAATACCATCCGCTTGCCAACCTGTTTAGCGGTTGCCGAACTCGGAATCGGGAAAATAACCCGTGCCGACGGTCACTGGTTTTCAGGCAACAAGACCTATCGCCGCGGCGACAATTTTCTCGAATGATCTGTCTTCCGCCACTCCCCAATCGGCTGATCGTGGATCCATCGGACTGGCTGCAGTTTCTCACACCATCCTGCAACAGGCCAGCTTGACCTGATGCGGATTGTTAGCGGCTGTACTTGACAAACGGTGTCAGTGTAGCGATCCGGTCATAGAGTTTTCGGGCCTCGGTGTTGAATTCCTGTGTCATCCAGTAAACCCGTGGGCAGCCCTCCGCATCGGCCCTGGCATAAACCGCCTCGATCAGCGCCCGGCCAACGCCGGTACCGCGAACCTCCGGGGAGGCAAACAGGTCCTGCAGGTAACACACGTGGTCAACCTGCCAGCAATGCCGATGGTAGAAATAGTGCACCAGCCCCACCGGATGGCCATCGCTGAGCGCCAGCAAGCCACGCGGATTATAGAACGTCGCGTCATTTGCCGCGTGATCGGAAATGATGCGGGCGAATGTGGTCAGGTAAACCTCTTCCGGCACGCTTGATTCATAGAATTCCAGATACAGCGTCCACAGCCTGCGCCATTCGGCCTCGTCGCCAGCTTCAACCGGCCGAATTTGCAATGTTGCCGCCACCGGATTACTCCCCCGTCCTTGCCACAACACGATCTGCGCCAATGTCGTTCATGTCAAACGGCGTGGTCTGGTAAACCTGGTTGATCCAGTTGCCAAACAGCAGGAACGCATGACTGCGCCACCTGTTCGAGGGCTTGTTGTCGGGGTTGTCGCCTGGAAAATAATTGTCCGGCGGCTTGATAGCCGTTCCGGCATTCACGTCGCGGAAATATTCCTCCGCAAGCGTGCCGGAATCATACTCGATGTGATTGAAGATATAGAGCCTGTTGGCGAATGTCTCGTGCAACAGACAAAGCCCGGTCTGGTCGCTTTCCATCAACACGTCGAAATCCGGCGTCAGGTCCTCACGCTTGACCTCTGTCCAGCGTGACACCGAGACTTGGAAATCGTCTGAAAATCCCATCAGATAGGGCGACGCGGGATTGAGATTGCGGTGCCGGTAAATGCCAAACGCCTTCTCCTTCAGCGCCCGCTTGGGCACCCGGTGGAAATGCCAGGCCGCCGCCATCGCCCCCCAACAGACAAAAAAGCTCGAATGCACATGCGTCGTGGTCCAGTCGAGGATTTCCTCCATCTCGGGCCAGTAGGTGACATCTTCGAACGGCAATGTTTCGATCGGCGCACCGGTGATGATGAAGCCATCAAACTTGCGATGCTTCACCTCTTCCCAGGTATGGTAGAAATTGATCAGATGATCTTCCGAGGTGTTTTTAGCGACGTGTGATCCGATGCGCACCAGCGTCAATTCGACCTGCAGCGGCGAAGCGCCGACCAGCCGCGCAATTTGCGTTTCCGTCGCTATCTTGTTGGGCATCAGGTTGAGCAAACCGATATGCAGAGGGCGGATATCCTGGCGCACGGCAATGGATTCATCCAGAATTTGCACGCCCTCGCGCACCAGGACATCGCGGGCGGGAAGACCATCGGGAATACGGATCGGCATGAGGCACTGAGCTCCAACGAAAAACCGGCCGCGAAACAAACGCTGCCGGTCCGGAGGGAAACTGTCCCGTCGGCCCTTTAGCGAGTTTTTTAACGTGGCTGCAAGCCGGCCGGCCAAATCACCACGAAACCCAATCTAAATCCGGTTGCACGCGAGGTCAATGTCCCGGGCTTGACACCGTTCAATGACCTGCGGACTGCTTTCGTTCACTCGGTTTGATGGCTCTCGCCGGGCGGATCCTGACTGAAAGGTGGACCCGCATGGTGCTTCACCGGTTCCCACCTGAATGCGGAGCATCTCAGACGGCGCTTTTGCTCCGGTCAGCAAGGCGGATCGGCTCGGCGATTGTCGGGGTCGCCACACGCACAAGATTGCGACCATCTGCCTTGGCCTGGTAAACAGCAGCATCGACATCAGCCATGGCGTCGCGAAGCTCATCCTCTGGCGCAAGTTCGCAATATCCGAAGCTCGCGGTAAGGTTGAGCCTGCGGCCTGACGAGACAATCTGCTGTGTCTCGATCGCGACCCGCAGCCGGGTGGCCACCAGCCGGGTCATTTCGGAATTGGATTCGGGCAGCAGAATACAGAATTCCTCGCCGCCGAGCCGCGCACAGATGGAGCCCGGGCCGGCCTCCCTCTTCAACAACTGTGCGACAGTCTTCAGAACCGTGTCGCCAACATCATGCCCATAGGTATCATTGACCCGTTTGAACAGATCGATGTCGCAGATGATCAACCCCGTCGGCAGCGGCGCCGACGCACCCCGCAGCACCGCAGCCCTGGCGTCGAAAGCGCGGCGATTGAGGAGACCGGTCAGCGGATCGGTTTCGGCCAGACGGTTGAGCCGCATCAGCAGACTGACCGAATGGCGCGCAAACAGCGCCAGACCGATGGCTATGGCGAAAATCGCATTCTCCGTCTGCATGGATGACACCAGCGGAGACATCTTGAAAGCTCCATCGGATACCAGTTCAGGCCCGGCCAGATGAACCCGAATGATCCGGTTCAGGGTTGCCGCCGCATGGACGAAGAAGATGACGGACACGACAATGTCGACGCGGTGGCTTCTCGTCCGCCAGACCAGAAACGCGCAAATCAGGTCAACAAAAACCGTAAACCCGCTGGCGGCGGCCACCCGCAGCCAAAACAGCGAGGGATAAAAATTGCTATAGAAAATGATGCTAGCTGCCACTATCACCCCGCATCCGAAGATCAATCGCGGGAATTTTCGGCCATAAAGCGAAGTCACGCCCCAGACCAGCAGAAAATGGCCGACGAATAGCGAAGTCAGGATTGCTGCCTGAAGCGCTGGTCGCAGCTTGCCATCGATCAGCATGACCGCAACAAAACCAACAACCGTGAAAAAGAAGGCACCGGACAATCTCAATGCAGGCAGATGCTTGCGGTCATGCAGGAACACCAGCAGAAACGCTACGCCTGCGGCAATGAATACCGCCGGCCCAAGCCATTGATATGTCAGATTGGCAACGATCAAAATTGGCGCCTCAATGCTTTCATGCTGTCAGCCAATGTGGCACCAATATATGGCTAATTCATTACCTGATGATATTCATCCGCCGCGTTGACGGTTCAGGAAGGCCAGCCGCTCGAACAAATGCACATCCTGCTCGTTTTTCAAAAGTGCGCCGTGCAGTTTCGGAAGCGCGTTCTTGGCGTCGCCGCGCAGGGTTTCCGGTTCGACATCGTCGGAGACCAGCAGTCTGATCCAGTCGAGAGCTTCCGAGGTCGATGGTTTTTTCTTCAGGCCCGCTGTTTCGCGAACGGCGTAAAACTGGGTCAAAGCCTCGCGCACCAGCGCCTGCTTGATCCCCGGATAATGCACATCGACGATCCGCTGCAGCGTTTCCATGTCCGGAAAGCGGATATAATGGAAGAAGCAGCGGCGAAGGAACGCGTCAGGCAATTCCTTCTCGTTGTTTGATGTGATGATCACGATCGGCCGCTGCCGCGCGCGGATAGTTTCACCGGTTTCGTAGACAAAGAACTCCATCCGATCGAGTTCTTGCAGCAAATCGTTTGGAAACTCGATATCCGCCTTGTCGATTTCGTCGATCAGCAATACTGTCTTCCTGTCGGCGGCGAAGGCCTCCCACAGTTTGCCGCGGCGGATGTAATTGGCCACGTCATTGACGCGCTCGTCACCCAGCTGGCTGTCACGCAGCCGGCTGACCGCATCATATTCATACAGTCCCTGCTGTGCCTTGGTCGTCGATTTCACCGACCATTCGATCAGGTCGAGCCCAAGGGCTTGAGAAATCTGGCGGGCCAGTTCGGTCTTGCCTGTGCCCGGCTCCCCCTTGACCAGAAGCGGCCGTTCAAGCCTGATCGCCGCATTGACCGCGACAGTGAGATCCTTTTCCGCCACATAGGCCGACGTGCCTTCAAACTGCATAAGTCCTCCATGTGCCGCCAATCGCGCGGCCCGGTTTCATATCATTGTCAACACCATAATCGGGGCCGCGATGCAACCCGCCGGCTGTAGCGGCGACGATGCAACATCGCCGGTTTGCGCAAGATCAAGGCATTGACACAATTGCCGGGACACAATGCAACCCGACCAACAGACCGTAGCGATTGGAGACTGACATGACGCTCTATCACATCCATCTTGTCATGGCCCGCAACAAGGATTTCCCCGACGGCAATCCGCGTCGCGGCTATGATATTCATGCGCCGCTTGACGCAGACGGCCATCTCGACAAGGCGGCCTGGGAAAAATCGCCATCATCCTGCACCGTGGTTCGCTTCTGGGACGGCGAGCGCTCGGAACTGGGTTATCTTGTTCATCATCCGAAAGGCGGTTGGGCTTTCGATTATGACCCCGCCGACGATGATGATGATGAAACCGGCTACCGGCTGTCCAACCACATCTTCAAGACTGGCGAATATATCTCGGTTCGCGATCATGGAGAGGATGAGTTGCACACCTTCGTGATCTCGTCGGTGACAAAGGTCGAGTGACCTTGCAGCGGCTTGGGCCGCGCAGGCTCAGGCATCACTAGCTGCCCTCGATTTCCTCGCGCAGCATCTCGAGTTCCAGCCACTCCGCTTCCATCGCCTCGATCTCGCTCTTGAGCGCATCGTGGGCTTTGGCGCGGGCGGCAAAGCCGTCCGGATTCTTTGCAAACAGCGCCGGGTCCGCCATTTCGGCCTCGATTTTCTCGAGTTTCGCTTGCGCCTCCCCGATTTTGACCGGCAATGATTCCAGTGCGAATTTCTGCTTGTAGGAGAGTTTGCGCGCGACATCCCGAAGCGGTGCCTGAAGCTTCGTAGCCGGCGAGGCGGCGCGGCTTGCCTCCTGCGCGGCCCGGGCTTTCTTCTCGCGCGTCTCGGCGCCGCGCTGTGCCAGCATGTCGGTATAGCCGCCGGCATAGGCAATCCAGCGTCCGTCAGGCTCCGCCGGATTGGCCGGCGCCAGGGTCGAGGTCACGGTTCGATCGAGAAAATCGCGGTCATGGCTGACCAGTATGACGGTGCCTGGATAGGAGGCGACAACTTCCTGCAACAGATCAAGCGTTTCCATGTCGAGATCGTTGGTCGGCTCGTCAAGGATCAGCAGGTTGGATGGCCGCGACAGTATCCGCGCCAGAACCAGCCTGGCCTTTTCGCCACCAGACAGATTGCGGATCGGCGTGCGCGCCTGTTCCGGCTGAAACAGGAAATCCTTCATGTAGCCGGTGACATGCTTGGCCTCGCCATTGACCAGCAGATTGTCGCCACGCCCGTCGGTGAGGTAATGCGCCAGCGTCTCTTCCGGATTAAGTACCTCACGGCGTTGATCCAGGACGGCGATATCAAGCTTCGATCCATGCCGCACAAATCCGCTGTCGGGCTGCAACTCGCCGATCAGCATCTTGAGAAGCGTTGTCTTGCCCGCTCCGTTGGGACCGACGATGCCGATGCAGTCGCCGCGATTGATCCGCATCGAAAAGTCGCGCACCACGGGATCCGCACTGTCATAGCTCTTGGAAATGCCTTCCGCCTCGATCACCAGCTTGCCCGAATCGCGTCCCTCGGCGAGCTGGGCATTGATCCGCCCCTGTGGTCCCTTGTGGCCACGAAAATCGGCGCGCATGGTTTTGAGATCCGACAGACGCCTCATGTTGCGCTTGCGCCGCGCGGTAACGCCGTAACGCAGCCAGTGCTCTTCGCGTTCGATCTGCCGTCCCAGCTTGTGCTGTTCGAGTTCCTCTGCTTCAAGCACGGAATCACGCCAGGCTTCGAAATGCTCGAATCCGCGGTCCAGCCTGAGCGAACGCCCCCGGTCGAGCCAGACAGTCGCCCGGCTAACCCGTTCGAGAAACCGCCGGTCATGCGAGATGACCAGAAGCGCGCCACGACCGCGCGACAACTCCTCCTCCAGCCATTCGATCGTCGGCAGGTCGAGATGGTTTGTCGGCTCGTCCAGAAGCAGGATGTCGGGCTCCGGCCCCAGAACCTTCGCCAGAGCAGCCCGCCGCGCCTCGCCGCCGGAGAGCGTTTGCGGGTCGGCCGCCCCGTCAAGATCCAGATGTTCGAGCAGGTAATTGACCCGGTGAAGGTCATCACTGGGGCCAAGGCCGGCCTCCGCATAGGCTTGGACGGTGGTGTATCCCTCAAAGTCGGGAGCTTGCGGCAAATAGCGGATGGTCGCGGACGGATGCCGGAAAATCTCACCCGATTGCGGCTCCATCTGCCCCGCCGCGATCTTGAGAAGCGTCGACTTGCCCGACCCGTTGCGCCCGACCAGGCAAATCCGGTCCCCCGGCTCAACCTGCAGCTCAGCACCGTCAAGCAACGGCGCTCCACCAAAGGAAAGGCCGATATCGTCAAGTTTAAGGATGGGAGGCGCCATGCTCAGGCTCCTGTAAAATCATGGGGACGGGCGACGACAAGCGCCCGCCCTGACACGAGGCTGACGGTCACCGGACCTTCAGCCACATTCGAAATCGTACGGGTGGCGCCAAATGCTATATCGGCCGTGTCCAGCGGATATTTCACATTTTCAAGGCTCAGCCCGGTCAGCGGCGTGAACCCGGCAACCGAAAACAGCGATCCGGCCGGAAGATCGAGCAGCCTCGATCCCGGCAACAGAGGCACCGCCTCCTCGGTGCCCGATGTCAGCACGACATCGAGACCGCGTTCGGCCAGCGCGATGGCCTGGAAGAGATGGCTCAGCGCATGATCGGTGCGGTCCCCGCCAAAGGCGCCAACCAGCACCAGTCGCCCGGCGCCGCGCTCGATGGCCTGCTCGATGGCCAGTTCGCCATCGGTGAAATTCTTTTCAGCGGGAAACGGAAGCCGCTCAGACGCGGCGTGCATTTCCGTGAGGTCGGGGGATGACGAATCGAAATCCCCGACCCACAACTCCGGGACCAGGCCAAGCGCTGCTGCATGTTTCATGCCGCCATCCGCGGCAATCGCACGCGCGCCCGCAATGAGCGCGCGGACGCGGTCGTCGATCTCCAGCGTCCCGCCCAGCAGGATCGCGAATGTTGCATCAGATGTCATGGTGGACAGCCAATAGCAGCTTTGGCCGGACTTGCCAGCGCCCCGAAGAAATTCTATGTCTGATCTCGCTCTAACGGGGTGCCTGGTGTTTTGCCGGGCTGAGAGACCAGATGGTCAACCCGAAGAACCTGATCCGGTTTGTACCGGCGGAGGGATTAGACGTGCACAACGCGCCTATTCCTGTTTTTGAAACAAAAGGAGGCGCCAATGATGCGCAATTTTACACTTCTGCCGGCCGCCATGGCGGCTCTTCTTGCCTCGATCGCGACACCGGCGGTCAGCGCCGAAAAGACGTTGACCGTCTATACCTACGAGAGCTTCATCGCCGAATGGGGTCCCGGCCCGAAGATCGAGACCGCCTTTGAAGCCGAATGCGACTGCGATCTGAAATGGGTCGGCGTTGCCGATGGCGTGGCGCTGCTGAACCGGCTCAAACTCGAAGGCAACCGGTCCGAAGCAGGAATCGTCCTCGGACTGGACACCAATCTGGTGACCGAGGCCAAGGACACGGGCCTGTTCGAGGCCCACGGCATAAACACCGACGCAATTTCAGTGCCCGGCGGCTTCGCCGACGATGTATTCATCCCCTATGACTACAGCCCGTTCGCCGTCATCTATGACACAGAAGCGATATCCAATCCTCCAACCAGCCTCAAGGATCTGGTCGAGGGCGATCCCCGGCAGAAGATCGTGATTCAGGATCCCCGCACCTCGACACCAGGCCTGGGTCTATTGCTCTGGGTGAAATCCGTCTATGGCGATGACGCGGCCCAGGCGTGGCAAACCTTGAGCAAACGCGTGCTGACCGTCACCCCGGGCTGGTCGGAAGCCTATGGCCTGTTCACCTCCGGCGAGGCGCCGATGGTCTTGTCCTACACCACCTCGCCCGCCTACCACATGGTGGCGGAGGAGACAGACCGCTATCAGGCCGCGGAATTCTCCGAAGGCCATTATCTGCAGATCGAGGTGGCCGGAATGCTGGCCAATGCACCCGACAAGAACCTGGCGCGGCAGTTTCTCGAATTCATGATTACACCGGGCTTCCAGAACGAAATTCCGACCCACAACTGGATGATGCCGGCGGCCCCGGTCACCATGGAGCTTCCGGAAGCCTTCTCAAAACTTGTCTCACCGAAGAAGACCTTCCTCTACTCCCCCGACGAAGTGGCTGAAAACCGCAGCGCGTGGATCGAGGAATGGCTTGGCGCGATGAGCCGTTGACCGAGACCCCAGTCCCGTGCTGACCCGGTCGGAGCACCGCACCGCAAGGGTGGGCGGCGTTGCCGCGCTGGTGTTCATCGGCCTTGCGCTGGCGGCGCCGGTCTGGGTGCTTGTGTCCCAGGGAACCGGGCACGGGTTGGCGACAAACCAGGCTGACTACCTGTTTCGCATCACCCGCTTCACCCTGGTGCAGGCCGGGCTGTCGACAGTCCTGAGCGTGGCTTTCGCGTTGCCGGTGGCGCGATCCCTGGCGCGCCGCCCCTCCTTCCGGGGGC
>NZ_JBDWHW010000149.1:0-18476 GCF_039975035.1 Hoeflea sp. | reverse complement strand
TTGGCTTTGACCAGTTCCGCCGTTGACAATGCGTTTGCGCCGGCCGCCAGGCGGATCGCCATGCCGGTTGACGGCTTGCCGTTGTAGCGGGCGATGGTGGAATAGTTCTCCGCGCCGATTTCGACACGGGCCACGTCGTTGAGCAGCACCAGGCCGCCGTCGGTGGCGGCGCGGACGACGATCCCCTCGAAGTCCTCCGGCGTGGTCAACAGCGATTGCGCGGTGATCGTGGCGTTGAGTTGCTGGCCTTCAACCGAAGGCAAGGTGCCGAAAGCGCCAGCGGAAATCTGCGCGTTTTCGGTCGAGACCGCAGCCACGACATCGCTGGGAGCAAGGCCATAGGCAGCAAGCTTGACCGGGTCGAGCCAGATCCGCATGGCGTATTTGGCGCCGAATACCTGCACTTCGCCGACACCCTCGAGGCGGCTGAATTCATCGACAAGGCTTGTGTTGAGGTAGTCGGACAGGTCGGTCTGGTCGAGCTTGCCGTCATTGGAGATCAGCCCGATGACCATCAGGAAGCTGGCCGAGGATTTCTGGACCGTCACGCCCAGGCGCTGCACCGTTTCCGGCAGCAGCGCGGTGGCCTGCGAAATCTTGTTCTGGACCTGGACCTGAGCGATGTCCGGATCGATCCCGGTCTCGAAGGTCAGCGTGATCGAGGCGGTGCCGGCGGAGGTTGAACTCGACGAGAAATAGCGAAGACCGTCAAGCCCGGTGAGCCGCTGCTCGATGACCTGGGTTACCGTGTTGGCAATGGTCTGGGCCGACGCGCCCGGATAGCTCGCCGCGATCGAAATCGTCGGCGGCGCGATCTGCGGATATTGCGATATCGGCAGGGTGAAGATGGAAAGAACGCCTGCACCCATGATGATGATCGAAATCACCCATGCAAAGATCGGCCGGTCGATAAAGTAACGTGCCATGTCGGTCTCCGCGAGTTCAGTTCTTGGCTGCTTGTTCGGCGCGTTCTTCGGGGGCTACGGGGGCGCCGACCGCGATCTTCTGCAGCCCTTCGACGATTACCCTGTCACCCTCGTTGATGCCGTCCGTGACGATCCAGTCGGACCCGCGGTCGCTGACAATCGTCAGGGTGCGTTGCTCGACGACATTGTCGGCGCCGACAACCATGGCGGTGGGATTGCCGCGACGGTCACGCGAGACGCCTTCCTGGGGAACCAGAACGGCGTCCTCGATGACGCCCTGGGGCATCTCGACCTGGACATACATGCCGGGCAGCAGCATTTCGTCGGGATTGGGGAATGTCAGCCGCAGGGTGACGACGCCGGTTTGCTCGTCGACATGCGGTTCGGCTGCGGTCAGTTCACCGGTGTGATCGTAGGCCGAGCGATCGGCCAGCGTCAGCTGGACCCTGGTGTCGATATTGGCGCCGGCAGCCTTGGGGCCCCTGCGCTTCCAGCGCACCAGATCGGCGGCTGACTGGGCAACGTCGACATGGACAGGGTCGAGCTTGCGGATCACCGCCAGCGGATTGGTCTGTCCGGAGATGACCAGCGCGCCCTGGGTGGTGAGCGAAAGCCCGATTGCGCCGGAAATCTGGGCGCGGATGGTGGTTCGGTCCAGGTCGATGGTGGCAGCAAGCCGTTGCGCATTGGCAACCTGCAAGGCGGCATCGGCGGCGTCGCGGGTGGTGATGGCCGTATCCAGTGCCTGCTCGCTGGCGACATTGCTCTTGCGCAATTTCTCCATGCGTTCCAGCTCCCGGTTGGCCGAATCGAGGCCGACCTGAGCCTGGTTGACGGCGGCCTCCGCCGCCACGACCTGCGCCTTGTAGGTGGCCGGGTCTATGCGGTAGAGAACGTCGCCCTCCTTGACTGCCGAGCCTTCCTCGAAAAGCCGCTCGACGATGATGCCGTTTACCTGCGGGCGAACCTCGGCGACACCGGACGCGACGACGCGGCCGGGAAGCGTGGAGGTGACGGTGACCGTCTCGGCCTTCACCGTGACCACGGTGACCGGCGTAGGCGGACGTTCCTGCTGCTGCGCCGAGGCGACAGTTGCCGTCACGACGGCGAGCAGCAACGAAAGCAGGGCGTAAGGCGCTAACCTCATCAAATTTCTCCGTCTAATTTGGAGTGCCCGCTTGGCGAGATCGCACACAGCGGATAATATGGAAACCAAGCGGTTTTATATTTGATTTTTTGCAGGGCGCAAGCGCGATGCCACGCACAAAACTGTGACCGCGAACACGGGAGATCTGATTTGTTGCCAAAGTGCCGCAATTTCCAGCGTGGTCCGGGCAGGCCGCGCCGGTTCGATTCGTCGGAACGCGAGGCGATCATCATCGATGCCGCGGAACGGCTCATCCTGGCCCAGGGGCTCGCCGGGGCGTCAATGGCGGCGATCGCGCACGAGGCCGGCATGTCCAAGCGCACGCTTTACGAGGTGTTTGAAAGCCGTGCGGCCCTGTTCGCGTCGATCATCCGGCGCATGCACAACACCTTCACGCGCCCCCTGACCAGTTCTGATCTGGAAAAACCGCTCGCCCAACGCCTGCGCTTGCTGCTGACCCCGGCGGGCGAGAAGATTTCCGATGCGCTGCCCCTGGCAATATTGCGGGCTGTCATCACAGAGGCGGAAAGACAACCTGATCTCGTGCATGAATTCCTGCGGGAAGGGCCGTATGCGCTCTACGCCATGATTCGGGCCGAACTCGACCGCTCTGTTGCCAGTGGCGAAATCCGGATCAGCGACACGGAAGCCGCGGCGCGGCTGATGGCGGACATGGCGCATGAAAACGTCCTCGAACACCTGGTGGTTGGCCGACCCGATTGCGGACAGGAGGAAGCCCACGGCCGCCGGCTCGATCTCGCCATTCGCGTGTTTCTCGGCGGCATCGGCACCACGGTTTGAATCGAATCCGTGACACCCTTGCGCCGGGCAGGCACAGCTGCAACAGCAAGACCCGGACCGGATCTGCCCGTTTGCGGCGGATGTCGCGCGGGAATGGACCTGGCGGGCATCCAGTTGCAAGCGTAAGGAGCACTGTCATGCCTTGACATGATGCATTTGGGCTATCGTTCAAATCGGTTCATTTGACCTCGACATGCATCATGTCCGGGTGAGTGGATCGCCGACCTCATTGGCGGAATTCTGTTCAAAATAGCCCAGAAACGCATCCAGCAGATGGGCCATGATGAGGGTCATGCCGACATGGCCGACAAATGACGATTGCGTGTATGTGCCGAAGTCCATCATGAAACTGCGCCCGATAAAGGGGGCAAGCATACCCTGGGCCACGAACCAGAGAAACAAGCCCGAGACAAAGCCTGTGAGCCAGACCCGTGCCGGCATGATCAATCGCGTTGCGTAGACAAACAGGCCAAACCCCAGCGAGCCGATGAGGAAATGGACCGGAAAGGCCAGGGCCTTGGTAATTTCGATCCCGGTCAGTTTCGACGTTATTGCGATGACAAGATTTGATGGTTGCAAGACAACACCGAACAAGGCCGGCGATATGAGCCATGCGTACAGTTCGAAACACACTTCTCCGATCAGGCCGGCAAGCGCGACGGCAAGGAAAGTCTGTTTTCTGATGGGCGTAACAAGGGAGGACATTGTGATCTTTCTGCAAGGAGGGGGAGATCGCAACCGGTATCAGTCCGCCAGGACGCTCACAATTAACGTTGGATCACGTCTGATCACGTCGCGCGAAGGCAACCGGCGGAAAATTCAGGTGAGGCAGGGAAAAATCGTGAAAGCCGGGTTCGGGCGGACACGGACGGGCGTAAGTCCCGTTGATGCAGATTGATGGTGGGCGCGACAGGGATTGAACCTGTGACCCCTGCCGTGTGAAGGCAGTGCTCTCCCGCTGAGCTACGCGCCCGTCGCGAGGCCCGCCAGCGGCGGTTCGAACGGCTGAGCGGCGGTATAAGCGGTGCGGCCGGTCAACGTCAAGCGGCAGATTCTCCAACAGCCCTGCAAAGATCTGCGAAATCACCCGTGCTGCGCGAAGTGGATCGTCGCACGCCGCCGGGTCAGGCCTTCTGCCTGTGCGCCGCGATCAGGCCGGTCACCAGTTCCGCGCCGAGATCGTCGAAATGGTCGAGCACCAGGTCGGGTTTGAAGCTCGCCACCGGTTTGTCGGAATAGCCGAACGGCACCGCGATGGCCGGAACCCCGGCATTCTGTGCAGCAAGGATGTCGTTGACGCTGTCGCCGATCATCACCGCGTTGCTGGCGCTGCCGCCGGCCCTGGCGATGGTGCCGAGAATATGGTCGCCATGCGGTTTTCTCACCGCAAACGTGTCGCCGCCGGTGATGGCGGCGAAGCGGCCGGTCAGCTCAAGCGCATCGAGCAGGCGAATCGCCAGCGTTTCGGTCTTGTTGGTGCACACGGCCAGCGTCATGCCCGCCGCCTCGATCCGGTCAAGCGCTGCCATCAGGCCCGGATAGGGCAGGGAGTGACCCGGCATCTGGGCGGCGTAATGGACCAGAAAGGCATCGAAAGCATATTCAAGCTGCTCGGGAGACGATGGGTGGCCGTGATGCGCCCAGGCCCGTTCGATCATCACCCTGGCGCCCTGGCCGACAAGCCAGGTCATGTCCTCGAACGCCACATGCCCCAGCCCGTTGAGATCCATGACATGATTGAGGCTCGCCATCAGATCCGGCGCGGTGTCGATCAGCGTGCCGTCGAGATCGAAGATTACCAGGGGAGAGGACATTCGGGCTCCGGAATATGGGATGATTAATGCGCAATGGTTGCGGGCTCAGTACCGTCTGATCCGGTATGTGGCAATGCCGCAGCGCTGGCTTTAGGCGCGTCGCGGCGCTGCTGTATCGTGCTGAAGGCGCGTGCAGCTGCGCGCCGCGCCCTTGAGCTCTGCCCTTGCAAACAATGTCCGGGTTCAGCAATATGGTGCCTTGATGTGGTTCACACTTTGGCGCGCGGGCCTGCGAACGCCAATCCATCGGCCTTCGGGCCTGAACACGGGCTTTGCCTCGCCTGCCTTACATGCTAACAGGCGGTCCGGTATCAACAACAACGGAAAGCTGGCATGGACGCCCGCCAACTTAAAATCGCTGCAGCGCAGGCGGCACTCGACCATGTCGAGGACGGTATGCGGCTGGGGATCGGAACCGGTTCCACGGCGGATGAATTTGTCCGGCTGCTGGCCGAAAAGGTCGCCGAAGGGTTCAGGATCCAGGGGGTTCCCACCTCCGAGCGCACGGCGCGGCTCTGCGTCGAACTCGGCGTGCCGCTGTTCTCGCTCGACGATCTCCCCGAGCTAGACCTGACCATTGACGGCGCCGACGAAGTTGATGGCGGGCTTGGCCTGATCAAGGGCGGCGGCGGCGCGCTGTTGCGCGAGAAAATCGTGGCTTCGGCTTCGGCGCGGATGATTGTCATTGCCGACGAGACCAAGCTGGTGGAGACGCTGGGACGCTTCCCGCTGCCGATCGAGGTGGCGCCGTTCGGCCTGGCCGCGACCCGGATTGCGGTCGAGCGGCTTGCCGCCAAGCTCGGCTTGAGCGGGGAAATCGTGCAGCGACCCGACAAGGACGGCCCATTTCTCACCGACGGGGGACATTTCATCCTCGATGCATCTTTTGGCCGCATTCCCGATGCAGAAGCCCTCGCAAACGGGCTGGTGGCAATTCCGGGCGTGGTCGAACACGGACTATTTCTTAACATGGCGGATGCCGCGATCATCGCTTCACAAAGTGGCGCGCGGACCTTGCTGGCGAAGGATTAAACAGGAGTGAAACCGAACATGACTAATTTCACCGGTCTCAGGCGTTTCGGCGCGGGGTTGATCGTGGCTTCGAGCCTCGTCATCGCGGGCCACTCGGCCCTGGCTCAGGAATTGAGCGAGGAACATATCGCCGCGGCCCGCGCCGCAATCTCCTCGCTCAAGTCGACCGATCAGTTTGACGCCGTTATTCCGACAGCGGCCGAGCAGCTGAAGACCGAGCTGATTCGGTCGAACGCCGACCTGCAGGAAGTCATCAGCACCACCATCGACGAGGAAGCGCTGAAGATCGTTCCGCGCCGTTCCGATCTTGAAAAGGAAGCCGCGCAGATCTACGCCAAGGCCTTCACCAAGGAAGAACTGGAGGCAATCGCCGGCTTTTACAGTTCCGGTCCCGGCAAGAAGCTGATCGACAACGGCCCGCTGGTGACCCGTGAATTGATCAAGTCGGCTGAAATCTGGTCTTCCGGCATTGCCCGCGACCTTGCCCAGAACGTCAACAAGGCGTTGCAGGAAAAGATCGGTCAGCGTCCCAAGGTGACTGACGAAAAGCCCTGATGGGGCAGACCGCGCGCCATCACATTGGCGTGTTGACTGTTGTTTTGAGAGCCCGGGACGTGATCCCGGGCTTTTATTTTTTCAGCTTATGGCTAAATAGGGCCGTTCCCCCGGCCGGGCGGTTGAAGCCCGGGCCCAGCATATGGAAGGTTTCCCCGTCATGAGCGAATTTGACTTTGACCTGTTTGTCATCGGTGGCGGTTCTGGCGGCGTGCGCGCGGCGCGGCTTGCCGCGGGGCTTGGCAAGAAGGTGGCGATTGCCGAGGAATACCGGTTCGGCGGCACCTGTGTCATTCGCGGCTGCGTTCCCAAAAAGCTTTTCGTTTATGCCTCGCAATTCCAGGAGCATTTCGAGGATTCGCGCGGCTTTGGCTGGAGTGTCGGCGAAAGTTCATTCGACTGGCCGACGCTGATTGCCAACAAGGATCGCGAGATTGACCGGCTGGAAGGGCTGTACAAGCGCGGGCTGGAAAATGCCGGCGCCGAAATCATCGCCTCGCGCGCCGAGCTGACCGGGCCGCATACGGTGCTGATCAAGGCGACCGGCCAGACCGTGACCGCCGAGCGGATCCTGATCGCCGTCGGCGGGCGCGCCAATCCGCATGCGGCGCTGCCCGGCCATGAATTGTGCATCAGCTCCAACGAAGCCTTCCACCTTGAAGAGCTGCCCAAGGCGATCCTGATCGCCGGCGGTGGCTATATCGCCGTCGAGTTCGCCAATATCTTCCATGGTCTTGGTGTCGAAACCACGCTGATCTACCGCGGCAAGGAAATCCTGTCGCGGTTCGACCAGGACATGCGGCGCGGGCTGCATGCGGCGATGGAGGAAAAGGGCATTCGCATTCTCTGCCACGAAGTGTTCGAGAAGATCGAGCGCGGGCCGGATGGGCGGCTGCTGGCGCACACCTCGGCGGGCAAGGCGCTGGTCGCCGATCAAGTGATGCTGGCGCTTGGCCGCGATCCCAACACCGATGGCCTCGGGCTGGAAGCTGCAGGCGTGAAGACCGGCCGCAAGGGCGAAATCCTGATCGACGAGTATTCGCGCACCAGTGCCGACAATATCTATGCGGTTGGCGATGTCACCGACCGGGTGCAACTCACCCCGGTGGCGATCCACGAAGCCATGTGCCTGATCGACACGCTCTACCACGACCGCCCGACCTCGCCGGACCATGGTCTGATACCCACGGCGGTGTTCTCGCAGCCCGAAATCGGCACGGTCGGCCTGTCGGAAGACGAGGCGTCGTCCCGCTTTGAGGAACTGGAGATCTACCGGGCCGAGTTCCGGCCGATGAAGGCGACGCTGTCGGGCCGGTCGGAAAAGACCATCATGAAGATTGTTGTCAACGGGCAGGACCGCAAGGTGCTTGGCGTGCACATTCTCGGCCACGAGGCCGGTGAAATGGCGCAATTGCTCGGCATCGCGCTCAAGGCCGGCTGCACCAAGGATGATTTCGACCGCACCATGGCGGTCCACCCCACCGCCACCGAGGAACTGGTGACGATGTACAAGCCAAGCTACCTGGTGAAAAACGGCGAGCGGGTCTGACCCGCGTTCCGGGGAAACGCGATTGAACCGTGCGGCCTTCTTTACTCATCTGACCACCACCGATCCACGGCTGTTTGCTGGCGGCATGACGGCAGCGCAAAGGGCAGGGCTGTCGGTCAAGCTTGATGTCTGGGCGAAATGGTACGCCGGCTGTCATCCCGTCAGCTATCTGGCTGCGGCGCTCGGACAGATCTGGCGCGAGACCGGCGGGCGCATGGAGCCGGTGCTGGAGGCGTTCGCGCCCGACCGCAAGATTTCCGCCGAACGGCTGCAGAAGGCGTTTGACGCGGGACGGCTGAGCTGGGTCAAATCGCGGTACTGGCTGGCTGACGAGACTGGCCGCCACCCTGTCGGCGGCGGCGACATCCAGCTCACCCACCGGCGCAATTATGTGAATGCCGAGGACAGGCTGCGTGCGCGTTTCGGCGTCTCCATCGGACTGGCGGAGAATTACGACCTGATCCTCGATCCGGTGATTTCAGCCCATGTGGCATTTTCCGGCATGATCGAGGGCTGGTTCCGGCCCTGCAAGCTTGAGGATTTCTGCGGGCCCGACGGGCTCGATTACGCCGCGGCGCGCGACATCGTCAACGGCGATGCCGGCCTGATTGGCGAGGAGATCGCCCGCAATTGCCAGATCTTCGAGGCCGCACTGAGAGCCGCCGGGGCGGATCGCGATTTCGGACCGCCCGAGGGCAGCATTGACTGGCCGGGCTTGCGAAAGCCATCCGTCCGAAACCGGTTATTGTCTTGGTATCAATGGCTTGCAGGCAGGTTCGGGCAAAATGAGTCATCGCGTTGATGCACTGAATCATGCGTCAACGGCGGTGCCAGGCTTTCGCTCAGCCTCTGCCACGGCGCTCAAGAGCAGCGCCGGAGGCAAGCTGATGCCCGGGCATGTACGGGCAGGGCCGACGGGGTGAGGCAACAACGAAGGAGCGGTCCACAGGTTTTCGCCCGATGCCGGTACGAGGCGGATCACCGCGGCAAGCGGGCATTCGCCCGGGCGGCAGAACAGGTCCGCTGGCGCTCAATCTGCCGAGGTCTGAAACAGCGATAAAATCGTATCGACTGTCGAGTTTGACTGAACGTGCCCTTGGGCCGCTCCTCGCAGCAAGGGGCAAAGATACCACCTGATGTGCCACAGACATCTTGCCGTCGACATTGGAGGGTTCTATGCCTGCGCCATGCGTATTCTCGACAACATCATAAGTGACCGCGGGTCGAAATATACGGTCTCGGGAGGCCCCTGCGCATCCGAGGAGGAGGCCAAGGCCTTTATCAAGAAGCTGTGCCGCAAGAAGAAATTTGCCAGGGCGTCCCATAATACATGGGCTCTGCTGGGTGCCGATGCCCCGTTGAAGAACGATGATGGCGAGGCAGGTGCCGGCATGGTGATCTTGCGGATGCTGGAGCGAGAAGGATTGCGCGACCACATCATCGTGGTTACGCGATGGTTTGGCGGCAAGCACCTGGGCGGCGACCGCTTCCGGCACGTGCAGGAAGCAGTGCGGATTTACCTTTCCGATCTGCGCGCAAGCTGAGGCAAGTGGTCGAGTGCCGCTTCCGGGCCCTTGGCGGACCTTCGCCACCTCGTCAAACATTGCACCGCAGCTGCGGCTTTGCTGCCGTTGATCAAGCACGCACGACTTTTGACGGATCACTTTCGGCACAGCGGGCAAGCCGACCATGCTGGCCATGCCGGAAACAAAACAGAACTTCCAAACATTCGTTTTCTTCAACACTTAGAGTCTGTTCAAGAAAGCGGATAGCGGGCGAGCCTTCGTGTCATGAGCTTGATCATTGCGGTCTGGATGAAGGCGAGGCTTGTCGTTGAGAACCGCTCGAAATCCTTTGCCAGGCGGCGGTTTATTCCAAGCCATGCCAGTGTGCGCTCAACGATCCAGCGTTTTGGCAACACCTCAAATCCGACCTGATTGCGTTTGACGATTTCCATCGGTCGCGGGCTTGCGGCTTGGACTTTGGGTCCCTGATAGCCGCCGTCCATTGCACGGCAGGCAAGCGAAGCGCCGCCGAGAGGGGCCGCAGATTTTCTCGATAAAGGGAAAGCGGCTTGCGAGCTTGTCTAAGACGAGGCCTGCTCCGTCGCGATCCTGAATGCCCGCCGAGTGGACCTCCGCCTTGAGAAGCATGCCCAACGTGTCGACCAGAATGTGGCGCTTGCGGCCCTTGATCTTCTTGCCCGCATCATAACCGATATCACGGCGGCCGTCCGGGCCGGTCTTCACCGACTGGCTATCGATGATGGCAAATGACGGCTGGTCTTCGCGGCCCTCAAATTGTCGCGTCCGGCGGTAGAGCGCATCATGAATACGCCGCCACGTTCCGTCCCGGCAGAACCGTTTGAAATAATAATGGACCGTGCTTTTCGGCGGAAAATCGTGCGGCAGCAACGCCCATTGGCAACCCGATTGCAGCAGGTAGAAGATGGCGTCCATCACGTCCCGCAGTGACGTCTTGCGCCTGCGGCCCCGCTGCGGCTGGGACGGCATGAAGGGCTCGATTATGCTCCATTCCCGGTCCGTCAGGTCACTTGCATAGCGCATCCCGCTTCTGTCATGGTGACGGCGGGTGAAGGGTGTCCAGGCCATTCGATTTCTCCGTATTTGTCGCAAAATACAAAGAATCTGATTGCCGCCCTTCACTCAACCCCCGCCAACTAACCCGCAATTCTTGGACAGACACTTACACGCTGAACAACGTATCAATTATCGGGCAAGCTGGCACGTCGCCTTTGCCGCACTCCGCAGCCATTGATCGGAGCGATTTTTCCAGCCGTCTTAGGTCGGTCAGCTTTTTTTTGACAGTCGCCAGATGGTCAACGGTCATGGCGTGAACTTCGCCGCACGTAAAGTCTGCGCGGTCAACCATTTGCAGCAGTGCCCTGATTTCCTCGATACTGAAACCCAATTCACGACACCGCTTGATGAAGAACAAACGCTTGAGCTGGGCGTGATTGTACTGACGGTTGCCGCCCTCTGTCCGGTCTGGCTTCGGCATGATGCCGATCCGCTCGTAATAGCGGATCGTTTCAATATTGACCGTTGTCTCACGCGACAACGCACCAATCGCATAGCCTCGCATTTTTGTGATCTCGGACATGATTTTTTTGCCTTGCATCTGTAGCTACTACAGATCTCACACTACTCTCGTGATCGAAATCTTGCGAGCAAATTCATGAGTGAAATTACAACTGCGGCATCGATTGAACCCGCGTCTGACAATGATTCAAGCAAAACCAAACTGGTAGCGGCAGGCGGAATTCTGGGCGCGATTGCGGCCTCCACCTGCTGCATCATTCCTCTGGCGCTGTTCAGTCTTGGAATAAGCGGCGCCTGGATCGGTCAGTTGACGGCTCTGTCCGCCTATCAGCCGATCTTCATTGCCATCACCCTTGGATTTCTTGGATACGGATACTGGCTGGTCTACCGCAAGCCAAAATTTGCGTGTGCAGAAGGGGAGGCATGCGCCAGGCCGCTTCCCAGTGTCATTGTCAAATCCGGCCTCTGGTTTGCAACCGCTTTGATCCTGCTGGCCTTCGCGTGGCCGTATCTCGTCCCCCTCATTCTCGAATAAGGAAAAGGAACCATCATGAAAAAGCTGATCCCGTCACTTGTGTTTGCGATGCTCACCACAGCTTCATCAGTGGCCATCGGCGCAGAGCAAACCATCAAACTCTCCGTGCCGGACATGACCTGTGTCAGTTGCCCCTACATGGTCAAGCAAGCCATTTCAGCCGTGGACGGCATCAAGGCCGTGGAAGCGACGATGGAAGACCGCTCGGCAACAGTGACCTATGACGATACGCTCACGAGCATCGAGGCCATTCAGCAGGCGACGGCCAATATCGGATACCCTTCTTCGCCCTATGAGGCGAAAAGCGGATCATGACCGACAAGGGCATTCTCACAACAGGGATTATCGGCACGGTCATTGCTGCCTTGTGCTGTTTCACCCCGGTTCTGGTTATCCTGTTTGGCGTAGTCGGACTTTCCGCCGTCGTCGGATATCTCGATTACGTGCTGCTTCCAGCTCTCGCCTTCTTTGTGCTGCTGACGATTTACGCCCTGTGGCGAAGACTCGCCCGCAGGCAATATCGGCCTAGATGAAGTGCAGGACGAAACCCCGGAAGGAAGGCAGGAAATATGTCTGGTAGTTATGATCTTATCGTGATCGGTGGCGGCACCGGTGGAAATGGTGTCGCCCGGATGGCCGCGAATGCCGGCTGGAAAGTGGCCAGTATTGACTGCGAGCCTCATGGCGGCACCTGCGCCCTGCGCGGCTGTGATCCCAAGAAGATGCTGATCGCGGTCACCGAGGGGGTCGAGTGGGCGGCGAACATGAAGGGCAAGGGGCTTGTGGCAGTTACCTCTGTCGATTGGCCCGGCATGATGGCTTTCAAGCGGACATTCACCGATGCAATGCCTCCGCGCATCGAATCGGGGCTGGAAAAGGCGGGCGTTGACGTCTTGCATGGCGAGGTGCGGTTCACCGGCACGGACAGCATCGATGTGAACGGCGAGACCCTGCGCGCCAAGCATTTTCATATCGCCACCGGCGCACGGCCAATGACGCTGGACATCCCCGGCGAGGAGCATCTGACCACCAGCACCGAATTCCTGGAACTGCCCGAGCGGCCCGACCGCATCGCCTTCGTTGGCGGGGGCTTCATCGCCATGGAATTTGCGCATGTCGTCAAACGTGCCGGTGCCAGCGAAGTCACTGTATTGGAGATGATGGACCGGCCACTGGGTCCCTTCGATCCCGATCTGGTGGCGATGCTGGTCAGGGCGACCGAAGACCTTGGCGTCGACTTGCGCACCGAAGCAAAGGTGCTGAGCGTCGACAAACGCGGCGGCGAATTTGTGGTCACGGTCGAACGGCCCTCCGGCACCGAGACTGTGACGTGCGACTTGGTGGTGCACGGCACGGGCCGGGTACCCAACATCGATGGTCTGAACCTGGAGGCTGTCGGTGTTGAATATGGCCAGCGCGGCATCAAGGTCACCGCCGCGATGCGCACCACCAATCCAGCCATTTTCGCTGCCGGAGATTGCGCCGACAGCGGCTTGAACCTGACTCCTATTTCCGCCCTCGAAGGGCGTGTCGCCGGAAAGAACCTGCTGGCCGGAAAAGACGCGCGCGAAGTCAACTATCCGCCGATCCCCTCAGTGGTTTTCACTCTGCCGATGGTCGCCACAGTCGGGCTTTCGGAAGCGGCAGCCAGGGAACAGGGCCTGAAGTTCGACACGCATTTCGACAAAACCGACGATTGGTATTCATCCCTTCGCGTCGGCGCGAAGTGGACAGGCTTCAAGGTGCTGGTCGAACACGACAGCGGCAAGATTCTCGGCGCACACCTGATCGGGCCGGGGGCTGAGGAACAGATCAACCTCTTCGCCATGGCGATGGGGTCCGGTCAGACCGCCAATCAGATCAAGGCGATGATCTTCGCCTATCCCAGCTACGCCTCAGACATCGGGTCGATGGTTTGAATCAAATCCGGCTCGGCTGCGAAGGCGGCACCGGTCTCAAGACAAGAATTGGAAACTGCAAATGGACCAGACAGTGAAGGCAGGTGATTGCTGCTTTGTGAAAGACGCCGGCGGCGGCAACTATGATGTGGCCGTTATCGGAGCGGGATCGGCTGGCTTCTCCGCCGCCATCACGGCGGCCGACGAAGGCGCTCGGGTGGTCTTGATTGGGCACGGGACGGTTGGCGGAACCTGTGTCAATGTCGGCTGTGTGCCTTCCAAAGCGCTGATACGGGCGGCTGAAACCCTGCATGTTGCCCATGCCGCTGATCGCTTCGACGGAATAGAGGCGTCGGCCCGGGTCACCGATTGGCAGGCAACTGTCAAACAGAAACAGGATCTGGTCGACGGCCTGCGCAAGGCCAAATACAGCGATGTCCTGAAAAACTACACCTCCGTGACCTATCTCGAAGGCGAGGCTGAGTTTTCACAGGACGGAAAACTCACGGTTGATGGCAAAGCCGTCTCTGCAAAGAAGATCATCATCGCAACAGGCGCGCGGCCTGCGTTGCCATCAATCGAAGGCATCGAGACTGTTCCCTACCTGACCAGCACCACCGCGCTGGAGCTGGAGACTCTGCCAGCTTCCTTGCTGGTGATTGGCGCGGGCTATATCGGGGTGGAGATTGCGCAGATGTTTGCCCGCGCAGGAGTGAACGTCACGATTGTTTCCCGGCGCGGGCTCTTGCCAGAAGCAGAACCGGAAGTCGGCAAGGCTCTTACAGGCTATTTTGAAGACGAAGGCATTACTCTTGTCAGCGGCATCAGCTATGACCGCATTGAAGCAAGCGGCAATTCCATTGTTCTCACGGTACAAGATGAAATCGGACTCAGAGAAATCACCTCCGAAAAACTTCTCGTTGCCACGGGCCGAACCCCCGACACTGAACGCCTCAATCTGGCGTCGGCAGGCATCGAGCTTGCAGCCAACAAAGGTGTGAAAGTCGATGCCCAAATGCGCACCACACGCGAAAACGTCTATGCTGCGGGTGATGTGACGGGACAGGACCAATTCGTCTACATGGCTGCATATGGTGCAAAGATTGCAGCCAAGAACGCCATGAACGGCAATTCCCTGTCCTACGACAACTCGGCGATGCCCGCAGTCGTCTTTACCGATCCGCAAGTTGCCAGCGTCGGGTTGAGCGAAGCCCAGGCGAGGCAACGCGGGTTTGAGGTTCGAACATCTGTCCTGACGCTCGACAATGTCCCCAGAGCCTTGGCAGCGCGTGACACCCGCGGCCTGATAAAGCTCATTGCAGACGGAAACACCAAGAAACTCATCGGAGCACATATTCTGGCACCTGAAGGGTCTGACAGCATCCAGACCGCCGTTCTCGCCATCAAAATGGACATGACCTATGAAGATCTGGGCGCGACGATCTTTCCCTATCTGACCACCGTTGAGGGCTTGAAGCTGGCCGCCCAGACCTTCGACATGGATGTGAAAATGCTGTCCTGCTGCGCGGGATAGCTGTTGTAATAACCATCCGGCGGACGGATGTCTGCTTTTCGCAAATTGACATTACCTCAGCGTAGTTGCAGCGAATTCCCGATTTCCGCCCGATCAGGCCCTTGGCCCCCCAACCGGTCACTCTGATGAACGGCCCGAAACGACCGTAACGCCTCAACCCCATCACCGGCAGCCGTCCCCGGCCTCTACCGCTTCAAATTCTGCCGCACCCAGGCGACAATTCCCCTGGCGTCCATGGCGCCAGCCTGGCGGGCGACTTCCTGGCCCTTGTCAAACAGAATGATCAGCGGAATGCCGCGGATCTGGAAGCGGTTGCCGACAGTCTGGTGCTGTTCGGTGTCGAGCTTGGCAAAGCGCAGCTGCGGCGACATTTCGCCCGCGGCCTGCGCGAACATCGGCGCCATCATCCGGCAGGGGCCGCACCAGGGCGCCCAGAAATCCACCAGCAGCGGAATGTCGTCGCCCTTGAGGTGCTTGTTGAGTTTCGCCTCGTCAAGCTCGAACGGTGCTGCGGGAAACAGCGGCGCCTTGCAGGCGCCACAGCTGGGATTTGCAGCAAGCCTGTTGTCCGGAACTCGGTTCTTGGCCTGACATGCGGGGCAAACGATGTGGAGCATCTCGGTCATGGCTGCCTCATTCGACCTGGGCCGCGTCCACGTCAACCACGTCTTCGACGGGTTTGGAGTAGCTGCCGCGCGCAAGCGAGGGCAGGGTGTGAAGGTGGACCCCTTGCGCAGTGTGACCGGCGAGAATGCCGAGCGCGCGTTGCTCGTGGGTCTCGTCGCGGGTGCGCACCCACAGCAGCAGACCGCCGGCCATGAGGTGTTTTTCGATCTCGTCGGCACGGGCCTTGCCGATCAGGCTTGCCAACACGGCGCCGGCCGAACCGCCGATGCCGCCGCCAATCACGGTTGCGGCCACTGCGGCAGCCAGCGCGCCGCCCGAGGCGACAACCGTCGCCGCGCCGATCATTGCCGGCACATAGACCAGAAAGCCGATGACCGCGCCCATGGCGTCGCCGACAGATTCGGTGGAGACGAACGCGGTGGTGGGCACCTCGACGCGGTCCTCGAGATCGCGCGCGGGCACATAGGATTCATGCAGCTTGTCTTCGATGGCCTTTTCCGACGCCACAAGATTGAGATCCATGCGGTTGAATCCCTGGGTCAGCAAATCGTCGATTGCCGCCTGCAGGTCTTCGACATTGTGGAAGACGCCGACGGCTTCGGTGGTGTTTGAATAGGCGGATTGTTCAGGCATGTCGCAATCTCCTGGGATCGGTGGGATGCTCATCCGTAACGGGATGGGTCCACGCTCGCGATGACACATGTCAATTGGTGCGAGAAAACCGCGCCTGTTGCAACTTCACGCGCTTCGGGTGCTGGCTATTGAAACCGCTTGAGCCAGCGAAGCTTGGTTCTGGAAAACGGCGGATAGCGCAGCGGCAGGTCGAACCATTCCGACTTTGTCAGCACGCTCTTGGCGTGGCTGAAGGTGTCGAACGAGGCGCGGCCGTGATAGGCTCCCATGCCGCTGGCGCCCACGCCACCGAACGGCAGTTCCGGCACCGCCACCTGCATCACCGCATCATTGATGCAGACGCTGCCCGAGCTGGTTTGGGCAAGCACCTGATCGCGTGCCGGTGCGGAGTTGGAAAACAGGTACAGCGACAGTGGTTTGGGCCGGGCGTTGATGAAGCCGATTGCCTCGTCGATCGATCCGTAGCGGATGACCGGAAGCAGCGGCCCGAATATCTCCTGGCGCATGATGTCGGCGTCCGCATCAACTCCGGTCAGCACCGTCGGCGCGATGTATCTTGCCGCGCGGTCGGTTTCGCCGCCCACCGCTATGGTTGCTCCCGACATCAGCTCGCTGACGCGGTCGAAGTGTTTGTCGCTGACCAGACGCGGATAGTCGGGGCTTGTTTTCGGGTCATCGCCGAAAAATGCGCGGATCGAGGTTTCGAGCCGGTCGACCAATTCATCGGCGACGGTGTCGTGCGCCAGGACATAATCGGGTGCAATGCAGGTCTGCCCGGCATTGAGAAACTTGCTCCACGCCACCCGCCGCGCCGCGAGCTCGAGATCGCAATCGGGCTCGACAATGCACGGGCTTTTGCCGCCCAGTTCCAGGGTGACCGGCGTCAGGTGACGGGCCGCTGCCGTCATGACGATCTTGCCGACACTCTCGCTGCCGGTGAAGAAAATATGATCAAACCGCTCTGCAAGCAGTCCGGTGGTGGCCTCGACCCCGCCCTCGACAACGCGGATTGCCGCCGGGTCCAGATAGGCCGGGATCAGCCGGGCAAGCATCTTCGAGGTGGCCGGCGAGATCTCGGAGGGCTTCAGGATCGCGCAATTGCCGGCGGCGATTGCCCCGATCAGCGGCATGGCGGTGAGGTAGAAGGGATAGTTCCACGGCGCGATGATCAGCGCCACACCCAGCGGCTCGGCCACGATCATGCTGCGCCCGGGCTGGTTGGTTACTGGTGTCGACACCTTGCGCGGCCGCATCCAGCGCTTCAAGTGCGCAACCACGTGGCTGATCTCGCCGAGCACCGGGCCGGCTTCGCTCATCCGCGATTCAAAGCCGGATTTTCCCAGGTCGGTGTGCAGCGCGTCGAGGATGTCGGTCTCGTTTTCCTCGATCATGGCCTTGAGACCAAGCAACTGGCCGCGCCGCCACTCGAACGAACGGGTCTTGTGGCTTGCGAAAGTTTGCCGGAGTTCATTGAGGATGTGTGGCGTGGCGGTCATGGGGATCGGCCCGTGAATTGGAGAAAACAGCTGTTGGCTCACTCTGTAACGAGCATTTGTAGCCAAACCGGGGCCAGCGAGCCAAGCCGTTTGTCCGCCGGTCAGCGGGCAGGCGCGGCTGATTGTCCCGCGCACCGGCGACAAGCGCCGGTGTTTTGACATCGGGCCGCCAACAGGCCATTTCAAGGCTGGCAGCGCCGCTGCGAAATCTGACCCCCCGCCAGCCCAGGAGAGCTTACGTGCCCGCAACGCCATCCATCGCAGAGCTTGAGCTTCTGGCCCGGTCGAAAGACCTTGTCGGCTATTTCGGCTATGGATCGCTGGTCAACCGCGCCACGCTGACCACAGGCGTCGTCGCCGCCTGGCCGGCGCGGCTGATCGGCTGGCGCCGGACCTGGCGGGCCAGGCCCGACATGACTGCGGGGCCGGGGAATGCGGAACCGGGGGATGCAGAACCGGGATCTGCTGCCGCAGTGTCGCTGCCCGACGGGTCGACGCCGTCGCTGCTGAGCGCGCACCGGGCGCCGGGCGCGGGCATCGACGGGCTTCTGGTGGTTGATTTTGCCGAAAACCTGGCCGCCATCGACGCCCGCGAATTCCGCTATCACCGGCGCGATATCTCGCTTGCGGAGCTTGCGTTCGCCACCGGCGTGACCGGCATTGGTGCGCAACTGAATATCGGATTGCATGTCTACGAGGCACGGATCGAACAGCCGCCGGTTGCCGGGCCATCGGCGATCCTGCGCTCCTATCTCGATGCGGTGATGCAGGGCTTCCTGCGCGAATTCGGCGCGGGCGGCGTGCATCGCTTCGTTGCCGAGACCGATGCATTCCATATGCCCGTTCACGAAGACCGGCATGCGCCGC
>NZ_JBDWHW010000148.1:0-19342 GCF_039975035.1 Hoeflea sp. | reverse complement strand
CGATCCCGAAGGGAACAAGCTGTGCTTCGTTTACGCCGGTGATCTGCCATAGGCTTTTGGCGCAGCAGCCGTCCAAGTAGACCCTAATCCTCGACCATCTAAGTTTGTCGATGTGCGAGGGGCACACCGCTTACGGAAAACTGACCCAATCAAAGACAGCAAAGGGCCGATAGCGCCAAGGAGGATTTGGCAACTTCGGGCGGGGAGCGGCCGTTTGTTGCGGTTTGCGCGAATGGCGGCTGGACGGACAAAGTGTGAATTGGCTGCACCTGCGCCGATGACTGCTTTTGGGGTGGTGACGCCTTATAGCTCGATCAAACGTTCTTCCACTGGTGAAGACTGAACGATAGAAGAGTTCGTCGCGCCAAATGGTACTATCCGATCGATTACGGCTTCCATCTCTGCGACGTCGTGGACATGCGCTCGCGCAACAAAGCAATCCTCACCAGACACACGGTCGCAGGCGACAATCTGCGGCGTCCCTTGGATCGCCTCGATCATGTTGTTCATTTCACCGGGCAGAGGTCGTGCTCGGATCAGGATCGTGAGGCCGTAACCAAGACGTGCGGGATCGATCCGTGCGCCATAGCCAGTGATAATGCCTACGTCCTCAAGGCGTCGAACACGTTCCGCAACACTCGGCGCAGACAGGCTCACGCGCCGGGACAGCTCTGCACGGGGAATACGCGCGTCTGCACACAACTCGCGCAGAATTGCCGCGTCGATGGCGTCAAGTCCGGTTTCTTCGGATCGACGGTTTTTACTCAAAAACTCCTTCTTATTTAGCCTCAATTCCGCAACTGGCATATTTGACCTCCATATTATCAAGCATAAATACCTTGCATTATATCTGCATGAGAAAACAACCCCCTTCAAACCCCGCCCCAGTAAACGCCCACGGAGCCATGTCACTCATGTCCGAGGCCGTTCCCCCTCACGCATGGTTTGGCGTCTCTGCCGTTTTCCACTATCTCGGTCCGGCTTTTGCCGTTCTCCTGTTTCCCGTTGTCGGGGTTCTTGGTGTTGCGTGGTTCCGTATTGCTTCGGCGGCACTGGTCTTCGCGCCGATCACGAAGCCATGGCGCACCTTCAAGAATTCCAGCAACCGGGAGCGTGTGCTTTTACTCGCCCTCGGGGCCTGTCTCGCGATTATGAACAGTTCATTCTATCTTGCGCTCGACAGGCTTCCGATTGCCCTTGTTGCAGCCATCGAGTTCGTCGGCACCATCGGCATCGCGCTTTGGGGCTTGCGAACGGGGCGCAATTATCTGGCCTTGGTTGTTGCGATCATCGGTGTTGCACTCTTGATCGACGTGCCAACCCTTTTGGCCGCAGACGGGGACGTGCTCACATCTGACCTGTTGGGCCTATTCTGGGCGGTGCTGAACGGCTCTCTGTTCGTCCTCTACATCATCCTCGGACACAAGATTTCCGAAGGCGGTGCATCCGGCGGCGTAAAGCGCCTTGGAGCCGCGATGATGGCGGCGTTCATTTTCGTCATGCCTATTGGCTTCATGCAGGCGCTCGAAGCGTTCGGCGCGCCGCTGCTGGTGCTGGCCGGGATCGCCGTGGGCATCTGTTCGTCGGTGATCCCTTATGTCTGTGATCAACTCGCCATGTCGCGATTGCCGCGTGCCAGCTTTGCTTTCTTGCTGGCATTGCTGCCCGCCACGGCAACGATCATCGGTGTCATTGTGCTGCGCCAAAATCCAAGCGCGATAGACGTTCTGGGCGTCGTGCTAGTTATGGCCGGGGTGGCTGTCCACAAACCTGTCCCAATGACGACCAAAGCGAAAAACAATGAATAGTTCGAAAAGTAGACCTTTGCTACGCACCGCCGAATACGAAGGTTGGGCTCAATGCCGCCGTCCGAGTCGTATGGCACGAAGGGCAGCTAAGGGCCGAAACCACCATTCGGACCAATGACAAATCGCCAGCAAACTGCTTGCCTTCTCCACCAACTCCCAGCCGGCGGCTACGCGCAGTCACCGATCACCGCATCAGCAGCACAGGCGCCTTGCAGCTCCGCAGCATTTCGGATGTGGTCGAGCCGATGACGAAGCTGCGGATGCGCGAGTGGCCGTAGGCGCCCATGGCGACGAGGCAGGCGCCGGTTTGCTCGACGCGCTCGCCGAGAGCTACATCCGGCTGACCGGCGATGATCGAGGTTTTCACGTTCAATCCGGCAGCTTCGAGCACGGCTCTGGCGTTGTCCAGGGCTTTTTCCGTCTCCCGGTTGCGCTGGCCGACGGTGACGACATCGATGGTCAAGCCGGTAAACAGCGGGTTGCGGGCGATATGATCGACCACGCGCTGGCTCGACGCGCCGCCATCATAGGCGACGATCACCGTGTCGATCGGCTTGAAGGCGCGGGATGCGACAAACACCGGCTTGTGGCTGGCGCGGATGAACCGCTCGAGGTGCGAGCCCAGCCGCAGACTGGCGAAATCGGCCTCTTCGCCGCGCTTGCCGATCATGATCATGCTGGCGGGGCCTTCCTGCTCGATCACGGTCTCGACCAGCTCGCCATGCCTGAGATGCGCGCCGGCGACCTTCTGTCCGCCGGCCTCGATGATCGAGCGGGCGTCATCAAGGATGGCGCGGCCTTTTTGCTGCAACAGTTTTGCGCGCTGTTCGTCAAGCGTCGCCAGTTCCTCGAGAAGCGCTGTGCGCGCGCCCAGGGTGATCGCGCCGGACAGGTTGGATTTCGACGAGCCGGTCAAACGGTCGAGAACATGCAGCAGGTCGACTTCGGCGTTCATCCGGCTGGATGCCCAGACCGCATGATCGCAGACGCTGCGGGAATAGGCAGACCCGTCGACAAGGGCCAAAAGGATGTTGGTCATGATCGGGTCCTCCCTCAGTGCGATATCAACTGGTCCATGGCGCCGGGCTTGTCATGGATGGCAAGCCGGTCAACGATGGTTTCAGATGCTTCATTCATTCCGATGATCTCCACCGTCGCGCCATCGCGGCGGAACTTCATCACCGCCATGTCGAGCGCGGCGACGCTTGAAATATCCCAGATGTGGGCGCGGGAAACATCGATGACGACCGTTTCCAGAAGCTCCTTGAAGTCGAAGCTGCGCATGAAATCATCGGCGGAGGCGAAAAACAACTGGCCCTCGACAATGTAGGTCCGGGTCCGGCCATCTTCCGACAGCGTTGACCTGACACCGAACAATTGCGCTATCTTCCAGGCGAAGAACAGGCCCGACAGCAGCACGCCGACCAGCACGCCAATGGCGAGGTTGTGGGTGAAGACGACGAACAGCACGGTTGCCAGCATCACCACCGATGACGAGCGCGGGTGGGTGCGCAGGTTCTTGATCGAGGACCAGGAGAATGTGCCGATGGAGACCATGATCATGATCGCGACAAGCGCCGCCATCGGAATTTGCGCGACCCAGTCGCCCAGCACCACGATGAAGAACAGCAGCATGGCGCCGGCGACGAAGGTGGAAAGCCGCCCGCGTCCACCGGATTTGACGTTGATGATCGACTGCCCGATCATGGCGCAACCGGCCATGCCGCCGATGAAACCGGTGGCGGTGTTGGCGATGCCCTGTCCGACGCATTCCATGTTGCGGTTGGAGGTGGTGTCGGTGAGATCGTCGACGATGGTCTGGGTCATCAGGGATTCGAGCAGGCCGACCGCGGCAACCGCGACCGAATAGGGCAGGATGATCCACAGCGTTTCCAGCGTCAGCGGAATCTGCGGGATCAGAAACACCGGCAATGTGTCGGGCAGCGCGCCCATGTCGCCCACTGTGCGCACGTCGAAGCCAAAGAAGATTGTCAGCGCGGTGAGCACGATAATGGTGACCAGCGGCGAGGGGATGGCGGTGGTGATCAGCGGAAACAGGTAGATGATGCCGAGACCGGCGGCGACCATCACGTAAGTCAGCCAGGGCACGCCGATGAGTTCGGGCAGTTGCGCCATGAAGATCAGGATCGCCAGCGCGTTGACGAAGCCGGTCATCACCGACTTGGAGACGAAGCGCATGACGTAGCCAAGTTTGGCAATGCCTGCCAGGATCTGGATCAGACCTGCGAGCACAGTGGCGGCCAGCAGATACTCAAGCCCGTGTTGCTTGACCAGCGTGACCATCAGCACTGCGGTCGCGGCTGTCGCAGCCGAAATCATCCCCGGCCTGCCGCCGACAATCGCGGTGATGACCGCAATCGAGAACGAGGCGTAAAGGCCGACCTTGGGGTCGACGCCGGCGATGATCGAGAAGGCGATGGCCTCGGGGATCAGGGCAAGAGCCACGACGAGACCTGAAAGGATGTCGCCGCGGATGTTGCCGGTCCATTGCGTGAAGTAGCTGTTGAACGAGATCATGGAGAGTTGGCGTCCTGTCCGGTGAAAGGAGTTTTTAATCATGCGAGCCTTGCGCACGGGATCAAGGCAACGTTTTTATCCGGCCCGATGTCCTGGCTGCTTGCATGGAATTCGACCCATGAACGGGTCAACTAAAGTGCGGCTTCGATACAGGCATATGTCGCGGATGCCAAGCACAGCCTGTTCGCAAGTGCGAAAAAACCGACCGCGGTGCAGAATTACGCTGTCAGTTCGTGGATCTTGACGTCCGGACAGACTGATCTGGCAATGTCGCACAGATGGCGGTGATGGGTCAGATAGATCACCTGGCCTACGCCGGCCATCTCGGAGAACAGCCGGAATGTTTCTTCTGCGCGGAAGTCATCGAAGGTCTCCATGATGTCGTCGGCCACGAACGGCACGGGTTGCCGGGTTTCGGCAAATTCATGAAAGCCTGCGACCCGCAAGGCCAGATACAACTGGAACCGGGCGCCCTTGGACATTTCCGCCGCCTGTTTGGAAGAGCCGTCGTTCTGGATGGCGATCAGCAATTCGCGGCCCTTGTCGGGTTGGGAAGCGAGGCCGGTATATCTGCCGCGGCTGATGGTGCGGACGGCGTTGGAGGCGCGCGCCATCATCGAGGAGCGGTGGCGCTCGCGGTAAAGCGTGAGCGCCTGTTCCATTGCCAGGATTCCGGCTGACAGCCTGAGATAGCGCTCGGCGCCGTCAGCGATCGAAAGCACGATTGTCTGACGCTGTTGTTCGATACGCGCGACCGCGTCGTCACCGCCGACAGCGGCAAGTTCTCCAGCGGTACGGGTGCGCTCCGCATAAAGTTCCTGCACATCGGCGTCAAGCGTTTCGAAGCTCAGTTCAAGCTCCTGCTTCTCCGCGTTCAAGGCTTCGCCATCGGCCTGGGCCAGTTGCACCCTGGCCTCATCAAACGAGCCCAGGCCAAGGCTTTCCCGGATTTGCTGCCTGATCTCGTCAACGCGTCCGCAGAGGGCTTTTCTCTCCAGGGCCCGATCAACGCAAAGGGCCGCATCGGTGAGCGTTTCAGCCTGAAGAGCGGCCAGCATCTGATCCTTGATCTGCTGGTGAGCAGCCAGTTTTTCCGAATGGGAACGCTGGCGCGTCAGCGCCTCTTCAATCTGGGCTGCGATGTCGGCGTGCCGCGATCTGGCCTTGTCGGCCGCAGCCACCCGGTTGCTCAACTCCCGCGCAATGGCGGGGAGGGAAGTCGCTTCGGTTTCGATCCCGGCCTGTGTGGCGACGTCGTGAAGGCTGGCGGCGTAATCGGCCTGGTCCTGCTCCATCTTGACGATGCGGTCGGCGAGACCGGCGCGATCATGCAGCGCGGCGCCCAACTCACCCAGCATCGGCAGCACCTCGCGGATTTCGGCTGCCGTGGGCACCCGGTCCGTTTCGACCAGCCAGTTGCCGGCACAGGCGTCTTTCCAGGCAAGCAGCCAGGCCTGAAGTTCTTCCCGGGCATTGCGCAAATCCAGTTCACGCTTTTTGAATGCGCGCTCTTGCTGCGCGGCCTGCTGGCGGTGCGCTTCCAGCTTCGATTCGCGGGCCAGAAGATCCTGAGCGCCGGCCAAAAGCGATTGCAGATCGTTGTCCCGAGAGAGGGTCTTGTCGAGTGGTGCCAGTGCCTGCAGCAGACGCTCAGTCGCGGACCGGCGGTCCTGCTCGGCCAATTCAAGCTGGCGGAGATGTTCGCTCAGTTCCCTGTGGGCTTCCAGCGCCTGCTCCCTGCGGATCAGCCAATCCTCGATCCCGTCCGGCGTCATGTCGACGGGGAGTGTGGGTGACATTGCGCTCACAGATGCAGTGATCCGGTCCAAAAGTTCCGTCCGGGCGCTTTCCAGCCGTGATTTTGACAGCATCGCCGCGTCGAGTTCGGTGCGGACAACCGCGATCTGCACTGTGGTTTCATTGAGCTTGGCCACATCGGCCTGGTGGCTCGCGCGTTTGTCGGTGGCTGCATCAAACGCCTGCATTGCCGATTCAAAGCTGTTGGCTGACCGGGCATCCAGACTGGACTTGTGCAGAGCCCAGGCTTCGTCGCGGGCGGTCCGCAAGGCATCCGCGGCTTCGGCCGAGGGCAGGTTCCGGGTTTGGACGATCGCGGCGGTTTCAGCCTCATGCCTCGTGAGAGCAAGGCTGAGGCGGGCAATGTCATCGTCGGCGGTGGCGAGCTTCCGGTTCAACTCGTCAACGTCGGTCTTCCACTTGCGCAGAGTATCGGCAGACGGTGGCATCACGGCTTCCAAAGCGGCGATGTCGCCTTGCCAGGGAGCGAGCGATCTGAGGCGGGCTTGGCATTTCTCCCGCGCCTGCGGAATGGCGCGTTGGGCGGCCTGTTGCCGAAGCCCGTGATCTTCACCAGGAATGGTGTTGACGAGGCGGGACAGCGCCGCGATCCGGCTCTGCCTTTGCTCTCGCTCCAGTGCCTCGAACTCTCCGCCTGCATCGCGCAATTGTGCCTGCAATTCATCGCGGACCGCGCTTGCGTCCGCGGCTTCGCGCGTGGCCGTTGCCAGACGCACATCGAGGCTGGTGCGCGCGTCTATGAGTTCGCGCAGTGAGGTGGTCGCGGCCGTGTCAAGAAGAAGGCTTTCGGGCCGAGCTTCACCGGGCCGGCCAAGCTGCATGAGCAGTTGCTTGATGCGACCTTGCGTGCGCGCCAGCGCCGCCCGGCGCTCGGGCAGGTCTTCCTCGGCCGCATTATGGCGAGTCCGCAATCTGTCGAGTTGCGTCATGCGGTCCTGAAGCGTGAGAATCCGGGGATCAACACAGATGGCGTCGAGGTCCGATGTCAGACGATCGATTTCCGCCTTCAAGGCAGCACCGCTGGCCTGAAGCGCTGCATCATCGTCACGCAACTCGCGAATCTGCTCACGCCATTCAGGGGCCACATCTGGCAAGCCGGCCAATGGTTCGATCTGCTGATAAAGCGTCTCGAGTTCACCCAGACGCGGCAGCGCGGCCATAAACCGGTCGATGGCTCCAAGCCGGGTGGCGATCTTCTTGCGTTCGGAACTCGTCTCGGCGTGACGCTGGCTGGCCTCGTCATGAGCCTTGGTCAGACGGGCAAATTCACTGGCCTGGGTGTCGAGCCGGTCGCGCTCGGCCTTCAGCGTGGTCAATTCCGATTTCAACTCGGCGAGCCGCCCCGAGCGGGCCCTGTATTTGTAGAATTCCTCGGTCTCGCCGCGAATCCGCGCAAGCCGTTGCGACAGTTCCCCGAGACCTGCGCTTGCTGAAAACAGCAGTTCGCCAAGATCGCCCCGGCTGGCGAGGATGCTTTCGCCGCCCTGTTCCAGGGTCTCGTCATCGAGCGAAAACATGGTTCGGTAGCTGTCCCGGTCCAGCCCGCCAAGACCGGCGAGCAGGGCTCCCTCGGAAACCGGTTGATCAAGACCATCAAACAGGCTGCCTTGCGAACGCTTGCGGCGAATGAATTCGCGGGTTTCACCTTCGAAGTCGATCACCGCGCCAATCTGCATATTGGGGTAGGGGTGCAGGAAATTGTAGCTGCTTTGCGTACCGATGCCGAACAGCAGGTCGAGCCAGCCGTTGAACAGGGTGGATTTGCCGGCTTCATTGGGGCCGTAGATGATGTGCAGATCCGCACCGGTTTGCGGGCGCGGACCGAAATCGATGACATGGTCGGTAAACTTGCCGTAGCGGGTGAGATCGAGACGGTTGAGGCGCATCAGGACGGCTCGCTCCCCGATCCCGAAGCTGCCTGGAGGCGGGCCAGCACGTCATCGGCTCCCTCGCGCGCTAACCGGGAAAGCCGCGAGCGGGTTGCAGCCTCATCCGTTCCGAAGAGATCGCGAAGATCGGCGGGAAGCTGCGCCTGCAGCGTCTCGGCGAGACCTGCGAGTGCGGTTCCATACCCGTCCGAGCCGAGAATGGCGCTGTCCATCAGCGCACGCAGTTCATGCAAAGGGTCGCTTGACGATGTGGCTGCGGCTTTTGGCGGCGTGCAGTCGATGTCGAGCTTTTCAATCCAGACGGCGCCGGTTTGGGCGGCGCGCTCCTCGGCCTCGGTCAGCAGCAGGTCGGAGTCGCGGCGCATGCGCCAGGCCAGTGGCGTGGCGCCGGAGATCGCCAGACGGACAACAAGTTCGGGCGAAGCGGATTGGTCGCGGGCCTGCTTCAGCGCGGTGGTCATCGCGCCGGCCAGATCACTCCACTCTGTCAGGCCTTCGGCATTTATCGAGACACGGGCAAATTCGGCCAGCGATGTGTGCCGTTCCTCAAGGTTTACCGCGCCGTCCTCAGCGATCGACACAAGGGTCACCGATTTGGCGCCATCCTCATTGATGTCGCGCCCCTGCGGCATGCCGGGCATGACGATGGCGCCTGTGGAATCGGGACGTGTGGTCACCGAGCGCTTGTGGATATGTCCGAGCGCCCAATAGTGGAAACCGGTGGCCTGCAATTCGGCCGGGCTGCACGGTGCATAAGCGTCATGACCTTCGGCGCCGCCAAGACTGGTGTGCATGATGCCGATGTTGATCGCATCGGGGATTGCCTGCCGGTATTTCGGCAGCAGGCTTTCGGGCGCTGTTGGCTGGGCGAAGCTCAAGCCATGGATGGCGACGGGTTTTTCTCCCGGGCCGCGGTCGATCAGCACATGTTCGGGTCGTCCGCCAAACAGCTTGACCAGATCCGGCAGCACCAGTTCACGGGAGATGCGGGACAAGGCGTCATGGTTGCCGCGGATGATGAAAGCGCCGATGCCGGCCTTTGCCAGACGTCCGAGTTCGCCGGCCAGAAAGCGGGCGGTCTTCATCGAGGTCTGGTCGCCGTCATAAAGATCACCGGCAATCAACAGCGCGTCGACGCGTTCATCAATGCACAGATCGATGACGCGGCTGAACGCCTGACGCGTCGCCGATCCGATCAGCTCGGCAAGCTCGGGATTGCGCAGCGCCAGCGAGCGAAGCGGTGAATCGAGATGGATATCGGCGGTGTGGATGAAACGGAAAGCCATGATCGAAATGTCCTCCGGCAGTCTGCTGGCCGTTCAATGGATAGAAGCAGACAGCCTTAGCACAGCCCGTACCCGCAACCACTGCCTATTTGCCGTATGGGGCGAGCAGGAGCGCCGCGGTAAAACCGGCCGCATTCACCATGTGCAGTTACAGCTGTTGCCCGCTCAGGGCAGGCTTCATGGCGCCTTTCCGGTCTTGCCGGTAACGCGCAGCCAGCGGCCGCCATGTTGAGGCGATTGAATCTTGAGAAAGCTCATGCGCGCCGACTGGACCGGTTGAACGCTGTTATCAAGATTGTCGAGGACATAGTCGCCATCCCGCGTTCTGACCACCAGCACCGTGTGGGCTTCGTTGCCATTATAGCCCATCGTCAGCAGCAGTTGCGATGACTTGTACCCCTTGCGCAGCAGTTTGGCGCGTTTGGTCAGCGCATAATCCTCGCAATCCCCAGATCGCGCCCTGGCCGTCCAGAACTCCCTGCGCCCGAAAGCAATCTTGTCCGATGTGGGCTTGATGGCGCGGTTCACCGCCAGATTGACGTTGTTCAACACACCCAGGCGGGCGGGCGGCAATTTGGCGGAGGAGCGCCCGCGGCAATCGGAAGCGTTGCGGGTGCAGTATTCGACATGGCCATAGGGCCGCGAGGTTTCCTTGCCGGTCTTTAACCAGGTGGATGCCATCGCAGGCGCCAGAAATGAAAACAAAGCCGCCAGCGCGGCCAGCAAGAAAAGAGGTACGCTCATGGATACGACGGAGCTCCTTGTTGCGAGGTGGTGCAAAAGTCAGTCATGACTTCACTCCGGGACCATAAGAAGCGAAATAATGCCTGTGCGCAAGCCCACCCTGGGGATGAAGCATTCAACAGTGAATTGCAGGCGGCAGTACGACATTCCCTCGAAAGTTATTGCGGTGCACAAAAATGTGACTTCACCGCAAAAAATATAGGCAATTATCGCGACGTAATTAGGGCGCCCTTTGCCTGGCTTTGTCGCAATACCTTGTTAAGCCCCTGAGAACTTGCGTGCAACGCAACTGGCAAGGCGCTTGCATTGAACAACTCCGTGGACACCAACAGCACGGAGGCTGACATGAAGATTACCACCAAATTGCAGATCGCAGGGGCGGCAGCATTTCTTACTTCAAGTATTTTGACCCACTCGGCATATGCCGCGGAGGACACCATCAAGGTCGGTGTGCTGCACTCCCTTTCGGGAACAATGGCAATCTCGGAAACAACACTGAAGGACACTGTCCTGATGCTGATCGAGCAGCAGAACGCCAAGGGAGGCGTGCTCGGCAAGAAGCTTGAGGCGGTTGTTGTCGATCCTGCTTCGGACTGGCCGCTGTTTGCTGAAAAGGCGCGTGAACTGCTCACCGTCGACAAGGTCGACGTGATGTTCGGCTGTTGGACCTCGGTGTCGCGCAAGTCGGTGCTGCCGGTAATCGAAGAACTCAACGGCTTGCTGTTCTACCCGGTTCAGTACGAGGGCGAAGAATCCTCGAAGAACGTTTTCTACACCGGTGCCGCGCCAAATCAGCAGGCAATTCCCGCCACAGATTACTTTCTGGAAGAGCTCGGCGTTGAAAAATTCGCGCTTCTGGGCACCGACTATGTCTATCCGCGCACGACCAACAAGATCCTCGAGCAATATCTCAAAGACAAGGGCATTGCCGCCGAGGACATTTTCGTCAACTACACCCCGTTCGGCCATTCCGACTGGTCCAAGATTGTTGCTGACGTGGTTGCCCTTGGCGCCGATGGCAAGAAGGTCGGCGTGATCTCGACCATCAATGGCGACGCCAATATCGGCTTTTACAAAGAGCTTGCCGCTGCCGGTATTTCGGCGGACGACATTCCCGTGGTGGCTTTCTCGGTGGGTGAGGAAGAACTTTCTGGTCTCGACACTACCAACCTGGTCGGACACCTCGCGGCCTGGAACTACTTCGAGTCAGCCGACGTTCCGGTCAATGCCGAATTCATCAAGGAATGGAAGGCATTCGCCGGCGAAGAACGCGTGACCAACGACCCGATGGAAGCCACCTATATCGGCTTCAACATGTGGGTTCAGGCGGTTGAAGCCGCAGGCACCACTGATGTTGATGCGGTTGCTGCAGCGGTTGTCGGGCAGAAAGCCCCGAACCTGACGGGTACAATGGCTGAAATGCTGCCTAACCACCACCTGACAAAGCCGGTTCTGATCGGTGAGATCCAGGCGGATGGCCAGTTCGATATCGTCAGTCAGACCGAACCGGTTGCCGGCGATGCCTGGACCGACTTCCTGCCCGAATCCAAGGTGCTGGAATCGGACTGGATCGATCTGAAATGCGGCATGTACAACACCGACACCGAAACCTGCGTACAGCTCAATTCCAATTATTGATCTGTTGAAGGGAAGGGGGCCGCGTGGCCCCCTTCCGCCTTTCCAACCGGTTTTGATTTCCCATGCTCCGCATTCTCTATGTCCTGATTGCCGCTGTGATTGCGCTTGTGCCTGTCCATGCACAGGAGGCTGATCTCAATACGCTTCTCGAAATCCACCGTGCCAAGATCGAAAAACCCTCGCGTACCACCATTGATCCGGTGCTTGAGGAGCTGGTTGCAAGCAGATTGCCCGGCGTCGCAGTGTTTCTCGAGAAATGGCGCGAGAAGGAGGTTTGGCAACGCAATGCCGACGGACGCTTCTTTTTTGTCGGGGAGGCGGACGACGGCAAGTTGAGGCTGATAGATGTCGACACCGGTTTGCAAGCCGGGTTGGCCGACAAGAGCGAGCTGAAAAATCTCAAGCCCAACAGCGGTGTGCGTGGCGTCATTGCCGCAGCCCTTGTGCAATTCCAGCTGTCCGATCCGGATCCGGAGCGCCGTCTGCAGGCGCTGACCGCGCTGGAACGTGACGCCAATCAATCACATCTGAGCATTCTCAGGGCTGCGATCGAAGAAGAGACTGATCCGGCCATCAAGATCAGGAAGAAGCGGCTGCAACGGCTGCTGACCATCAAGTTCGGTTCCGATCAGGCCACGCGCGTTGCCGCGATCAAAAGTTTTGCCGGAGACCCCGGCGTGGATGCCCGGGCGGCGCTCAATCCGTTGCTGGCCACCAGTGTCGCGGTTTTCGATGCTGCCCCTGAAGGCGTTAATGTGGCGAAGCTGCTCAAACCGGGCAGGGACATCGATATGGCCGCCGCCTATCAACTGCTGGTCGATGCGGGCAAGGCGCGGTCGGCCGTGCCGCTGTCTGAACGCAAGCAGGCGCTCGTCGACAATATTCAGGATGGCGCGGTGGCTGGTATGCCGGTGTCCAGTCTTGTCACGCAAGCGGACCGCGACAAAGCCTATCTGGCGCTTGCGGCGGCTGGAACGGTACCGCCTCTGGTAACCGTTGACGAGCAGAGCGAAGCAGTGACCAGCCATGTATTTGCACAGGTTTACGCCGAACCCGATCCAGCCCTGACGACGGCTGCGCGGGAAACCCTGGCGGATATCGGCAACACAGTCGGGATCTACCAGTTTCTGGATCTGGTGCTGGACAGCCTGTCGCTGGCGTCGATCTATTTTCTCGCGGCCATCGGGCTTGCCATCACCTTTGGTGTGATGGGCGTGATCAACATGGCGCATGGCGAGTTCATCATGATCGGTGCCTATACAGGCTATGTCGTTCAGCAGATCATTCCCGACTACACCGTCTCGATCATCGTGGCGCTGCCGTTGGCCTTCGCCGTCGCGTTCCTGGCCGGGGTGGCGCTGGAACGGCTGGTGATCCGTCACCTGGCGCATCGGCCGTTGGAAACATTGCTTGCGACCTTCGGCATATCCATCGCGCTGCAGCAGATCGCCAAGAACATTTTCGGCACCCAGGCGCGGCCGTTGACATCTCCGTCCTGGCTCGATGGCGCGTGGGTGTACAACGACGTCGTGTCGATCAGCTATATCCGGATCGCGATCTTCGTTCTGGCGCTGGTGTTTCTCGGGCTGTTGCTGTTCATCCTCAATCGTACTCGGCTCGGGCTGGAAGTCAGGGCGGTGACGCAAAATCCGCGGATGGCCTCGTCGATGGGGATCAACCCGGACCGGATCAACATGCTGACCTTTGGCCTTGGGTCAGGCATTGCCGGCATCGCAGGCGTTGCCATCGGACTGTTTGCCAAGGTCACGTCCGAACTTGGTTCGGGCTACATCGTGCAAAGCTTCATGACCGTGGTGGTCGGCGGTGTCGGCAATATCTGGGGCACGCTGGCGGGCGCGGGCATGATCGGCTCGTTGCAGAAGGTGATCGAGTTCTTCAATCCGTCCAACACACTCGCAGCGCAGACTTACATGATCATCTTCATCATCATTTTCATTCAGTTCAGACCCAAGGGCATCATTGCGCTCAAGGGCCGTGCGGCGGGGGATTAGGCCATGCAGCGTTCCCTGTTTGTCAGGCAGCCTTCGGTGCTGGTCTTCATCGGGCTGCTTGCGGTGTTCACCATCGCAATGGTGGTTCTGTCAGAAGGCTTTGGCCTCGGGCTGGTGTCAACCAGCATGATCAAGATTCTTGGCAAGACGCTTTGCCTGTGCCTGATCGCCATCGCCATGGATCTGGTCTGGGGCTATTGCGGGATCCTGTCGCTCGGCCACTTCGCCTTCTTCGGGCTCGGCGGCTACATGATCGGCATGTGGCTGATGTATGAGCGGACCAAGGATATTGTCATTGCCTCGCTTGCCGGCGCTGAACTGCCGCCGTTACCGGAAGAGATCACGGAGGCAATCGGCAGCCAGATATTTGGCGTGGTCGGCGGCTCGCAAACACCAGTGGTCTGGTATTTCGCCGACAGCCTCTATGCGCAACTGGCGCTGGTGGTGCTGGTCCCGGGGCTGCTGGCGCTGGTGTTCGGCTGGCTGGCGTTCCGCAGCCGCGTGACCGGGGTGTACCTGTCGATCCTGACCCAGGCGATGACATTGGCGCTGTCGCTCTATCTGTTTCAGAACGACAGCGGCCTGCGCGGCAACAATGGCCTGTCGGGATTGCAGAACATTCCCGGCCTGACCGATGTCCCGCAATCGGTGGTTTCGGTGTGGTTTTTCCTGGCCTCGGCGCTGGCGCTCGGCATCGGATATTTCGTCGCGGCCTGGGTGGTCTCGGGCAAGTTCGGCAATGTGATCCGGGCGATCCGCGATGACGAGGCGCGCATCCGTTTCATGGGCTATCCGGTGGAGACCTACAAGCTGGTGGTGTTCACGCTGACTGCGGTGATCGCAGCCATTGCCGGCGCGCTTTACTATCCGCAGGCGGGTATCATCAATCCGGCGGAAATCGCCCCCATCGCATCAATCTATCTGGCTGTCTGGGTGGCGATTGGCGGACGCGGAAGGCTCTATGGCGCGGTCATTGGCGCTGCGACCGTATCGCTGTTGTCATCCTGGTTCACCGGCGGGCAGGCGCCGAGCATTCCGCTTGGGTTCTACACCATTGACTGGGTCGACTGGTGGCAGGTGCTGCTCGGGCTTGGTTTCGTGCTGGTGACGCTGTTCATGCCCAAGGGCATTGGCGGGCTGTTTGACAGACTGGTCAGAAAGGATGCGTCGTGACTTCGCTTCTGGAAGTAACCTCGATTTCGGTGTCGTTCGACGGCTTCAAGGCGATCAACAACCTGTCGTTTGAAATCGGCGGTCAGGAGTTGCGCGCCATCATTGGGCCGAACGGGGCGGGCAAGACCACATTTATGGATATCGTCACCGGCAAGACCAGGCCCAATGAAGGCCGGGTCCGGTTTGGAGAGCCGCAGCTTGATCTGCTCAGGCTGTCCGAAAGCCAGATCGCGCGCGCCGGTGTCGGCCGCAAATTCCAGCGTCCCACGGTGTTCGAGGCGCAAAGCGTGCGCGACAATTTGATGATGGCGCTGAGCAACGACCGGCTTCCGTTTGCGGTGCTGGCGTATCGGGCGACAGTGGAAGACGGGAACCGGGTGTCGGCGCTGGCCGAGGAAATCGGCCTTTCCGGCGAACTCGACCGGACGGCGGGGGAACTTTCTCACGGGCAGAAGCAATGGCTGGAGATCGGCATGCTGCTGGCGCAAGACCCGAAGCTGCTGTTGGTCGACGAGCCGGCGGCCGGGATGACGCTGGGTGAACGCGAGCACACCACCGACTTGTTGCGCCGTGCGGCTCAAACCCGCGCGGTGGTTGTGGTCGAGCACGACATGGAATTCGTCCGCCGGCTCGATTGCAAGGTGACGGTGTTGCACGAAGGCTCGGTGCTGGCGGAAGGATCGCTTGATCACGTCACCGCCAATTCCGACGTCATCGACGTCTATCTGGGGCGCTAGATCATGCTTGAAATCGAAAACCTGACTTTGCACTACGGCCAGTCGCAGATCCTCAACGGCATTTCGCTGAAAGCCGATGTTGGGCAGGTGACCTGTGTGATGGGCACCAATGGCGTCGGCAAGACCAGCCTCCTGAAGGCGATCTCCGGGGTGCATCACCGTTCGGGCGGCGAGTATCACCTTGACGGGCAGGCAATCGGCAAGATCCCGGCGCATCAACTGGCAGCCCGAGGCGTGGGCTACGTTCCGCAGGGCCGTGACATCTTTCCGCTGCTGACGGTGACCGAGAACCTTGAAACCGGATTTGCCTGCCTGCCGCGATCCGACCGGAAAATTCCGGATCATATCTATGAGCTGTTTCCGGTGCTCAAGGACATGCGCAACCGGCGCGGCGGCGATCTGTCGGGTGGCCAGCAGCAGCAGCTTTCCATCGCCCGGGCATTGATCACAAGGCCCAAATTGCTGCTGCTGGACGAGCCAACCGAAGGCATTCAGCCCAACATCATCCAGCAGATCGGTCGCGTCATCGCCCTGCTTCGCGATGAGGGAACCATGGCGATCGTGCTGGTCGAGCAGTATTTCGAATTTGCCTATGGACTGGCCGACCGGTTTTGCGTCATCGAGCGTGGCGAAGTCAAAATGGCCGGTGATCGGCAGAGTCTGACCAAGGACAGTTTGCGGGATGCCGTTTCCGTTTGAGGCTTGCGTCCGACTCACGGGCTGAGTTTCCGCCTGCCCGGGAATTGGGCGATTGCCTGCATTCTCATCCGCGCTTGCGCATGGAAGATGCAGTTGCGCCATTTGCGTGGCTGAGAGTGGCCCAAGGTCCGGAATTTCCCCGGACCGTCAATCTGGCACGCTTTATGCTTGAGTAAGATCGGGTCCAGAGGGGACCAAAAACGACGCCCGCAAAGGGCGCAGAGACCAGGGCCGTCAGGCAGGATAGCGCTCACTCCCGGATGTAGGGAGAGCGCCCGCCTGGCGGCCTTGTTTATTCGGTGGTCTGAATACCGGCGGGCAGGGATGGCTCGACCGGGAGGGTTGACCGCGATTGTCGCGCCGGCAATCGGCGGTCGACCACCCAGTCGGTGGCGGCAGCCGCGATCCAGATCGAAAACAGGGTGACCCAGGCGGTTAGCGCGAAAATGCTTGCGCCGGTGACGCCGGCGCCAACCGCGCAGCCACCGGCCAGCATGCCGCCAAATCCCATCATCGCCGCACCGGCGAGATAGCGCCGCATCGAATCTCCACCCTCGAAGCCCTGAAGCTCCAGTTCTCCGGTTACCAGGGCGGCGATGAACGCGCCGATGAAGACGCCTGGCACGAGGCCGACATCGAAATCGATCATCGAACCGGGACGCGACAGAAACAGCATCAGCGTATCGGCCGACGGTCCGGTGAAACTGAGCGCTTCGAGTTGCACCGGCTCGAAGGCGATGGCCGTCATCGCCTTGGTGAACCACCAGGCCAGCGGAATGCAGGCACCGACGGCAAAGGCGGCAATGGTTTTCCAGATCCCGATCTTGCGCCACAACGCCAGGGCCAGGCTTGCGGCAAGGCCGATCAGGACGAGGGTGAGGGCGGTTCGTTCGGAAATGCCTGACAAGAGCAGCAGATCATTCGATCCGATCGACAGGGTTGTCAGGGGGGCTGCCAGCGCATCGCGCACCGGTGAGAGAAAGCCGTGCAGGCTGGCCTGGGCGACGACGGCGAAGACCAGCCCCGAGAGCAGGGCGCGCAGGTTTCCGGTGGCCGAAAGCACCAGCAGCCGGGACGAGCAGCCGCGCGCCAGCACCATGCCGACGCCGAACAGCAATCCGCCAAGGGCTGCGCCCGAGAGGCTTTGCGGCGAGGCCAGTTGGCGCGTTTCGGTTGCCGAGAACAGGCCCAGTTCGGCCAGGATCATCGTGCCGGCGATGGCTGTGGAGAACACAATCAGCCAGACCGCCATCTTGCCGCCGACCCGGCCACGGGAGAACTCGATGGCGGCGGCGCGCAGGCAGAACCGGCTTTGCTGGGCGAAGGCGCCGAACAGCGCGCCGATAATGCCGCCGCCGATCAGCAGCGCGCCTTTGTCACCGAACCTGTCGGCAAGCCATTCAAGTTCCATTGTGCAGCCCTCTTGCTGGCAATTTGCCTGATTTGCGAGAACAAGCATTGACCTGGGTCAAGACAAAGGCAAATATTCATATAAATCTATATGGGAGGAAAAACCATGGCATTGCTTGATCTGACGCGACGCAGCCTGCTGCAAACCGGCATGGCCGCTGCCGCAACCGCAATGCTGCCTGCGGGCTTGCGGCCGGCCCACGCACTGGCGACCGGGGACGTGGTGCTGAGCAGTGTCAGTGACGGCAATCTGGTGCTGCCGCTGGGTTTTTCCTATCCGCAGGCACCGCAGGACAAACTTGTTGCGCTGCTGCAAGCCAACGGGCTGCCCACCGACAGCCTGATGCCGGATTGCAATGTTCCGATCCTGAAATCCGGCGACCGGATGATCATGTTCGATGTCGGCTCGGGTTCGAATTTCATGCCGTCGGCGGGCAGACTGCTCGACAACATGGCGGAAGGCGGTCTTGATCCGGCAGAAATCACGGATGTTGTCTTCACCCACGCTCACCCTGACCATCTCTGGGGGCTGGTCGATGACTTCGACGAGATTGTGTTCCCCAATGCGCGCTTTTTCATGGGGCGCACGGAGTGGGAGTTCTGGCGTGACCCGGCGACCGTCGACGCCATGCCGGAGGAACGCAAGACCTTTGCCGTGGGCGCGCAAAATCGTCTGGCCTATCTCGAGGACATGATCAATCTGTTCGAACCCGGTGCCGAAGTGCTGCCAGGCGTCGAAGCGGTCGATACGGCGGGGCATACGCCCGGGCACATGTCGTTCATGCTGCATGGAGGATCCGAGCCGGTATTGATCGCCGGCGACGCGATCACCCATTTCGCCGTCTCGTTCGCGCATCCCGCCTGGCCCAGCGGCTCGGACCAGGATGCCGAGATGGGTGTGGCCACCAGACTCAGGCTGCTCGACCGGCTTGCCTCCGACAAGGCAGCGTTGACCGCCTACCATCTGCCCACACCGGGTGAAGGCAGGGTGGAGCGCGACGGGACGGTTTACCGCTTTGTGGCGGAGGGGTGAGGCCGGGTTGGTTCGGATGGTTGTGATGGGTGTGGGGTTTTCTTAAGTGGTCACCAATGCTGGTGCGAAAGGGTAGCTTCTTGCAACGACTATTTTTGAGCTACGATTTCGAGGCTTGGTTATCTCAAAATGATCCGCTAGTTCTTCACTCTTGTGGCGTTGTGGCGCTCCCATGTTTCGATAAGAAATAAAGCGATGGTACTTGAGCTATGAATGGCTAGGCGGGCGATCCTCGCGTCTACCGAACGTCGCCCTCTCTCGCGCCCATGAGCATCGCCACCGTGCGTTCGGAGCGCTCCTATTCCTTTCGCCGTTGTTGTCAGGCCGCTAAGAACTTGGCGAATGTCCTCCGCGATATCTGCTGGAAGATCGGTGCGGGATGGCGATAACCCAAGTACGTCTTGAAGCGCTCGCATTAGGGTTTGTTGAGTATCAACTTGCATTGATTGTCGCTGCCACTGCGTAAATCATTGCTCGGAAGCTGCGGTCTGTCTTGTCGCTTCGCATGGCGATGCGCTTGAAGTCTTTGAGTTTGCAGAAGAAGTTCTCGATCAGAT
>NZ_JBDWHW010000147.1:0-9673 GCF_039975035.1 Hoeflea sp. | reverse complement strand
GACAGATCCTAAATTCTGCCCCAGACGCAATCAGGGTGGAAGACAATGGCAGGGTTTCCGAAACAGGCAAAGGTCGTCATCATTGGCGTGGGCGGCATTGTCGGCGCCTCCATCGCGCATCATTTGATCGAGCGCGGATGGGACGACATTGTCGGCATCGACAAATCCGGCGTGCCAACCGATATCGGATCGACGGCCCATGCATCCGATTTTTGCTACACCACATCCCATGACTATCTGTCGGTCTGGACGACGCAATACTCGATCGATTTCTTCGAGAAGATGGGACATTACGCCCGCATCGGCGGTCTGGAAATCGTTCGCACTGGCGACGATGCATGGATGGAAGAAATCAAGCGCAAGATTTCCTCCGGCAAGGCCTTTGGCACGCGCGCCAGCTTTATTGGTCCGACCGAGGTGAAAACAAAATTCCCGCTGGTCGAAGAGGAAATGGTCGCCGGAGCCTTGTGGGATCCGGACGCCGGGCTTGTCATTCCGCGCTCGCAGACTGTTGCCGGAAAGCTCGTCGATGCGGGCGAGAAAACCGGAAAATTGAACGTTTTCGCCAACACTCCAGCCCAGTCGCTGATCGTCGAGGGCGGCCGGATCAAGGGCGTCGTCACCCATCGCGGCACCATCATGGCCGATCATGTTGTAGTTTGCGCCGGCATCTGGGGCCGTCTGATCGCCGAAATGGTTGGCGAGGATCTGCCGGTCATGCCGGTTGATCATCCGCTGACCTTTTTCGGTCCCTACAATGAATTCGAAGGCACCGGCAAGGATATCGGCTGGCCGCTGATGCGCGACCAGGGCAATTCAGCCTATATGCGCGACACGGGCGACCCGAAGACCGCCGAGGGTGGCCAGATCGAGTGGGGCTACTACGAGACCGACAATCCGCGCCTGTGCCATCCGCGCGATATTCTGGAAAAGAACGAGGCGCGGCTGTCTCCCTCGCAACGCGATCTCGACATGGAGCAGATCATCGAGCCGCTCGAGCGGGCAATGGAGCTCACGCCTATCCTGGGCGAGCTCGGCTACAATGAAAGCCACTCCTTCAACGGCCTGCTGCAGGTGTCTGCCGCCGGAGGCGCCTCCTGCGGTGAAAGCCAGAAGGTGCGCGGGCTTTGGTATTGCGTTGCCATCTGGGTCAAGGATGCGCCGGGTTATGGCAAGCTGATCGCCGACTGGATGACCGATGGCCGTACCGAGATCGACCACAACTCGATCGATTACGCGCGTTTCTATCCGCATCAGATGACCGAGGAATTCATCGAAAACCGCTGCTATGAAGCAGCGCAAAAGATCTATTTCCCGGCCATCCATCCGCGCGAGCCTTATGCGAAGAGCCGCGGCGTCAAGCGTTCGCCGTTTCATGAACGCGAAGTTGAGCTTGGCGGCCATTTCATGGAGCTTGGCGGCTGGGAGCGGGCGCATGGTTATGCGGCCAACAATCATCTGCTTGAGAAGTTCGGCGACCGGGTTCCGGTGCGTGCCAACGAGTGGGACAACCGCCACTTCTGGCGTGTGTCGAATGCCGAGCACCTGCAACTGTCCGAAGACTGCGGCATCATCAACCTGTCGCACTTCCACATGGTCGACATCGAAGGGCCGGATCACGTTGATCTTATGGAGTGGCTGTGCGCCGCCAAGATCGGTGGCGATGGCAATATCGGCAAGGGCATCTATACCCACTTCCTTGATGACGAGGGCATGGTGCGGGCCGATTTCACGGTGATCCGCATGGCTGACCGCTGCAGACTGATCAATGGTGCGGACGCCGGGCCACGCGATCTCCACTACATGCGCCGTGTGGCCGACGACAATGGCTATGATGTCAGCATCACCGATGTCACCGAGTCCTACACCACCATCGGCATCTGGGGCCCGAACGCCCGCGAAACACTGAAAAAGGTGGTGGCTGATCCGGCTGGACTTGACGTGGAAAACTTCGCCTTTGCCGCCATCAAGCCGATCGAGATTGCCGGCAAAACGGTGTCCGCCTTCCGGCTCTCCTATGTCGGGGAGCAGGGGTGGGAGCTGCATATGAAGTTTGAGGACGGCCTGGCCGTCTGGGATGCGCTTCGGTCAACCGGTGTCACGCCGGTTGGTGTCGAAACCTACGCAAATTCCCGCCGCATGGAAAAGAGCCTGCGGCTGCAGAACGCCGATCTTCTGACCCAGTACAATTTGATCGAAGCCGATCTGGCTCGCCCCAAGGTCAAGGAAGCCGATTTCCGCGGCAAGGCCAAACATATGGAATACAAGGCGCGTGAACATCAGCCGGCCATGCTGTGCACGCTGGTGATGACCGACAATGTCGACGCCAAGGGCGTGGCCCGCTACCCGGTCGGCGCCATGCCTGTGATCGACCCGGAGACGGGCAAGACGCTTGTCGATGAACTCGGCCGCATTTCCTACACGACTTCGGTCGCCTTCGGACCCACCATCGGCAAGAATATCGCGCTGGCCTATCTGCCGTGGCAATACTGCCAGGTCGGGCGCAAGCTGGGTATCGAATATTTCAGCGAAACCTATCCGGTTGAAGTGGCGGCCGTCGGCTACAAGCCGCTGTACGACCCGGAGAACCTCAAGCCGCGGAGCTGATCCCCGGCAGCGTAAAACCGGCTTCGGACTACCATTCTGTCATGCTAGACTATGCCATGGCACGATGGATCACGGCGGTCATGACGGTGTCGGGTTTGCTTGCGGCCCTGCAGGGCGCGCAAGCCCGCGAGCCTGTCGATGTGGCTCTGGTTCTGGCCGTCGATGTGTCGCGCTCGATGTCGCCACGGGAGCTGACGATCCAGCGTGAGGGCTATGCCGCAGCGCTCAATCATCCCGACGTGGTGCGCGCCATCGCCCAGGGCGCTTATGGCCGCATTGCGATCACCATGTTCGAATGGGCCGGGGACAACTCCATCCGCGAGGTTTTTGACTGGAAGCTGGTTGAAACCGCAGTCGACGCGGACCAGCTTTCGGCAATTGTCCGCAAGTCGAGGCCTGTGGCGCAACGGCGCACATCAATTTCCGGTGCGATCCGGCATGCGGTCAAGCGGCTGGATGAGGCGCCGTACGAAGGATTGCGCAAGGTCATTGATGTATCCGGCGATGGACCGAACAACCATGGCGAACCGGTTCTGAGCGCCAGGGAAGCGGCAGTGGCTCAACGCATCGTCATCAACGGATTGCCGCTGATGACCAGCGACGGTCCGGGCGGCGGCTTCAATATTGAAGATCTGGATGCCTATTACTCCGACTGCGTGATTGGCGGGCCGGGGAGCTTTCTGGTGCCGGTCAACAGCTGGGAGCAGTTCCCCGAAGCGATCCGCCGCAAACTGATCCTCGAGATCGGTAGCCTGCCCGCGACGCTGCCCGAGATTGTCCCCGTCCAGGCCTTGCCGGCGCGACCATTCCGGTCGGCGACGGAGCCTTATGATTGCCTGATCGGGGAAAAGATCTGGGATCAGCGGCGATGGATGTTTGACGATCCGTAGGTGCGAGGCGGAGGGCAGATACACCTCCAATGGTTTCAATTGTTAACTGAAATTCAATTGACGCGTGGTTAGCCTTGTCCAGGAAAAGGGGTAGGCGCATGTTCATCGGGCTTTCAGGTATGCAGTATTCCGGCGGATCGCTTGGTGATCACCGTATTCTCGTGGTGGAGGACTCCAATGCGTTCGCCTCCATGATCGGGCAGACTCTGAAAAACAATTTCGATATCGATATCGAGGTGTGCCGCAATTTCGAAGAGCTTCAGCTGGCCTTTGAATACAATGAGCGTCCGATCACACTGGCGATCTCGAACATCAATCTTCCGGGCGCCGAAAACGGCGAGGCATTAAGCTATCTGGCCGAGCTCTCGATTCCGATCATCGTGTTTACCGGCACCTTCCACGAATCCACACGTGAGGGCATACTCGCCCGTGACATTGTTGACTACGTGATCAAGGACAATGTGCTGGCAATCGACTTGCTGGCGGAATCGGTCTGCCGCTTTCTTACCAATCATCGTCACCACGTGCTCATCGTCGATGACAGCGCCACCGCGCGCGCGCTTTTGCGCAGCCGGCTCGAGCGGTTCAATTTCAAGGTGAGCGCGGCCGAAAGTGGTGCCCAGGCGCTCGATATCCTGAAAGTGACCCCGGACATCGGTCTGGTGATCACCGACTACAATATGCCGGATATCGACGGTTTCGAACTGACGCGCCGATTGCGAGCCGTGCGCGGCAGTCATGAATTGAGGATCATCGGCGTTTCTTCCTCCGACAATCGCCTGTTGACGGCGCGGTTCCTCAAGGCCGGAGGCAATGATTTCATGTTGCGGCCTTATGTCGACGAAGAATTCTACTGCCGCGTCAATCAGAACCTGGACACGCTTGACCAGATCAAGTCGGCACGGAGATGGATGGGGAGCCGCGCTGCGGCGAAGGTCGCCTGACCTTTTCAGGGCATTTTTCTCAGTCGTGCGGCCGGTACGCGCGCAATTGGAGTAGCTGCTTTGCCTGGAGTTATCAGAGACAATATCCGCGTCAGTCCTGCCTCCGCGTCAGAACGCCTGCGAGTCCTGCTTGTCGAAGATTCGCGGATGTTCACGTCCGCGCTGAAATACCGGTTCGAAACCGACCTGGGCGTCGATGTCGTGACCTGCAGTTCACTGGCGGAAATGCGGCAAACGGCCACAGGCCCCGATCATGGCTTCTTTGTTGCCGTGACCGACCTCAATTTGCCGGATTCACCGCACTGCGAGGCGCTTGATTATGCGCTTGAAATCGACCTTCCGACCATTGTCTTTACCGGCAAGTTCGATTTCAACACGCGCAAGAGCATCCTCAACAAGAACGTGCTGGACTATGTCATCAAGGACAATGACCGAGCCTTCGATGAAATTGTGCTGGCGGTCGGCAGGATCATTTCCAACCGCGATTTCCGCATTCTGGTGGTCGACGATTCAAAAACCCAGCGCAGTATTCTTTCATCGATGCTGACGGCGCAGAAATTCAAGATTGTCGAGGCCGGTTCAGGCCAGGAGGCGCTCGAAGCCATCGAAGCAAATCCTGATATCAATCTCGTGCTGACCGATTATCACATGGGCGATATGGACGGCTATCAACTGACCCGGAAACTGCGCCGCAAATATTCCGACGACGTGCTGCGCATCATCGGCATTTCAAATTCGAACGATCCGGAACTCTCCGCCAGCTTCCTGAAGGCGGGCGCAAGCGACTTTCTTTACCGGCCCTTCGTCCAGGAAGAGTTCCAGTGTCGCATCGCGCAAAACATCGGCATTCTGCTCAAGATGGAAGCCCTGAAAAAAGCGGCGTCACTGTTGCCGATTGTCGCCGCCTCCGCCTGAGCGCGGGATCCTGGTCAGGCTGCGGTGAGGTATTGCTTGCGCTCGGCGCGCTCCTGCTGCGGCGAACGGTTGTAGAGTTCGCGGTAGCATTTGGAGAAATGCGAGGCGGAGACAAAACCGCAGGCGACCGCCACCTCGACCACCGGCATTGGCGACTGAATCAGCAGATGCCGGGCCCGGTCAAGCCGGATTTCCAGATAGTAGCGTGCCGGTGAGCGGCCCATTTCCTGGCGGAACAGGCGTTCGATCTGGCGTCGCGAGAGACCGGCGTCGTCGGCAATCTCGATCAGCGACAGGGGTTCGGACAGATTGGCTTCCATCAACTCGATGATAGACAGCACCTTGGCATTCTGGACGCCGAGGCGGGCGCGCAACGGCAGGCGCTGACGATCGTGGGCGTTGCGGACGCGATCAGTCAACGCCATTTCACAGATGCGGTTGACCAGCGTGTCGTCATGGTCCTCGCCGATCAGGCTCAGCATCATGTCGAGAGCCGCCGTGCCTCCGGCACAGGTGTGGATGTTGCCATCGATTTCATAAAGATCGGCATACACATTGGCCTTGGGGAAGGCTTCGGAAAAGCCGGGCAGATTTTCCCAATGGATGGCGCAACGCCGGCCCGAAAGCAGCCCGGCTTTTGCCAGTATGTGGGCGCCGGTGCACAATCCACCAATGGCCACGCCGCGATTGTTTTCTTCACGCAGCCAGGCCAGGACGGATTTGTTGTCGAAGCGTTCGACATTGATGCCGGAACAGACGAATACCATGGTTGGCCGGTTTTCACCCGACAGGCTGCGGCGCTCTTCGGCAAGCGAGGTGTTGACTGCGACAACGACGTGGTTCGAGGCCATTACCGGTGCGCCATCATGAGAGGTCAGGCGCCATTTATAACACTCGTAGCCCAGCATGCGATTGGCCAGGCGCAAGGGCTCGATCGCCATGGAAAAGGCGATCATGGAAAAATCCGGAACCATGAAAAAGACGATCGACCGCTTGTGTGTGGTATGTGAGGGCATGCCCATATCCCTGTGCGCGCCCCCAAGGGCTCATGTCGCGATCAGGCCATAAAATTCGTGATTTGTCACTGGTCGAACAGTGGAATTTTTCGGTGTGCGACATGGAGCCTGGCTGTGTCACGATACCGGACGGGCATGGATCTCGCGTTGCGGATTGCCAACTTGAGGGTGGTCCCGGGCGACGGGCCATCCGATGTCCTTGCGCAGTTCGACAGGAAGGTCCTGCAGGACCATTTCCATGGCTGTGCGTTTCTGGTCGGCCCGCCATTGGCGGGCACGGCGGGCAATGTGGGAAAGACCGAACATCAAAGTGTCTCCTTATTCGACGTTGACCAGTCAGACTGGATTGACAACAGCATCGCTCAGGAGCATTCTTCAATCAAACGAAATGAATTGACCTGAACGATCAATGGAATTGAATGATATGAACGCACCTCTCAATCACCCGCTGCTGATGCTGGATCCGGACGTGTTGCGCAGCTTTGTCGCCATTGCCGAAACCGGCAGCTTCACCGCGGCGGCGGCGCGTATCTACCGGACACCGTCGGCAGTTTCCATGCAGATCAAGCGGCTGGAGGAGCAACTGGGGGTTTCGGTGTTCCTGCGTGACGCCCGGAATGTGGCGCTGACCCATGACGGCGAGGTGCTGCTGGGCTATGCACGGCGGTTGATTGCTCTCAACCGGGAAGCGATATCACGCTTTGTCACTTCCGACGTATCGGGCGTTGTCCGGATCGGATCGCCATCGGACTATGGCGAGGCCGTCCTTCCTTCAGTGCTGAAGCTGTTCGCCAAGTCGCATCCCTCGGTGGTGGTGGATGTGGTGATTGACCAGTCCGCCAGCCTCCTCAAGCGCTTTGCGTCGGGCCATATCGATATCGCGCTGGCCAGTTGCATGAAAGACCAGACGCCTGCTCCCGGCGAAGTGATGATGACCGACGACATCGTCTGGGCCGGCGCAAGGGGCGGGCAGGCTTACCTGATGGATCCGTTGCCTGTCTCGATGTGGGATGAGGGGTGCGTGTGGCGGGAGAATGCCCTTTCGGCGCTGGAAAAGGTTGGCCGGGCTTACCGGGTCGCATTCATGACGTCGCATATGGCAGGGCAGAGGGCGGCAATACTGGCCGATCTCGCGGTAGCGCCGTTGGGGCGGAGTTTCATCGGGCCGGATATCCAGCTTCTCGACGAGGACTGCGGACTTCCGGCGCCCGGGGAATATCAACTGCTGCTCAAGGTTGGCGCCGACCCATCGCCGCAGGTCTGTGCGCTCAGCGATCATTTTCGGGCGGGTTTTGAACGTTTCAACCAGACCGGATCGTTTGATGCTTGAGCTGACAGCGCTGGAATGAATATCGGCTGAACGCTCCATTCAGGCAGTGCACAGCAGGATGTGTCTAGTTTGCGAATACCGGCGCATTTCAACACAGCGCTTGTCCGGGAGAGACGATCATGAAAAAATCCATTCACATCGTGCTGGCCGTGGCGGCAGGTTTTGTTGCAACGGCCACCGTTCCGGCGATGAGTTCGGCGTTTACCGCCGGCACGGTAACGGCGATTTCCCCCGACGATGCGCTCAACATCCGCAAATGGCCGGGCGCCAATTCGCAAGTCTTCGATGCCTACGGGCTCAACCAAAGGATCAGCCTGACCGGTCGCTGCAAGAATATCGTCACCAATGTTTCGTTCCGGATCGATGAAGGTGGCAGCGTCGAGTGGAAATACGCGCAGATGAAGAAGGCCTATGTCTGGTGCCAGTTGATGACAGATGACGCTGAGCTCGGCTGGGCGCGCGGCAAATATATCTGGCCAGAGTAAGTTCGGGCTCGCATCAGGTTTCCGAAATTGAAGCGACTGTCTTTTTGGCCCGGCTGCGCGCCAGCGACAGGTGGACCACAATCGCGCCGGCATAGCAGCCGATCAGCAGAGCGGGCAGGCCGGCTGCCGCGCCTGTGGAGGCGATGGCCAGGAGAGCCGGTGTGCCCAGCGCGTTGCCCAGGTTGCCGGTCTGCGCGATGCCGCCATTGGCCAGCGCCCGGTCGGGCAGGGAGGCGTTGAGCTCAGGCACAGCGGCGAAGCTCGCGCCCTGCACCAGGCCCAGGGCGGCAAACAGCGCAATGAACAGCCATGGATCCGGGCCTGCCAGCAGGAACACCAGCACCAGTGCGATGGCGATCGCGAATCCGGTGTTAATGACCGAGACTGCGGTCATGTGCCTGAGCAGCAAGTTACCGAAGGTCATGGAAGACAGGATGCTGGCGAGAGGCATGGCGGCGGTGACAAACGGGCGTGATGCCGGGTCGACCATGGATGGCAGGACAGCGAGCATCGAAACGAATGTGAGAGTGTAGAACAGCCAGCCCAGCGCCGGGGCCGCGATGAACGGTGAGGAATAGACAGAGACATGACGGCGGATGATGTCGCCAGGCGAGGGCCATGGCGGCGCATTGCTGTGGTCCCCGGCGGGTAGCACTGCGGCCAGCAGGGCTGCCAAAACAATCATGTAGACGGCATGGATTGCCGGCAGACCGCTAAGCCCCAAATGTTGAAGGATCGATGGCGCGGCCAATGCCAGGCCGGCGAATGCCACGCCGAAGTAGCTTCCCCACAGGGTGAGCGCCATGCTCTGGCGTCGCGGCGGCGTCAATTGCGCGATCAGGGTCGGGGCGGCGACAACGATTGCCAGATGTGACAGACCTTCCAGCACTCGGCTCGCCAACATCCATTCGAATCCGGGCAGGGTCGCCTGCCAGGCCGAAATGACTGCGCCCAGCATCAGACCCGACAGCAACAGCCGCCGGACGCCAATGTGGATGGCGATCACACCCGCCACCAGCCCCAGCAGCATGCCGACAACGGAGATCAGCGAGACCAGATAGCCCGAAGCCGCACCAGACTGGCCGTAATGAGCTTGCAGTTCGGGAAAGATCACCACGATCTTGGCAAACTGCGCGGCAGCTCCCAGGCCGGCAGCCCAGAGAGCAAGAACAACAAATAGCGGTGATCGGATCAGGGCGGGCACGTCAGACTCGGTAACCCCAACCATGATTCGGGTAAAGAGCCGCGACCGTCCGGCTCACGCGAAAGTGGCTGCAGCAGCTGCACAACCAATTGGATGTGCGGCGCTCTAGATTCTGCATCAGCCGCGGCGCCGCCCTCCGCGCCGACGTCCGGCGCCGGGTTCGATGCCGTCGGCCTTGTCGGTGTCCACCGAGCGCTCGGGAAGTTTGACTACTTCGGTGAGCTTCGGGAACGCATCGACCTTGTTGGGGAACGCCATGGCATTGACGAAATGCTCCTGGAA
>NZ_JBDWHW010000146.1:0-33721 GCF_039975035.1 Hoeflea sp. | reverse complement strand
GCTCAAGCACATGGCCCACAACCTCATCCGAATGACCCCCGGAAAGGACTCGCTGCGCCTCAGACGAAAAGTCGCCGCTTGGGACGACGATTTCCTTGCAAGCATCATCGCCAGATGATTGCTTCACCCGATTCCCCTGGCGGTTGGGCGTGGCTGGAGGCATCAGGGCAAAACTTTGCGCTTGTACAAGCGGGCCACGCCGGTTATGGAAGCGCCCGCGTGGTCATGCTGCGCCGACCAAAGACGCGGAGAGGTGGCTGAGTGGTCGAAAGTACCGCACTCGAAATGCGGCGTGGGGGCAACTCCACCGTGGGTTCGAATCCCACCCTCTCCGCCATTGGTTGGACCCCTCTATCCCAATTAGCCGCAAGCCCTTGATTTTTCTCGCTGATTTCTGACCGACCGCTCCCGAAAGGGACTTTCAGTCATGAATGAATTGCTCAATGTATCGCGCCATGTACAGTCCGATGTGTCGCTCGATGCGGAAATATTTTCCGCATCGAAACGGAAATGCAAGCTCAAAAACCGACCCTGCTGCAAAGCAGCGGAACAAAACCGCGACAGGTCCAGTCGGTCCGAGCGGGCTTTGCAAGACTCACGGGTCAGGCAAACAATCGCTAACGACACCAGCCGCGGTTGATGGCTGGCGCAAAAAGAGCCCGGTAAACAGGGATTGCCACCCGTCCGACGAGAATGCTCTGGATGGCCTTGTTTGCAGGGATCAGGATGATCAGGGCTATTGCTGCAGTCACTGCCGATCCGATCATGTCGAACGGAAAATGGACGCCGATGAAAATTCGCGCCCAAGCCACGAGCATTCCGATGGCGCCGATCACGAGCGCGGCGCGATGCTGGCGATTCCAATATGCAAGAGCAAACGCAATTCCGAGAATGAATGTCAGGTGGTCGCTCGGAAACGAACTGTCTGCGGCGTGCTCGACGAAAGTCTTGCCGACAGGAACCAGGAAGGGTCGCGGATGAAACCACCACAAGGGAATCAACTGGTTGATCAGAAGTCCCAGCTCCGACACCACTACGGCCATCACAAGCCCGCCACGTTCCTGATCACTTCCGCGCAACCAGAGCCAGACCAGCGTGACGGGGATCAGATAAATCGCATAATTGGCGCTGAGACCTGCAAATTCGATGACCGCACAGCTGATGGCAACCAGCCCCGCGCCACGTTGCGCGGTTATGTCTTCCCATGCAGTCCCTTTTGTCTCCCGCCAGGAAACCGATATGAAATTCCGCTTCCCCATCGTTATCATCGATGAAGATTTCCGTTCTGAAAACTCGTCGGGTCTGGGCATTCGCGCCATGGCGCAGGCCATTGAAAGCGAAGGGTTCGAAGTACTGGGAGTGACGGGGTATGGCGACCTGTCGCAATTCGCCCAGCAGCAATCGCGCGCCAGTGCGTTTGTCCTTTCCATCGACGACGAGGAGTTCAGCTCCGGCCCGGATGTTGATCCTGCGGTCGTCAATCTTCGCAATTTCATCGAGGAAGTGCGCTGGAAGAACGCCGATGTGCCGATCTACATCTATGGCGAAACCAAGACCAGCCGCCACCTGCCCAACGACATTCTGCGCGAACTGCACGGTTTCATCCACATGTTCGAGGACACGCCGGAATTTGTCGCGCGCCATATCATCCGCGAGGCCAAGAGCTATCTCGAAGGCATCAAGCCGCCATTCTTCAAGGCGTTGCTCAATTATGCCGAGGACGGGTCCTACTCGTGGCACTGTCCCGGCCATTCGGGCGGGGTGGCGTTTCTCAAAAGCCCGATTGGCCAGATGTACCATCAGTTCTACGGTGAAAACATGCTGCGCGCCGATGTCTGCAATTCGGTGGAGGAATTGGGCCAGTTGCTTGACCATAACGGCGCCATCGGTGCGTCGGAGCGCAACGCGGCGCGGATCTTCAATGCCGACCATTGCTTCTTTGTCACCAACGGCACCTCGACCTCGAACAAGATGGTCTGGCACCACACCGTGGCGCCCGGCGATGTGGTGGTGGTGGATCGCAATTGCCATAAATCGATCCTGCACTCGATCATCATGACCGGCGCCATTCCGGTGTTTCTCAAGCCAACGCGCAACCACTACGGCATCATCGGCCCGATCCCGCAGAGCGAGTTCGCGATCGACTCGATCAAGGCCAAGATCCGCGCCAACCCGCTGCTTGAAGGCGTTGACGCCGACACCGTCAAGCCGCGGATCATGACGCTGACACAATCGACTTATGACGGAGTTCTCTACAACACCGAGACCATCAAGGATCTGCTCGACGGTTACGTGGAAAACCTCCATTTTGACGAAGCCTGGCTGCCGCACGCGGCATTTCACCCGTTTTATGGCAGTTACCACTCGATGGGCCGCAAGCGTGCCCGGCCGATGCATTCGGTCACTTATGCGACGCAATCGATTCACAAGCTGCTGGCGGGTATCAGCCAGGCCAGCCACGTGTTGGTGCAGGACAGCCAGGACACCAAGCTTGATAGCCACCTCTTCAATGAGGCCTATCTGATGCACACCTCCACCAGTCCGCAATACTCCATTATTGCCAGCTGCGATGTGGCAGCCGCCATGATGGAACCGCCGGGTGGCACAGCGCTGGTGGAAGAAAGCATTGCAGAGGCGCTCGATTTCCGCCGCGCCATGCGCAAGGTCGACGACGAGTTTGGCGAGGATGACTGGTGGTTCCAGGTCTGGGGACCGCCGATCGAACTGGCGGAAGAAGGCATCGGCCGAACCAAGGACTGGGTGCTCAAACGCACCGACGCCGATGGGGTGCACCAGTCGGACGGCGAGGATTCGTGGCACGGCTTTGGCGACATGGCGCCTGGATTCAACATGCTTGATCCGATCAAGGCGACGCTGATCACGCCGGGCCTTAATCTGGACGGGCGCTTCGAGGAGACCGGCATTCCGGCCTCGATCGTGACCAAGTACCTGGCCGAGCATGGCGTGGTGGTGGAAAAAACCGGCCTCTACAGCTTCTTCATCATGTTCACCATCGGCATCACCAAGGGCCGGTGGAACTCGCTGTTGACCGAGTTGCAGCAGTTCAAGGACGACTATGACCAGAACCAGCCGATGTGGCGCGTCATGCCGGAGTTTTGCGCCAAGCAGCCGCGTTACGAGAAGATGGGTCTGCGCGATCTGTGCCAGCATGTGCACGCGCTCTACGCCAAATATGACGTGGCGATCCTGTCGACCGACATGTATCTGAGCGACCACCGGCCAGCGATGAAACCCAGCGACGCATTCGCCCATATTGCCCACCGGACAACGCAGCGCGTGCCCATCGACGACCTCGAAGGCCGCATCACCACAAGCCTGGTGACGCCCTATCCGCCCGGCATTCCGCTGCTCATTCCGGGTGAGGTGTTCAACAGGAAGATCGTGGAGTATCTGAAGTTCAACCGCGAGTTCGCGCGCGAATGTCCCGGATTTGAGACCGATATCCATGGGCTGGTGCAGAAGATTGGCAGCGATGGCGTGGTCCGCCATTTTGCCGATTGTGTCGCCGGCTGATCCGGGACAAGGGAGATCGCTCATGCCGCGCTTTGCCGCCAACCTGTCGATGATGTTCACCGAGCATGCGTTTCCGGATCGCTTCGATGCCGCCGCCGCCGCAGGCTTCGATGCTGTCGAATTTCTTTTTCCCTATGATTTTCCGGCTGATGACATTGCCGCGCGGCGGATTGCCGTCGGAGTGGAGCAAGCGTTGTTCAATCTGCCGCCTGGCGATTGGGCCAAGGGCGAGCGCGGGCTGGCAGCCTTGCCGGGACGGAAGGTCGAATTCCGCCAATCGGTGCGTACCGCGCTCGATTATGCAGCAGTCATCGGGGCGAGCCGCCTGCATGTGATGGCAGGGATTGCAGACCCGGCCAGTGCGCGGTGTCGCGCCGCTTACCGGGGTTCGCTGGCGTTCGCCGCCGACGCTGCTGCGAAGCAGCAAGTCTGCGTGCTGATCGAGCCGATCAACAATCGTGACATGCCAGGCTATTTTCTCAATGATTTCGACCGGGCGGTCGGACTGATTGATGATCTCGGCCACCCGAACATCAAGCTGCAATTTGACATCTATCACCGGCAGATCATGCGCGGCGACGTGATACGCGGACTTGAACAATTGCTTCCGCTGATCGGACATGTCCAGATCGCGTCAGTGCCTGACCGGCAGGAGCCGGGGTCGGGGGAGCTTGATGATTTCAGGATCCTCGAGGTGCTGGATGGACTGGGCTATCAGGGTTTTGTCGGATGCGAGTATCGGCCCAGAGGCGCGACGCTTGACGGACTGGCCTGGATGGACAGGGTAAAGGCTGTCTGAGCGGGCTCATGCATGCTGCACAAAGATGTGCAGCGGTTTTGCCACAACGACATGCACGACCATAGATCTGACGCGGGTCAGACGATCCCCCGGTCAGGCGTGGTTGCGAGCCTCTTGTCTGTCGGCATGGCGCATCATCCCGGAAAACACCAGCGGAACCGCAACAAAAACCGGAAGCATCAGGTAGATCAGCGCGAACCCGGTGTGTTCTGCGATGAAGCCGATCACCGATGGCGCGAACAGAATGCCGGAATATCCCATGAAGGTGACGATCGAAATCGCCAGCCCCTGTGGCAGGCCGGGAAGGTTGCCGGCCGCGGAGAAAGCGATGGGAACGGTGTTGGCGAGTCCTAGGCCAGCAATCGCAAAGCCGGCGACGGCCCATTCCGCCGATGGGGCCAGGCCAGCGGCGCCAAGGCCAATCATCGCCAGAATTGCGGAAATCCGGAACGTCCTGACCGCGCCGAAGCGGTCGCGCACCAGGTCGCCGAGAAACCGCATCAGCGCCATGGCCGCCGAAAAGGCGCCGAAGGCCAGTCCCGACAGCGCCGGGCTGGCACCCAGTTCCTGGCGCAGATAGAGCGCACCCCAATCCAGAATGGCGCCTTCAGGCGTCATCATGATCAGGCAGATAATGCCGGTCAGCCAGACCGTGGCGCCGACGCTCAGGAGTCCGGGCCGACGAGGAGCAGAAGATGGGTCCAGAGATGTATCCACCGGGTGCACATGCGGCGGATCGGAGAGCAGGCGAGGCCATGCTACCGCGACGGCGAGCGCTGCCAACACCGATGCTGCTAGTGCGTGAACATGGACGCCGAACAGGGCGATCAGCAATCCGCCAAGCGCTGCGCCCGCCACTCCGCCAAGGCTCCAGAATCCGTGACAAGAGGACATGATTGCCCGGTCGTGGCGTTTCTCCACCTCAACGGCGTTGGCATTCATGGCGACATCCATGCCGCCGATGATCGCTCCAAAGAAGAACAGGGCAACTGCCGCTGTCCAGACCGATGGCGCGATCGTGACCAGTGGCAGGCAGGCGATGGTCAGCGTCGCGAGAGCGAGCACCGGAGTGCGCGATCCGCTTTTGGAAATCACCGCGCCGACCAGGGGCATGGCGCACAGCGACCCGATGCCGAAGCACATGATCATCAGGCCCAGGTCGCTTTCATCGAGATCGAGTCTCATGGCGAATTCGGGAATCTTCGGCGCCCAGCTTCCGACAAGGAAGCCGTTGGCGAGAAACATCAGCGAGACGGCCAGGCGTTGAGGCGTCAGAAAGGGGCGCGTTGCAACAATGGGGGCGAACATTATGGTTCCGCGTTAAAACGATTGAATAACTTTCTACAGACACTTGTGATCGGAGTAAATCGGCGGTGCAGGCAAAATTGCAGTGACGATGTGACACATCGTGAAATGTTGATCTGGGACAGAAAAATATCCCGCCTTGGACATCAACGTGCTAAGTCCGCGCATCCATATGCAAAAGGCAGGGTCATCGGGCCCGCCAAACAATAACAAAGATCGGGAGAACTAAGGATGGTGACAGGATCAGCGCGAGAATGGGTGCGGCGTTTGCAACCTTACAGGCTGCCCAGCGACGGACGAAGCGCGTTTGAAACAGTCTTGACGTTCGGGCTTCTGGTTTCCTTCTGGGTCATGATGTGGTTTGCGCTTTCCTATAGTGTCATTCTCACGCTGTTGCTGTCCATCCCGGCCGCGCTGATGATGGTGCGGCTGTTCATCATCCAGCACGATTGCGGTCATCAGTCGATGTTCACGACGGCTAAATGGAATGACCGGGTGGGTCGTGCGCTTGGCGTGCTGACACTGACGCCCTACGACTACTGGCGCCGCTCGCATGCGATTCATCATGCCGGATCGGGAAATCTCGACCGGCGCGGCGTTGGCGACATCGATACGCTGACAGTCAAGGAATATCTCGCATTGTCGCGGATCGGAAAGCTCAAGTACCGGCTCTACCGTCATCCGGTGGTGATGTTCGGTATTGGACCCGCTTTCATCTTCATGCTGCAGCACCGGTTGCCGGTTGCGGCCTTGAAGGACGGGGTGATGTCCTGGGCCAGCGTGATGGCGACAAATCTTGCGATCGCCGCGATGTGGGTCGCGCTGGGCATGCTGGTTGGCTTCAAGGCTTTCCTGATCATCCACCTGCCTATCATGCTGATTGGTGCTTCGGTGGGCGTCTGGATGTTCTATGTCCAGCATCAGTTCAATCCGACCCATTGGGACCACGCTCCGGAGTGGGAACGCGAATTCTCTGCCCTGCACGGCAGCTCGTTTTACGACCTGCCCCGGCCGCTGATGTGGGTGACCGGCAATATCGGCATTCACCATGTGCACCATCTTTCAAGCCGGATTCCGTTCTACCGGCTGCCGCAGGTTCTCAAGGATTTCCCGGAACTTGCCCAGATCGGCCGGCTGACATTGTGGGAAAGCTTCCGGTGCGTTCCGCTTGCCTTGTGGGACGAAGACCGCCGGCGGCTGGTGCCGTTCCGTTCGCTTCGTGGCCGGACCGCAACAGTGGCCGCCTCGGCCTGACCGGGTCTGTTGCGATCTTCTCCTGGGACGGTGTCGTCCAAGTTGCTTGTTTGAACGACACCGTACCTGCTTCAATTTGAAGCGAGGCGACGTGCCTTGCCTATCCGTCGGATGCACGGCGTCGTGGCCGGGACCGGTTGCGTCTGCTTGACGGACCCGCCCGCGCGGTTGCGCATTCGCCGCGATTCGCTTTTGCTTGTGTTGATGCAAAAAACAGTGTAAAGCTCACCTTATCGATTTTTGACCGGACGACTTGGTCGCTCACCGCCAGAGGCGGAGACAGGCTCAACACTTCACTTAAATTCGATGACGAACGCCTGCGCCGAGCGCTTTAAAGAGCGCTTGCGCCGGAAAATGCATTCATGGACATAAAGGACTCCCCCCATGAAAACCGGTACTGTCAAATTCTACAACGACCAAAAGGGCTTCGGCTTCATCGCACCTGACGACGGCAGCAAGGACGTGTTCGTACACGCGACTGCTCTTGAACGCGCTGGCATGCGCGGTCTGGCCGAAGGCCAGAAGGTGTCTTTCGACACCGCTGAAGACCGTCGCACCGGCAAGACTGCCGTTTCGACCATCCAGGCTGACTGAAAAGTTGAACCTGCGGTTGGCTGGCTAAGCTGGTCGCTGTGATTTGATTGCGCCCGGGAACTCAGGTTCCCGGGCGCTTTCGTTGTTGCGGTTGATCTTGAAGCGCACCGGCGTTTTGGTGAACTCGGAGGGCGCTCGCGTGCCCGAATGCTTGTACGTTAACCGCACATGCATTGTTTCAAAGTCTTACAACGCCTTTTGCACCTCCGGTGGGATGCGTGGCGCGGTCGCGCTGGATAGCAAAAAGCCGGCCCGCAATGGACCGGCTCTCAAGCCATAACAAGCTTTGAAAAAGCTTATGCGATTTCTTTCGGCGTCAGAACCTGGCGACCGCGGTACATGCCTGTTTTCAGGTCGATGTGGTGCGGGCGACGCAGTTCGCCGGAATTCTTGTCCTCGACATAGGTCGGGGCCTTGAGGGCGTCGGCGGAGCGGCGCATGCCGCGCTTGGACGGGGTGGTTTTACGCTTCGGAACAGCCATGACGAACTCCAGTTCAACACATAGACATGATCAAAGACCGACCCGGGGGCCGAAACTGACACATGCCGATTTCGGAAATTTGCCGGGCTTATACATGGCATTTGGGGGTTTGACCAGCGTTTGCCGGTTTTTTTTTGACGGCGGGTACTCCGTACGGCGCAACCGCAGTCCACAAACCCGTCAGGCTTCTTCTTCCTCGACGATCCATGGTTCGGCGCGCGCCGCCGTCACCCATTCACCCCATGCCGGCAGGGCCTTCATCCGGGCCATGTAATCGCTCACATCCTGATGGATATTGAACGCATAGACGTCAAGGCGATTGACGATTGGGGCGTACATGGCGTCGGCTATCGAAAACCCGCCAAGCAGGAACGGTCCGCTGTTTTGGTCGAGACTCTCTCTCCACAGGACCTGAATGCGGGCCACGTCGGCGAGAAGGGCTGGTGTCTGAGCGATTGGCATGCGCTTTCGCCGCATGTTCATCGGACAGGCAGATCGTAGCGCATGAAATGACGACACCATTTCCGAGCTCATCGCCATCGCCCTGCTGCGCAGCACCGGATCGTCCGGCCACAGGCCCGAGTCAGGATGCTTGCGCGCGACGTGATCAAGGATCGCCAGAGATTCCCAGATGGTTGCGCCCTCATCGACAAGCACCGGGACCTTGCCGGTGGGAGAGAACGCCTTGAAGGCAGGATTGCCGCCGGCCATGTCGAAGGGGATCAGCCTTTCCTCGAACGGAATACCTGCCGCACGCATGCCGATCCAGGGTCGGAACGACCAGGACGAATAATTCTTGTTGCCGATGTAGAGAACAGGGTCGGCCATAAGCGCTCCTCTTGCTGATCTGAGATCAAGTGGTCGCATGCGGCGGACCGCAGGAAAAGCCAATTTACTTGAAGTCAGTCATAAAGGCATTTGATGTAAGCGCCGGATTGCTGCGCCCGTTGCTCGATCACCCTGGCGAGCTTCTGCATGCCGCGCGACGGGTTGGCTGCGTTGCGCTTGATCGGGTTGGGCAGGGTGACGGCGAGAAGGGCGGACTGGCGCGCCGAGAGCTTGGCGGCGGGTACCCCGAAATAGGCCTGAGCCGCAGCTTCGACGCCATAGATCCCCGGCGCCCATTCGGCGACATTGAGATAGATTTCCATCAGCCGGCGTTTTGACCATGCCAGATCCATCCACATCGCCAGCGGGATCTCCAGCGCCTTGCGCAAAACCGATCGGGTGGACGGCAGAAACAGGTTTTTTGCAGTCTGCATCGGAATTGTGCTGGCGCCCCTGGTGGCTTCGCCATCAAGCGCGTCGTCGATCACCAAATTGAGCGCCTGCCAGTCGATGCCGGAGTGGCTGCAGTACTGGCCGTCCTCAGACATCATCACCGATTGCACCAGCACCGGAGCGATGGCCTGGAACCCGACCCACTGGCGCTCATAAGCCCGGCCCGACATCAATTCGCCGAGCATCAGTGTGGACACCGGCCTGATTTGCGGCAGCGCGTACAGCGGGATCAGCAGGTAAGGCAGACCTACCACCAGAACCACGAGGGCCAGAGCCCATGACAGCACCCGCCGCAAAAACCGGCCGCGGGATGGACGACCCGATGTCTGCCCTGACCTTGGGGGCTTGCTGCTATTGTTTTTCGCCACCTGACTTCCCTGGATAGAAGACGCTACCTGCGGCAGCCCTTAGCATGTCCTTAACGAGCTTGTGCGCGTATTGCCAGTCCTGCGGGCGCAGACAATGCCGGGGCGATCGCGCCGGGCACTGTGCGAGACCGGTCAGCGGGCAGGGATCGGGGCAGATGCAAACAAACCGTTGCCGGGCGCGGCGCGACATGGCAAGAAACCGGCATGAACCGGGTTCACAATGACAATTTCGCCGCGCGGCTTGACGCAGCGGCCCACAAGGTGGCCACGCTGCTTGCGACGCTGCTTTCGCAGAGCCCGCTTGAGGGCGAGACCGTCCGCCCGAAGCACTTGATCCTGGCGATGCGCCACGGTGTCCTCAATGGCGGCAAGCGGCTGCGCCCGTTTCTGGTGCTGGAGACTGCACGACTGCTGGACGGGCCCGAGGATGCGGCTCTGCGGGTTGCCGCGGCGCTGGAGTGCATTCATTGTTATTCGCTGATTCACGACGATCTTCCGGCGATGGATGATGACGACCTGCGGCGCGGCCAGCCAACCGTTCATATCGCTTTTGACGAGGCGACGGCGATTCTGGCCGGGGATGCGCTTCTGACCTTGGCATTTGACATTCTTTCCTCACCCGGCACCGAATTGCCGGACCGGGCCAAGCTGGCGCTGATCAACCAGCTTGCCCGTGCATCGGGCGTTGGCGGCATGGTTGGCGGGCAGGCGCTCGATCTGCATGCCGAACGGGTGACGCCGGACGAGGCCGGGATCGTGCGGCTTCAGGCGATGAAGACCGGTGCACTGCTGCGCTACGCCTGCGCGGCCGGCGCCATTGCCGGCGGAGCTGACGCTGAAGCCCTGGCGCGGATGACAAGATTTGGCGAGATCATCGGCCTCGCCTTTCAATTGGCAGATGATCTGCTCGACGTAACATCGGATGCCGCCACATTGGGCAAGGCCGCCGGCAAGGACGCTGGACGCGGCAAGGCAACCCTGGTGTCGCTTCATGGTATCGACGCGGCGCGGTGCCGGCTCGACGGGCTGGTCGAGGAAGCGGCGCTGATGCTTGAACCGTTTGGCGCGCGAGCCGCCACGCTGACCGAGGCCGCCGGTTTCATTGCAAGCCGTGATCGTTGATGCACGTCGCGCTCAATTGACCCCAATTGCGCGATAACGTCCGTGCATCATTTCCACGCGTGACAGTGCCGCGTGTCCAATTTTGATGCTCTTGCGGTTCGGTTTGGCGTTTTTATACGTGTTTATTAACCAACTCGCGGCATTATCCTGAAAAACAGGTGTTGCCACACTCATGACCGATATACGCAAAGATCAGGCTGAAACCGCGGTTGCGCGCAGATCAATCGTTTCACTTCGTATTGGCTATATCGTCTCGCTGATGGCGATTGCCATCATGTGCGCGTTCTTCTTCGTGGAACAGAGTGAACGTAACAGATCCATCCAGCAGATTGGTGATCTGTCCAGGCGCTTCGCCGATGTTGACCATTCCATGCGTGCCATTGCCGAGCGCAGCAATCGCCTGGCCCAGACCTATATCGAATACCAGGCCTTTGTTGATCCCCGACTTGCCAATGCGACGCTGGCGGACAAGCGGAAAATCCGCGATGCGATGCCTGTGGATCAGGACCTGATATCCGCGTTATCGAGTTTGCGGTTCCGCTTCGAGCGAACCCGATGGAAGATTTCGCATCTCAGGGAAGCGTGGGAGGCCGCCCCGGCTGACCTGATCCGCTCCATCCAGTCGAAATCACGCTACATGACCAATGCGGATCCGTTCCTGCACCATATGCAGATGCTTGACGCCGTGCGCCTGGATAATGTGCGGACCAAAAAGGATCTTTACTGGGCCGGCCGTGAGATCGATGCGCTTTTCCAGGAAGTCATCCAGCCCTCGAACCTGTATGTGCATGAGCAATTCCGTGAGTACCTGGCCAAGCTCTCCCTGGTTCAAGGTGCTTTGCTGCAGCGCTATCTCCTGGCGACCATGGGAATTCTGCTGGTGCTTGGTCTCGGTGTTTTCGTGCCGATCGACATCATCATCCGGCAGATGATCAAGCGGCTTCAGGACAAGACTCACGAGATCGACCTGGCACTGACCAAGGCGCAATTGGGAGACCGGGCGAAATCCGAATTCCTGGCCACCATGAGCCATGAAATCCGCACGCCGATGAACGGCGTTCTGGGAATGGCAGAACTTCTGACCCGGACCGACCTCGATACACGGCAGCGCACCTTCACAGATGTGATCCTCAAGTCGGGCAACGCGCTTCTGGAAATCATCAATGACATCCTCGATTTTTCGAAAATCGACGCCGGACAGCTGGCGCTGAACCCGAAGCCGTTCAATCTGGTCGATACCACCGAGGATGTGGCGACGCTGATGTCATCGCGTGTCATTGAGAAGGACATTGAACTTGTCGTTCGCATCGCCCCGGGATTGCCCGAAAGGCTGATCGGAGATCCGGGACGGATGAGGCAGATTCTGACCAACCTCGTCGGCAATGCGGTCAAATTCACCGAGCAAGGCCATGTCATGGTCGAGATCAACTGGAGCAAGGTCGTCAGTGACGATCAGATCGAGCGGTTGGCGATCTCGGTCGCGGTTCGCGATACGGGCATCGGAATCCCGCAAGAAAAACTGGATACGATTTTTGACAAGTTCAGCCAGGTGGATGGCTCTTCTACCCGGAAACATGAAGGCACCGGCCTTGGCCTGGCCATCGCCACCCGGCTGGTGGAGCTCATGGGCGGCAGGATCGAGGTTGAAAGCGAGATCGGTGTCGGCTCGACTTTCAGTTTCACCATCGAGATGGAGGTGTACGGTGAACCGGCCGAGGCGGCGGCACCGTCGAGCAATCTGCCCGGACGTCGGGTTCTTGTGATTGACGACAACGCTATCAATCGCATGATCCTGACCGAACAGATCCGGGATTGGGGATTTGACTGTGTTGCGGTCGAAGGCGGAGCGATCGGTCTTGACCTGTTGCGGCATGCCCGCTCAAACCTTGGCATCGGCATCGATCTCCTGGTTCTCGATTTCCAGATGCCGGGAATGTCCGGCGCTGAAGTGGCCCGTGTGGTCCGCTCCGACCCGCTGATTTCCGATACACCTATTTTGATCCTTTCCTCCGTTGACCAGGCGGATCAGCTTCAGGCGCTCAATAACCTCGATATATTTGCCCAACTGACAAAACCGGTTCGCACCGCGCAATTGCGCAAGACCGTGCAGTCGGCACTCAATCAGCCTCATACGGCGGCGGCCAGGACCGTTGCACAGCAGGCGCCCTCGTCCCCCCAGACCGAGGTAAGCACGGTTTCTCCGATCATGGCCTCAGGTCAGGTCGATGACGAGACAGCGCTGGATCCGGCAGACCGGAGCGAGCCTCTGGTGCTGGTGGCCGAAGACAACCAGATCAACCAGATCGTTTTCCAGCAAACGCTGGATGGACTGGGATATGTGCACAGGCTCGCCGTCAATGGACGCGAGGCTGTCCGCATGTGGGCGGAGTTGCGGCCGACACTGGTCCTGATGGATGTGTCGATGCCCGAGCTCAATGGACTGGAGGCGACCGCAGAGATTCGCGCCATAGAAGCTCGCGACGGCCTTTCACCAACGCCGATTGTTGCTGTGACTGCCCATTCTCTCAAAGGTGACGAAGACCGCTGCCTTGCTGCCGGAATGGATGATTATCTGTCCAAGCCGATCTCGCCCGAAAAACTCGGCGCGATGATTGACCGCTGGCTGCCCGGGACCGCACAAAAACGTGAACGCCAGCTGGCTTGAGACCAGGATGGCATCCGGATCTTATGTCGTGGCCCCCCTCAAACGGTCAAGGGCCCAGACTGATCGCACGATGTGTGGGGTTTCCGAAACCCGGACTGACCGGTGTTGAGGCCGGCGCCATTGCAACACTTCCCTGTATTGAGCAAATCAACTGCCTTGGCCGAACCGCTTCTCGATGTAATCGGCGACCATGGCCTGAAAGTCCTCGGCGATGTTCGGGCCGCGCAGGGTTGCAGCCTTCTTGCCGTCGATGAAGATCGGCGCCGCCGGGCTTTCGCCTGTGCCGGGCAGGGAAATGCCGATATCGGCATGTTTGGATTCGCCGGGGCCGTTGACGATGCAGCCCATGACGGCAACCTGCAGGCCCTCGACGCCGGGATACTTGTCGCGCCAGACCGGCATGTTGCGCCTGAGATCATCCTCGATGGTGCGGGCGAGTTGCTGGAACACGGTCGATGTGGTGCGGCCGCAGCCGGGGCAGGCGGCAACCACCGGCACGAACTGCCGGAAGCCCATGACCTGCAGCAATTCCTGGGCAACGATGACCTCTCGGGTACGGTCGCCGCCGGGTTCGGGGGTCAGGGACACCCGAATGGTGTCGCCGATTCCCGTTTGCAGAACAATTGCCATGGCGGCGGATGAGGCGACGATTCCCTTCGATCCCATGCCGGCTTCGGTGAGGCCCAGATGAAGCGCATGATCGGAGCGGCGAGCGAGTTCGGAATAGACCGCGATCAGGTCCTGCACCTGGCTGACCTTGGCTGACAGGATGATGCGATTGCGAGCCAGGCCGGTTTCCTCGGCAAGCTCGGCCGAATGCAGCGCCGACTGGATGATGGCTTCGCGGGTGACGTCGCGGGCCGAGAGTGGCGAGCCGTTGGCGGCGTTTTCATCCATCAGGCGGGTCAGAAGCACCTGGTCGAGCGAGCCCCAGTTAACCCCGATGCGCACCGGTTTGCCGTAGCGGATCGCCATTTCGATGATTTCGATGAACTGGCGGTCCTTTTTGTCCTTGAAGCCGACATTGCCGGGGTTGATCCGGTATTTCGCCAAGGCTTCGGCGCAGCCGGGATGTTCGGCCAGCAGGGTGTGGCCGATGTAGTGGAAGTCGCCGATCAGCGGGATATCAAGGCCCAGTCGCTCGAGCCGTTCGCGGATCCTGGGTACGGCAGCAGCACTTTCCTTGCGGTCAACGGTAATCCGGACAATCTCCGAACCGGCGCGATAAAGCGCGGCCACCTGAGCCACGGTGGCGTCGACATCAGCGGTGTCGGTATTGGTCATGGACTGCACCACCACCGGTGCGCCGCCGCCGACCACAACGCCGCCAACGTCGACGGCGACGCTCGCGCGGCGGGCTTGCGGGACAACAAAGGGGGAGATGGTCATGAAAACCTCGGATCATTTTCCGCGACGGGCCGCTGTGGCCGATGCAGACACCTACCTAGAACGCGGATATGGGAAATGGAAGCCCGCCGATGAGGCGGATCAGCAAAGCAGGGCCTGAAATGCCGGGATTTTGGCCGGGAGCCGAGCATATCCGGCTCAGTCAGGCACGGCATCGGGGTTGAGCCGCCAGACAGAACGGTTCAGGATCGCAGCTGTTGCGACCCAGGCCGCGTAGGGCATAAACAGCAATGCCGCAGCCGGCGATATCACCCCTGCCGCGACGATGTAGGCGATGATGGTTGCAAACAGCGCGCAGACATCGACAAAGGCGAGGTCCATGCGCCGCCGACCGAAAAACAGCCAGGACCAGGCAGCATTGAGGACCAGTTGCAACAGCCACAGCGCCATGGCCAAACCCGGTCCACCGGCTTGCCAGACCAGCCAGCCTGACACGCCAATCGCGATGTAGAGAATGCTCCAGACGAGTGGAAACACCCAGTTGGGCGGTGTCCAGGATGGCCGATGCAATCCGCGGTACCAATCGCCCGGCTTGAAGATTGCTCCGCTGGAAGCTGTCGCAATCACGAGAATGATGATTATGATGACGGCGGACATTTCGCACTCCAGAACCGGATCAACGGCAAGATACAAGATTTGACATGGCCGCGGCTTCGAACCCGGATTACCCGCCGCAGCGACCTGCTAAGAGGTAGAGTTGTGCTGCCGGATTACCAGTGTCAGGGCTGTGCGGGGTGAGTTCGCGAATGCGAACGCCGATCAAGCAGCAGCCTGCCGGGGGCGGTGTGTTGGAAGATTTTCGAGGATTGCGGTTGGCGTTGAACCAGACCATTATGCATTCATGGCAATTTCCGCATGGGTTCTACTGGGTTGTGCGGCAATGAGGGAGGATGTCATGACGAACAATACGACCGAATTGACCGGAGACGGACCTGTTGGCGCGCCGGTGCTTCGCACCATTACCATCGGGGATGTGAAAGCGTGCCTCAGCGATGGTTGGGGAGATTTTCTGGCCCATCCCGGGTTCGGGCTGTTTTTCGGTGGCATCTACATGCTTGGCGGTCTGGCGATCGTGGGGTTTGTCAACAGCATCGGCCAGCCATGGATGATCATTCCGCTGGCGATCGGATTTCCCTTGCTGGGTCCTTTCGTCGCCGTGGGGCTTTATGAAATCAGCCGCCGGCGCAACGAGGGCGAGCCGGTCACCCGCAAGGGCGTTCTGGCGCAGGTGTTCCATCAGCGCGAACGCCAGCTTGGCTGGATGGCCTTTGTCGTCATGTTCATTTTCTGGGTGTGGATCTACCAGGTTCGGCTGTTGTTTGCGCTGTTTCTGGGATTCAAGTCGTTTTCGAGCTGGGATCGCTTCACCGAGATCATGCTGTCAACGCCGGAAGGCTGGGGATTTCTGGCGGTCGGCACGCTTGTCGGTGGTGTCCTGGCGCTGGTGCTGTTTTCGACCACGGTGATCTCGCTGCCGATGCTGGCCGAGCGGGAGGTGGATTTTGTCACCGCGATGATCACCAGCGTTGCCATGGTGGTGAAAAATCCTGTGCCCATGCTCACCTTCGGATTTATCGTTGGCCTGTCAACGCTGGTGGCGTTGCTGCCGGCATTTCTCGGGCTCCTGGTGGTCCTGCCAGTGCTCGGGCATGCAACCTGGCACCTCTACCGGCGCGCTGCGGCAGGGGGGTGACACCGGCTCAGGAACAGGAAATCTGCCGGATGACCGGCTGGCAGAGATCCGGCTTGCCGCCGCAGCAATCTTCCAGCAGAAATCCGAGCAGCCCGCTGATGCCGGCATGATCGGCATGATATCGCACAGTGCGGCCGTCGCGGACGCGGCGAACCAGTCCGGCCCTGAGCAGGATCCCGAGATTGGTCGACATGGTATTCTGGCGCACACCGAGGCGTTCGCCAATTTCGCCTGACGCGAGGCCCTCGGGTCCGGCGGACACAAGAAGCCGGAACACGGCCAGCCGTGTCTCCTGGCTCAACGCCGAGAATGCGTCCAAAGCAGATTGCTGATCCATACAAGATGGGTATTGGAAGAGGCGGATTTGCGCAAGTCCGGGAAGGTCAGTTGTGATGCGTGGCACACCGAGCCTGGCCACCCCGACGATAACGTCCGACAGGTCTGGCGACCGGACAAATTCAATGCCGCGGCAGGTTGTTCCAGTGAATGTCTTCCAGCGCCTGCATGCGCGCCCTGCCATTGTCGGACTGGGCGCGTGAAACGCGGTCGATCAGCGCTTCGGCCAGTGCCAGCAAGGCCACACTTGAATCCCAGGTACGGTTGGCGTCGACGACGCAGGGCAGCACCACGCGGGCCGAGCGGGCGATCGGCGAAAGCCATGGGTCGGTGATGAGCAGGATGCGGGCCTTTCGCTCGACCAGCAGTTCTCCGAGCCGGACCAGATCGGACTGGTACCGGCGGATATCGAACAGCACCGCGACGTCGCCGGGGCGGACGTCGAGAAGCTGGTCGCGCCAGGTCGAGGTCTGTCCGTCAAAATGCCTGACATTGGGGCGGATGATCCGCAGGTGGGCCGCCATATAGGCGGCGACAGCGTCGGTGAAACGTCCCCCGAGAAAATAGCAGGTCGACTTGTGGTCCGAGAGCAAGTCACAGGCCGCCTCGAATTCGCTTTCCGGAACAGCCTTCGCCGTGGCGTCCAGATTGGCGGCGATGGCAGCAAAACTTGCCTTGAGCGCGGGATTGTCGGTGACCGGTCCGCTTGAGCGGGCCCGTTCCAGCGGCGACATCAGTTGTGCTTGGACTTCCCCGCGCAGCACGCGCTGGAAATCGGGATAAGATTCAAACCCCAGCCGCGCGACGAAGCGCAGGACCGTGGGCGCCGAGGTTCCCGCCAGCGCCGCCAGCTCCGCGATCGTCGACAACCCTATGCTCGGGTAGTTCGCAAGAAATGCATGCGCGACTTTTTTCTCCGCCCCCGGCAGCATTCCCAAGGCCGCCTGGACCTGTTCTCTTATTGCCATTTCAGTCCCCGATCCGGTATCTCGCGTTGATGTAATAAAAATTACAGTATTGACAATGATCCGGCAATCCTAATCATTGTTACGAAAGCGACCGATCCCGGCGCGCCTGCTGGGGAGCAGAAGTCAAGGTGCAGGACAAGGTGCTGATTGAACCATCAGAAGGTCCGGTGTTTGCGGTCCGCCGTCCCGACGGGGCGAGCGACGTGGTGCTGGTGTGTGAACATGCGTCGAAGATGATGCCAAGGGCGCTGGGAACCCTGGGCCTAAATCAGGCGACGCTTGAAAGTCATATCGCCTGGGATATCGGCGCCCAGGCCGTTGCCGAGCGCTTGTCCGATCTTCTCGATGCAACCCTCATCTCGCAGCGGTTCTCCCGTTTGGTCTATGATTGCAATCGCCCGCCGGATTCTGCCGATGCGTATCCCGAGCGGAGCGAAGTCTACGAGATTCCGGGCAACAAGGGGCTTGATCAGAACGAGCGGTCACGCCGCGCCGAGGCGCTTTATGTCCCCTTTCACCAGGCTGTCGATACGCTCCTGGATGAACGTCTGGCGCAGGGCCGTAACGTCCTGCTGGTGACTGTTCACTCGTTTACCCCGATCTATTTCGGCCGGCAGCGCGAAGGTTTTCTCGGAATCCTGCATGACGAGGATCGCCGGCTGGCCGATGCAATGCTTGAGGCTGCGGCGGCAGCGAAACTGGAATCGGTGAACCGGAATTATCCCTACGGTCCGGAAGACGGGGTGACGCACAGCCTGAAGCGGCATGGATTGACCCGGCAAATCCCCAACGTCATGCTTGAAATCCGCAATGATCTCGTTTCCGACGAGGCCGGACAGATTGTCTGGGCCGACCGAATAGAAGGCTTGTTGCGCCAGGCGCTGGAGCGCCTGAACCCTCAAGGAGGACGTCTTCATGCATGATTTCGCCACTCCGCAGACCGGGTGTTATGTGAAAACCCCGTTCGGTCAGGCATCCCGGACTGTTTGCGGCGATTGTTCGAGAGGTGGAGCGGCATGACTATCATCGAACGCTATATCCGGGCCGTGGATGCCTTCAACCGGCGCATCGGCCGGTTTGCGATGTATCTGATCTTTGCCCTGATGGGTGTGTTGTTCTGGTCTTCGATTACCAAATACGCGGGCGCGCCAGCGTTGTGGACGCTCGAATTCGCCCAGTTCATCATGGTTGCCTACTATTTGCTCGGTGGTCCCTATTCCATGCAGTTGGGTGATCACGTGCGGATGGATCTGGCCTATGGCGCATGGTCGCCGCGCCGCAAGGCGGCGGTTGACGCGGTCACCGTGCTGTTCCTGATCTTCTATCTCTGCGTCCTGCTCTACGGCGGGATTTCAAGCACCACCTACGCGCTCGAATATGGCGAACGGGCCCACTCGGTATGGCGGCCCTATATGTGGCCGGTCAAATTGATTGCAGCCGTCGGAATCTTCCTGATGTTGCTGCAGGCGGTTGCCGAGTTTCTCCGCGATATCCTCTTTCTGCGCGGTATCAGCGTCAACCACCAAAGCGAGGCGGGCTTTTGAGCTACGAACTAATCGCGTTGTTCATGTTCGCCTCGATGATGGCGCTGCTTCTCACCGGGCAGCGGGTGTTCGGCGTCATCGGCGCTGTCGCCGTGATTGCCGCCTTGCCGTTGTGGGGCACCGGCGGCGTCGAGATCGCTTTCGCCCAATCGATCAAGCTGATGAAATGGTATCCGCTGCTGACGCTGCCGATGTTCATTTTCATGGGCTACATGCTGTCGGAAAGCCGCATCGCCGACGATCTCTATCGAATGTTCCATGTCTGGTTTGGACCGGTTCCGGGCGGGCTTGCCATCGGCACGATCTTTCTGATGGTGGTGATTTCCGCGATGAATGGTTTGTCGGTGGCCGGCATGGCTATCGGGGCGACGATAGCGCTGCCGGAATTGCTCAGGCGCAATTATGACAAGGTGATGATCACCGGGGTGATCCAGGGCGGGTCTTCGCTCGGGATCCTGATCCCGCCATCGGTGGTGCTGGTGCTTTACGGCATGATCGCGCGACAGCCGGTGAGCCAGTTGTGGCTTGCGGGTGTGTTTCCCGGTCTTTTGATGGCCGGGTTGTTCATCGTCTATATCGCCGTGCGTTGCCAGCTGCAGCCGCATCTCGGACCGCCGCTTCCCAAGGCGGAGCGTGACGCGATTACCTGGAAAGAACGGATCAGTCTGCTCCGGGCAGGCATCCTGCCGTTCATGATCTTCTTCCTGATGAATGGCCTGTTCCTGCTGGGCTACACCAGCCTGGTGGAAAGCTCGGCCGTGGGTGCGCTGGCTTCGATGGGGGCAGCCCTGATCAAGGGCCGGCTGAACCGCGAGGTGATGGAAAATGTCATGCGCAAGACGCTTGGCATCTCCTGCATGTTCATGTGGATCATTCTGGCGGCACTGTGTTTCGGTGCCGTGTTCGATGGCCTTGGCGCGGTGCGCGCGATCGAGAATTTCTTCCTGGGCCAGCTTGGCCTCGAGCCCTGGCACGTGCTGATCCTGATGCAGCTTAGCTTCCTGCTGATGGGCACATTTCTTGACGACACGGCGATGCTGGTGATCGTGGCGCCGCTCTATGTGCCATTGGTCAAGATCCTCGGCTTCGATCTGGTCTGGTATGGCATTCTCTACACCATCACCTGCCAGATCGCTTACATGACGCCGCCGTTCGGCTACAATCTGTTCCTGATGCGCGCCATGGCGCCGCCGGAAATCAAGCTGCGTCACATCTATCTGTCCGTCATTCCCTTCGTCGCGGTCATGCTGCTCACATTGGTGATCGTGATGATGTTCCCGGAGCTGGCCTTGTGGTTGCCGCAACAGTTCCAGGGCAAGCTTCGAGGTTGAAATGAGCAGTTCGAAAGAAGACTAAACCCAAAAAGGAGAACAGCATGAGCAATATCAAGAGGCGTCAATTTCTCACCAAGGCCGGCGTTGCTGCCGGCGCTGCTGCCGGAACCGCTCTCGCCGCTCCGCCGGCCATCGCCCAGGAGCCGATCCGCTGGCGCATGCAGACCTATGCCGGTGCGACGCTCGGTCAGTTCGTAACCCAGCCTTTCGTGGATGCCTTCAACAAGGCGGCCAATGGTGAAATGGTCATCGAGCTGTTTTTCGCTGACCAGATCGTGCCAACCGGCGAATTGTTCCGCGCCATGCAGGCGGGCACCATCGACGCCGTGCACTCCGACGATGATTCGATGGCGTCGCCTGTGGAAGTCGGCCTGTTCGGTGGTTACTTCCCCTTCGCAACCCGTTCGATTCTCGACGTGCCGGTGCTGTTCCAGCAGTACGGCCTGGGCGATATCTGGCGCGAAGCCTATTCCGGCACAGGTGTTGTCTGGCTTTCGGCTGCGGGTCAGGACCCCTGCAACTTCAACACCAAGAAGGAAATCAAGAGCGTCGCCGATCTCGACGGGCTCAAGTTGTACACCTTCCCCACAGCCGGCCGCTTCCTGACGCAGTTTGGCGTGGTGCCGGTATCGATTCCCTACGAGGATGCCGAAGTCGCAGTTCAGACCGGCGAACTCGATGGCATGTCCTGGTCGGGCATCACCGAGGATTATACTGTCGGCTGGGCCAATGTGACCGACTATTTCCTGACCAACAATATCTCGGGCGCCTGGATCGGTTCCTGGTTCGCCAACGAGGAAAAGTGGAACGCACTGCCCGATCACCTCAAGGCGCTGTACATGTCCTGCATGGAAGCGGCCCATACCTTCCGCAACCAGTGGTACTGGGGCGGTGAAGCCAAGCTGCGTGCTACCGGCGACAAGCTGGAGCTTCGCTCAGTGCCGGCTTCCGACTGGAAGCAGGTTGAGGATGCCGCCGTGAAGTTCTGGGACGAAATCGCCGCGGAAAGCGAAACCAAGGCTAAGGTCATCTCGGTCTTCAAGGAGTATAACGGCGTGATCAACAAGGCCGGCTTCCCTTACGGCGAACTCTGAGCCGGATCATGACTGAAATTCCGCCTCCCGGACTTGCGCCGGGGGGCGGATTGCCACTACAGCGCCGAGACAGCTCGCGTTATTGAGGTCTGTCGCCGTCGCTTTCATCTTCTTGACGAAACGTGCGACCCTCATTTTGTCGCAGTTTCAGACTGAAGCGCCAACCACACCATCGGGACCCTATCGACATGGCCGGAAATCTTAGCTTTGAAGACCTGAAATCTGCCGCCAAATCCGGTGACATCGACACAGTGCTGGTGTGCTGCGTCGACATGCAGGGCCGCCTGATGGGCAAGCGGTTCCATGTGCAGAATTTCATCGATTCGAGCCATCAGGAAACCCACTGCTGCAACTACATGCTGGCCACGGATCTGGAAATGGCGACGCCGGACGGCTATGCGACCACGAGTTGGCGGGCGGGTTATGGCGACTATGTGATGAAGCCGGACCTTTCGACCATGCGTCGCGTGCCATGGCTTGAAGGGACCGCCATGGTGCTGTGCGATCTTCTCGATCATCACACCCATGAGCCGGTGCCGCAATCGCCGCGCCAGATCCTGAAAGTCCAGATCGCCCGGCTCAAGGCACTTGGCTTTGAGGCGATGATGGCCACCGAGCTGGAATTTTTCCTGTTCGAGCAGAGCTTCCGCGAACTGGCCCAGTCGGGCTATCGCGAGCTGACGCCGATCAGCGCCTACAATGAGGACTACCATATTCTGCAAACCACCAAGGAAGAGGGGATCATGCGTCCGGTGCGCAATCATCTCTTCGCGGCCGGGATTCCGATCGAAAACTCCAAGGGCGAGGCCGAAACCGGTCAGGAAGAGCTCAATATCCGCTATGCCGGGGCGCTCGACTGCGCCGACCACCACACCATTGCCAAGCACGCGGTCAAGGAGATTGCCTGGGCGCAGGGCCGCTCGGTGACGTTCCTGCCGAAATGGCACCCGAAGAAGGTCGGCTCGTCGTCGCATGTTCACATGTCGCTGTGGAGCGGCAAGACCCCTGCCTTCCGCGACGAGAACGGCAAGCACGGCATGTCGGATCTGATGCGCCATTTCATGGCGGGCCTGATCGAGTATGCGCCCGAATACACATGGTTCCTGGCGCCTTACGTCAACAGCTACAAGCGCTTCATGAAGGGCACATTCGCACCGACCCGCACGGTCTGGTCGGTCGACAACCGCACTGCGGGCTTCCGCCTGTGCGGCGAGGGCAGCAAGGCGGTCCGGGTGGAGTGCCGTATCGGTGGCTCCGACATGAACCCGTACCTGGCGCAGGCAGCGCTTCTCGCCGCCGGCATCAAGGGCATTGAAGACAAGCTGAAACTGGCGCCGCCGACGACCGGCGATGTCTACGAGAATGCCGAGGCCAAACATATTCCCTCGACGCTGCGCGCCTCGACCGAAACACTGCGCGGCTCGAAAATGCTGCGCGAGGCGATGGGTGACGCGGTGATTGATCACTATGTGCGCTGCGCCGAGTGGGAACAGGAAGAATTCGACAAGGCTGTCACCGACTGGGAAATCGCCCGGGGCTTCGAGCGGGTCTGACCGAACGACCAAATACAGATGAGCGAGGGCTGGCACCGGCCTGATCGGCGAGCCGCCACAAGGAGACCAGACAATGAGCAGTTTGAAACTGATATCACCGATAGACGGTTCGGTTTATGCCGAACGCCCGGTGATGGAACTGAATGCGGCCGCAGCGGCTGTAGCCCGGTCGCGCAAGGCGCAGAAGGACTGGGCCCGGCGGCCGCTGGAAGAGCGCATCGCGCTGGTGAGCGCCGGCGTTGCACGGCTCAACGAGATGAGCGACGAGGTGGTGCCGGAACTGGCCTGGATGATGGGTCGACCGATCCGCTACGGTGGCGAGTTCGGCGGCGTCAACGAGCGCTCCAACTACATGGCCGAGATCGCGGCACGGGCGCTGGCGCCGATCGAGATCGAGAATTCGGCCCGGTTCGAACGCCGCATCGAGCATGTTCCGCATGGCGTCGTCTTTGTCGTGGCGCCCTGGAACTACCCCTACATGACCGCCATCAACACGGTTGTCCCGGCGCTGATTGCGGGCAACACCGTGGTGCTCAAGCATGCGACCCAGACGCTGCTGGTCGGCGAGCGCATGGTCCGCGCCTTTAGCGAAGCCGGATTGCCCGATGACGTGTTCATCAACCTGTTCCTGGATCATCCCGGCACCGAGAAGCTGATTTCCGCCGGAAGCTTCAATTTCATCAACTTCACCGGCTCGGTCGGTGGCGGCAAGGCGATCGAGCGGGCTGCCGCAGGCACATTCACCGGCCTCGGGCTGGAGCTCGGCGGCAAGGACCCCGGCTATGTGATGGAAGACGCAGATCTTGACTGGGCTGTCGATACGCTGATGGATGGGGCGATGTTCAATGCCGGGCAGTGCTGCTGCGGCATCGAGCGGCTTTATATTGCCCGGCCATTGTATGATGCTTTTGTCGAGAAGGCTGCGGCCTGGGTCACATCGGGTCTCAAGCTCGGCAATCCGCTTGAGCAGGACACGACGATCGGGCCGATGGCCAATGTGCGTTTCGCCAGGGAAGTTCGCGCCCAGACCGAGCAAGCCATTGCCAGCGGCGCCCGCGGGCTGATCGACCCGAAGCAGTTTCCGGCCGATGATGGCGGGGCTTATCTGATGCCGCAGGTGCTGGTTGACGTGACCCATGACATGCGGGTGATGCGTGACGAGAGCTTCGGTCCGGTGGTCGGCATCATGCCGGTCGACAGTGACGAAGAGGCGCTTGCGCTGATGAATGATTGCCAGTTTGGTCTGACAGCTTCGCTGTGGACCAACGACACCGAGCGCGCCGCCCGCATCGGAGGCGAGATCGAGACCGGCACCGTGTTCATGAACCGCGCCGATTATCTCGATCCGGCTTTGTGCTGGACCGGCTGCAAGGCCACCGGCCGTGGCGGGTCGCTGTCTGAAATCGGCTTCCACAACCTCACCCGTCCCAAATCCTATCACATGAGAAAGAAATCCGCATGAGCCCGCGCGCCAACTGGTCCTATCCCACAGCAATCCGTTTTGGCGCAGGGCGCATTTCGGAACTTGCCGAAGCCTGCCTGACCGCCGGAATAAAGCTGCCGCTTCTGGTCACCGACCGCGGACTTGCTTCGCTGCCGATCACTGCGCAGGCGCTCGATATTCTCGATGCCGCGGGCCTTGGCCGGGCAATCTTCTCCGAGGTTGATCCGAATCCGAACGAGAAAAACCTCGAGGCAGGCGTCGCTGCCTTCAAGGCTGGCGGTCACGACGGCGTCATCGCCTTTGGCGGCGGCTCGGGTCTTGATCTGGGCAAGTTGATCGCATTTCAGGCCGGCCAAAGCCGTCAGGTCTGGGATTTCGAGGATATCGGTGACTGGTGGACCCGCGCCAATGCTGAGACCATTGCGCCGATCATCGCGGTGCCGACAACTGCGGGCACCGGTTCGGAAGTCGGCCGTGCCGGCGTGCTGACCAATTCGCTCACTCACGTCAAGAAGATCATCTTCCACCCCAAACTGCTTCCGGCGATCACGATCTGCGATCCGGAACTGACCGTGGGCATGCCGAGGATCATCACGGTCGGCACCGGCATGGATGCGTTCGCACATTGCCTGGAGGCTTATTCATCGCCGTTCTACCATCCGATGAGCCAGGGTATCGCGCTCGAAGGCATGCGGCTGGTCAAGGACAATCTGCCGCTGGTGGTCGCCGACGGATCCAATGTCGCCGCGCGCGCGGAAATGATGAGCGCGGCTGCGATGGGCGCGGTGGCGTTTCAGAAGGGCCTTGGCGCCATTCACGCCCTGTCGCATCCAATCGGCGCGGTCTACAATACCCACCATGGCATGACCAATGCGGTGGTAATGCCGCCGGTGCTGAAACTGAACCGGCCGGAGATCGAGGAGCGGATCGCCCGTGCCTCCGATTATCTGGGAATTGCCGGGGGATTTGACGGCTTCTACGATTTCGTCCTCAAGCTTCGCGCCGATCTGGGCGTTCCCGACAAGCTTGCAGAGCTTGGTGTGGGGCGCGATCGGATTGACGAGATGACGGCAATGGCGCTGGAAGACCCCAGTGCCGGAGGCAATCCCGTGAAAATGACGGCCGAAAATACCAAGGCCCTGTTTGAGGCCTGCATCTGAAACCAACCCGCCTTCGCTTGTGCCGGGGTCACAACAATCTCCGGTCAAGCCATCCATGAAGCCGTTGCGTACCTGGGGTGCGTGACGGTTTCTTCGTATTTGGAGTGCGGCAATTTGGATCGGTCACCCTTTTCCGAATTGTGCTATTAACTTTTGCAACTTTTGGATTTAGCGTTATTATGATAAATTGAGTCAGCTTTGCTCGCAAATACTGCTTTGAAATATCTTGAATGCGAGGGGGGAACTATGAACATGAACACCGTTCTGCGGTTTCTGGATGCCGAGAGAGATAAAGAGGAAAGCGCCGATGATATCCGCGCACGTTTATCTTCAGTTATCAGCAGCCTTGGTTTTGATTTCTTTACGCTCGTCCGGCAACCGGGTCCGGAGAGCGATGCAAACGAGATCATGCTGGCCGGGCAATGGCCAAAGGGCTGGCCGGAACTCTATGTAAAGCGGAAATATGCCGCTATCGACCCGATGATCAGGTATCTCGGCCATAGCCAGCACGGCTATCGCTGGAGTGAACCGATGCTGGCGTTCGAACAGGATCCGCATCGCAAGCGCATCGAACGCATGATGAGCGATGCGCGAGGCCATGGCCTGGAAGATGGTTATGTCTTTCCGGTTCACGGGCGGCGCGGGCTTGTCGGCGTACTCTCCGTGGCAGGCCAGGTGATCGACCTGACGCCTTCCGAAATATCGATCATGGATGCGCTGGCCAAGCGGGCGTTCTGGGATATTCTCCAGGCGCTTGACCCGGGTGCCTATGAGCGGATTGCCCGTCCGGTTTCGGTTCAAATGACTCGTCGCGAGATGGAAACGCTTGAATATCTTGGCTACGGGATGACCTCCAACGAGATGGGCGCCACGCTTGGATTGTCGGCGCATACTGTTGACTGGTACATGAACGGCATTCAGGAAAAACTGCATGCTAGGAACCGTCACCATGTGGTGGCGATTGCCTTCAGGCTCGGCCTGATCTCCTGATCCCTTTTGCCGCTGCCGGTTGGGATGTTTGAAGCGTCGGACGGTGAGCAGACGAGCGTTAAGCGTGGCGGTCCGGGTGCTGCCGGCATAGGGTGCCCGGAACCGGAGCGCGAGTGACCGGATCACCCTATCTTGGCGCAACCAGGCCGGTGCTATTTGCGCTGCAGCAAAACAGACGCTAATGATTGAGGCCGGGGTTTGTTCAGCCCCTTGCCCCTTCGCCCAAACTCCGGAGCTTGTCTGTGACGATTTCGAAAATCCTTGTCGCCAATCGGTCAGAAATTGCCATTCGCGTGTTTCGCGCGGCCAACGAGTTAGGCATGAAAACAGTCGCCATCTGGGCGGAGGAAGACAAGCTTGCGCTGCACCGTTTCAAGGCCGACGAATCCTATCAGGTGGGCCGCGGCCCGCATCTGGCGCACGACATGGGGCCGATCGAAAGCTATCTGTCGATAGATGAAGTGATCCGGGTCGCAAAACTGTCAGGCGCCGATGCCATCCATCCCGGGTACGGGCTGTTGTCGGAAAGTCCGGAGTTTGCGGACGCCTGCGCTGAAAATGGCATTATCTTTATCGGACCCAAGCCCGATACGATGCGACGGCTGGGCAACAAGGTCGCAGCGCGCAATCTTGCCATCGAAATTGGCGTGCCGGTGGTGCCTGCCACCAAACCGCTGCCCGACGACATGGATGAAGTCGCCCGCATGGCCGACGAGATCGGATATCCGATCATGCTGAAAGCTTCCTGGGGCGGCGGCGGTCGCGGCATGCGCGCCATCCGCGATCCGAAGGACCTGGCCCGTGAAGTCATCGAAGCCAAGCGCGAAGCCATGGCCGCCTTCGGCAAGGATGAGGTCTATCTGGAGAAGCTGGTTGAACGCGCCCGCCATGTCGAAAGCCAGATTCTTGGCGACACCCATGGCAACGCCGTGCACCTTTTCGAGCGTGACTGCTCGGTGCAACGGCGCAACCAGAAGGTGGTTGAGCGCGCGCCTGCGCCTTATCTGAGCGGAGCCCAGCGGCAGGAACTGGCGGCCTATTCGCTGAAAATCGCCAACGCCACGGGATATGTCGGCGCCGGAACAGTTGAATATCTTATGGATATCGACACCGGGGCCTTCTACTTCATCGAGGTCAATCCGCGCATTCAGGTCGAACACACGGTGACCGAGGAAGTGACCGGCATCGACATCGTCAAGGCGCAGATCCATATCCTGGAAGGCGAAGTCATCGGCACGCCGGAATCGGGCGTGCCTGCGCAGGCCGATATCCGGCTCAATGGCCATGCCTTGCAGTGTCGCATCACGACGGAAGATCCCGAGCAGAATTTCATTCCCGACTACGGCCGGATCACCGCCTATCGCGGCGCCACCGGCTTCGGCATCCGGCTTGACGGCGGCACCGCCTATTCAGGCGCGGTGATCACCCGGTTCTATGATCCGCTGCTGGAAAAAGTCACTGCCTGGGCACCCACTCCGGATGAAACGATCAAGCGGATGGACCGGGCCCTGCGCGAGTTCCGTATCCGTGGTGTGGCCACCAATCTGACCTTTCTGGAAGCGATCATCGGTCATCCGGAGTTTCGCAACAACACCTACACGACGCGATTTATCGATACCACGCCTGAACTGTTCGAGCAGGTCAAGCGTCAGGACCGCGCCACCAAACTGCTTACCTATCTGGCGGATGTCACGGTCAATGGCCATCCCGAAACCAAGGGAAGGCCGTTGCCGGTCGAGGATGCCGCAGCCCCGCGCGTTCCCTATGTCGAAGGCGATGTGCCTGCGGGAACGCGGCAATTGCTTGAAGATCTTGGTCCTGAAGGATTTGCGGCATGGATGCGGGCGCAAACCCGCGTGCTGATCACCGACACAACCATGCGCGACGGCCACCAGTCGCTGCTCGCCACCCGGATGCGGACACATGATATCGCGGCAATCGCGGGCGCTTACGCCAAGGCGCTGCCGAACCTTCTGTCGCTGGAATGCTGGGGCGGCGCCACCTTCGACGTGTCGATGCGGTTCTTGACCGAAGACCCGTGGGAGCGGCTGGAAATGGTGCGTCAGGGCGCGCCGAACCTGTTGTTGCAGATGCTGCTGCGCGGCGCCAACGGGGTTGGCTACAAGAACTATCCTGACAATGTGGTCAAGCATTTCGTGCGTCAGGCGGCACAGGGGGGCATTGATCTTTTCCGGGTGTTTGACTGCCTCAACTGGGTTGAGAACATGCGCGTTTCGATGGATGCGGTGCGCGAGCAAAACAAGCTTTGCGAAGCCACCATCTGTTACACTGGCGACATTCTCAATTCCGCCCGTCCGAAATACGATCTCAAATACTATACGGCACTGGCCGTGGAACTTGAAAAGGCCGGCGCGCATATCATTGCGGTCAAGGACATGGCCGGGCTGCTGAAACCGGCCGCAGCGCGGCAGTTGTTCACCGCGCTGCGCGAGTCCACCGATCTTCCGATCCATTTCCACACCCACGACACGTCGGGCATATCGGCCGCGACGGTGCTTGCGGCGGTCGACAGCGGTGTTGATGCCGTGGATGCGGCGATGGACTCGCTGTCAGGCAACACCTCGCAGCCTTGTCTGGGTTCCATCGTCGAAGCGCTCAAGGGTCATGAACGCGATCCGGGACTCGACACCGAATGGATCCGGCGCATTTCGTTTTACTGGGAAGCGGTGCGTAACCAGTACGCCGCGTTCGAGAGCGACCTCAAGGGGCCAGCCTCGGAAGTCTATCTGCACGAGATGCCAGGCGGGCAGTTTACCAATCTCAAGGAACAGGCCCGCTCGCTCGGGTTGGAAACCCGCTGGCACGAGGTGGCGCAGGCCTATGCCGATGCCAACCAGATGTTTGGCGATATCGTCAAGGTGACGCCCTCTTCCAAGGTTGTTGGCGACATGGCGTTGATGATGGTCAGCCAGGATTTGAGCGTCGCCGACGTTGAAAACCCGGCCAAGGACGTGTCGTTCCCCGAATCGGTGGTGTCGATGATGCGCGGCGATCTGGGGCAGCCGCCAGCCGGCTGGCCGAAGGCCCTGCAGCACAAGGTGCTCAAGGGTGAGGAAGCCTATACCGCGCGCCCGGGCTCGTTGCTGCCGGATGCGGATCTTGAAGCCGAGCGTGCGGAGATCGAAGCCAAGCTTGAGCGCAAGATCAGCGAGAACGAGTTTGCTTCCTACCTGATGTACCCGAAAGTGTTCACCGATTTCGCTCTTGCCACCGAGACCTACGGGCCAGTCAGCATGTTGCCGACACCGGCGTATTTCTATGGAATTCCGGTCGGTGGCGAGTTGTTCATCGAAATCGAGAAGGGCAAGACGCTGGTGGTCCAGAATCTGGCCCAGGGCGAAGCTGACGAAAAAGGCATGGTTACGGTGTTCTTCGAACTCAATGGTCAGCCGCGGCGGGTCAAGGTGCCGGACCGGGCGCATGGCGCTTCGGGCGCGGCGGCGCGCCGCAAGGCCGAGCTCGGAAACGACGCCCATGTCGCGGCTCCGATGCCCGGCGTGATCTCCACGGTCGCGGTCAGCCAGGGGCAGGACGTCAAGGCCGGCGATGTTCTGGTGTCGATTGAAGCGATGAAGATGGAAACCGCGATCCACGCCGAACGTGATGGCACGCTGGCGGAAGTTCTGGTCAAGACAGGCGATCAGATCGACGCCAAGGACCTTCTCGTGGTCTATGCCTGACGCGATTGCCCGGTCAAATCCGCAGAGCGCCCTCGCGCGTCATGCTACGAACATGATGGGCGAGCGGCTTATACCCGGAATCGGATTAACGGGCTTGCGCTTGGCGGATTGATTTCGCATTGTCGCGGGCAATCCGCACCCGCCGCGTATTTGCGCCGCGGGGCGCTTTTTTCAGTTCCGGGGATTCACCATGCTTGCCGCCATACCATTGATGATCGTTCCGTTGATTGGGTATAATTTGATCCTGGTGGGTCTGTTCGGCGGCGGTATTGCCGGGTTGGGATCGACCATCACATCGCTGTCGATGATGTCGGGCGCGGTCTGGACGATGAGCATGGGCGATTTGCTGATCGTCGTGGCGTTGGCGCTGTTGTTTGTCGAAGTGTTGAAGGCGACGCGGACCGGGCCCTGGTCGGTGATTGATCACATGCTGTCGATGTTCGTGTTTGTAGCGTTCCTGGTGGAATTCCTGCTGGTGCGGGATGCGGCCACCCAGGTGTTTTTCATCCTGATGGTGATCGCCTTCATCGATGTGATCGCCGGCTTCTCAGTCTCGATCCGCTCGGCGGGACGTGACGTTTCGATTGGCCTGTAAGCCGAAAATTCTCGCATTCAGCCTGCATCTGGCTTGAAGCCTGCGGCTTCAATGCCGGCAATGGCGGCGATCTCGTCATTGTCGGAGGTGTCTCCGGTAATCCCGACAGCGCCGATAATGGTTCCCTCAAGGTTGCGGATCAGCACCCCGCCGGGGACTGCGACGATTTTCCCGCCGGACACGGCTGACAGGCCTTCGAGAAAATGCGGCCGGGTTTCGGCCTGGGCATTGAGCCAGCGAGAGCCAACGCCGACTGCCAGCGCGCCATACGCCTTGCCGCTGGCGATTTCGAACCGCAGCATCGACGCGCCGTCCTGGCGCTGGAAGGCTTTGACATGGCCGCCGGCGTCGAGCACCACCACGGCCAGCGGCTTGAGGCCGAGGTCCTTGCCCTTCGCGAGCGCGGAGGTAATGATTTCAAGCGCCTTGGCGAGTGTAACGTCGGTCATGCCGAATACCTTTCAATCCAGTGTCGAAAAACAGATCAGACGCTTATAGGCCCTGAACCGTGCCTGGCGCCACCGATTTGGCGGTGTTTGACGCAGGGAAGCTGTTTGTCCGGAACAGAAACAATACGCAGCTTTTCACGCGCGCCCGATGCAATTGATGCAGGCGTTATCGTGAAACTCCGGGTATCATCCGGTCAGCTGTCGATGGAGTTGATCTTGTCCTGAAGCTGCTTGAGCTGGGTTTTGAGGTCGTCGATATCCTTGGAGGTGTCCGACTTCTTTGGAGCTTCTTCCGGTGTCGCGGAATGCGCCAGCGCGAAGGGGGAAAACATCTGCATCGCTTTCTGGAACATTTCAGTGTTGCGGCGGACCTGATCCTCGACCAATTGGATCGGCAACTGGATGTTGCGGGCGACCGGGTTTTCTCCATAGGATTTGGTGATCTGGGCGCGGAGCTGATCCTGCTGTCCGGTCAGCGCCGACATTGAATGTTCGAGATAACTCGGCACCACCATTTGCAACTGATCACCGTAAATCGCAATCAACTGCCGCAGGAAGGAAACCGGAAGCAGTGTATTGCCGGTCTTGGATTCCTGTTCGAAAATGATCTGGGTGAGAACCGAATGGGTGATGTCGTCGCCGCTCTTGGCGTCCAGCACCGAGAAGTCCTCGCCCTTCTTGACCATGACAGCCAGATCATCAAGCGTTACATAGGTGCTGGTTCCGGTGTTGTAGAGGCGGCGATTGGCATATTTCTTGATTGTCACCGGGCCGCTGTTCTTCGCCATATCCACTCTCCTCAAAGGTCTCCCCAGACCTGAACTTCACACAATGGCTCGACTGTAGGCGAAAACGCCATACAATGACAATTCCTTTGTGCATTGCGGCGAAAGAGGCTGTAATCCCTCAGACTATAGTCCTTATTGAACCGATTGCATGAGAGAATTGACTTTCTGGCGTTTGACAGGAACCTCAGCCTCCGGCACGTTCGGGTCAAATTCGTTCCATCATATGACAGGGAAAATCCACCATGAGCTCTATCGTTATCGCCAGCGCCGCCCGTACTCCGGTCGGATCTTTCAACGGTACTCTGTCCTCGGTTGCCGCCCATGATCTGGGAGCGGTCGCCATCAAGGCGGCGCTTGAACGCGCCGGCGTTGCGCCCGCGGAAGTCGACGAGGTCATCCTCGGTCAAATCCTGTCCGCAGGACAGGGCCAGAACCCTGCGCGCCAGGCGGCGATGGCTGCCGGCATTCCGCAGGAAGCCACGGCCTGGGGGCTCAACCAGCTCTGCGGTTCGGGCTTGCGCGCCGTTGCGCTCGGCATGCAGCAGATCGCCACAGGTGACGCGAACATCATCGTGGCTGGCGGCCAGGAATCGATGTCGATGGCACCGCACGCCATTCACTTGCGCAATGGCGTGAAGATGGGCAACGCGGGTATGGTCGACACCATGATGCTGGATGCGCTGACCGACGCGTTCTACAATTACCTGATGGGCAATACCGCCGAGAATGTTGCCAAGCAGTGGCAGTTGTCGCGCGACGAGCAGGATGCCTTTGCGGTCAATTCGCAGAACAAGGCGGAAGCCGCGCAAAAGGCCGGCAAGTTCAAGGATGAAATCGCGGCTGTGACGATCAAGGGCCGCAAGGGCGACACCGTCGTCGAAGAAGACGAGTACATCAAGCATGGTGTGACCGTCGAAGGCATTTCCAAGCTGCGGCCTGCGTTCGACAAGGAAGGCACCGTAACAGCCGCCAATGCGTCCGGTATCAACGATGGCGCAGCGGTCACCGTGCTGATGAGCGAAGCCGAGGCCTCCAAGCGCGGCATCACCCCGATGGCGCGAATCGTTTCCTGGGCAACCGCCGGCGTTGATCCGCAGATCATGGGCACCGGCCCGATCCCGGCGTCGCGCAAGGCGCTGGAAAAAGCCGGCTGGAGTGTTGGCGATCTCGATCTGGTGGAGGCCAACGAAGCGTTTGCAGCACAGGCCTGCGCGGTCAACAAGGACATGGGCTGGAACCCCGACATCGTCAACGTCAACGG
>NZ_JBDWHW010000145.1:0-11333 GCF_039975035.1 Hoeflea sp. | reverse complement strand
CCCATCAGCGTGGATTGAAAATCCCGCAGGACTTGTCTGTCATTGGCTTCGACAACATCGCTTTCAGTGAAGCCTTCCTGCCATCGCTGACAACCATCAGCCAGCCGCGGCTGGATATTGGCGAACGTGCCATGTCGGTCTTGCTGGACGTCATGAATGGCAAGGCAGCACCCGGCGACCCAACCGTTCTGCCGACCGAACTTATCGTTCGTGAATCGACCGCAGTTCCCAATCCTGACCACAATTGACTGAAGAAAGAGGCCTGCCCGTGAGCAATCCAGTAAAAAAGACCCTCAATATCGGCATTATTGGTTCCGGGTTTATCGCCGAGTTCCATCTGCGTTCCATGCTGGGAGTGCGAAACATATCGGTGGCTGGCGTCTACAGCCGCAATGCGGAAAACCGCGCCCGGTTTTCAAAGCTTGCGACTGATCTTGAACTCGGACCGTGCAAGGCATTCGCGACGCTCGAGGCCATGCTGCAGGATGACACGATTGACGCGGTCTGGATCCTGTCGCCCAACCACACACGTCTCGACATCATGCGCACCATTCATGCCGAGGTGACCGCCAAGCGGTCCAGGGTGTTTGCGGTTGCCTGCGAGAAGCCGTTGGCACGCACCATTGGCGAGGCACGGGAAATGCTGGAGCTGGCTGAAGCCGCCGGCCTGAACCACGGCTATCTTGAAAATCAGGTCTTTTGCACGCCGGTTCTGCGTGGCAAGGAAATCATCTGGCGTCGCGCCGCCTCGACGACAGGGCGGCCTTACCTCGCCCGCGCCGCCGAAGAACATTCCGGCCCGCACGCGCCATGGTTCTGGCAGGGCGACAAGCAAGGCGGCGGTGTGCTCTCGGACATGATGTGCCACAGTGTCGAAGTTGCGCGTCATTTGCTGACCGAGCCTGGTGCGGATCGCAAATCCCTGCGCGTCAAATCGGTCAGTGGAACCGTGGCCAACCTCAAGTGGACACGGCCCAAATATGCGGCACAACTGGCAGAGCGGTACGGCAAGGGCGTCGACTACCGGAACCGGCCATCCGAGGATTTTGCCCGTGGCACGATCCTGCTTGAAGACGAGCAGGGCAACGAACTTGTAATCGAGGCCACCACCTCCTGGGCCTATGTGGGTGCCGGGCTGCGTATCCAGCTGGAGTTGCTTGGCCCTGAATACTCCATGGAATTCAATTCACTTTCTACCGGGTTGAAAGTGTTCATGTCCCGCGAAGTCACAGGCTCGGAAGGTGAGGATCTGGTCGAGAAGCAAAATGCCGAGCAGGGGCTGATGCCGGTGCTCGAAGATGAGGCCGGCATTTACGGCTATACCGATGAGAACCGGCACATGACCGAATGTTTCCGCAAGGGGGAGACGCCCACCGAAACGTTCCATGATGGCCTGGCGGTCGTCGAGATTCTGATGGGGCTCTATCGTTCGGCCGAAATCGGTCAGAATGTGAACTTCCCGGCGCCCGATCTTGAGGACTATGTGCCGCTGGTTGCACGGATCCCAAGCCCGCAAGACTAAATGGGGACAGTCCCTCAACCCACAGGCCCATTGTTGATGACCATCATACCAGGAATGACCCGGATGAAGGCGGAGGTTCTGTCTGTTCCCGCCGTCGTAGCGGAGCAGATTGAGACATCGCTGGAAGTCTATCTGGCACTCGGCGAGCGGCTGGCGGCACTTGACCCGAATCTGGTTGTTACAAGCGCGCGTGGCAGCTCCGATCATGCCGCGACTTACTTCAAGTATCTCGTCGAGATGCGTCTGGGTGTACCGGTCGCATCGATCGGGCCGTCGGTTTCTTCGGTCTACGGGACCAAATGGAAGCTGGAGAAAACGCCGGTCATGGCGATTTCGCAGTCTGGTGGCAGTGATGATTTGCGACTTTTCATGGAAGCCGCAAGGCAGTCTGGCGCGGATGGTATTTCTCTGACCAACCAGCGAAACTCTCCTCTGGCCAAAGCCACAGACACTGTGCTCGACATGTCGGCCGGACCAGAACTGGCGGTTGCGGCGACAAAAACCTACATCGCGTCCCTGGTGGCCCTGGCTGCGGTTGTCGCCGGATGGTCGGGAGATCAGTCAATGGTGGAGGCCTTGCGTCGTCTGCCGGATGATCTTGGAAAGGCGTTGGAATGCAACTGGACAGCTGCGCTCGGGACATTCCAAGCCCCCGGCAATGTTTTCGTGACTGCGCGTGGCCCGGGACTGGGTATTGCCAATGAAGCCGCTCTCAAGCTGAAGGAAACCTGCCTGATGCCGGCGGAGGCGTTCAGTGCTGCAGAACTCATTCATGGGCCATTGGCGCTGTCAGGAAAATCCATGACCGCGCTTGCCTTCATGAGCGATGATGCAGGGCGGGCGGGCACCGAGAATGCGGTCAATCGCCTGCGCGAAACCGGGTCGAGCGTGTTCACGGTAGACAGCAGGAACACCGGCGGACACGGCTTGCCAAGTGTGAAGACCGGGCACAGTCTGCTCGATCCGATCGCCCAGATCCTGAGCTTCTACCTGTTCGTCGAAGAGTTGTCGGTGAGCCTGGGGCTTAACCCGGATGCGCCGCAGCATCTCAACAAAGTCACGGTCACGCGATGATTGTGCGTGTCTGTGATCTGGGAGGGACCCACTGCCGCATAGGCCAATATGTCGATGGCCATCTGGATGCGGCATCTGTGGCTCGCTTCGAAAACAGCAATCACGCTTCCTTCACGGCATTGATGCGGCACTACCATGAACGGTCCGGCATCGCGCCTGCCGAAAAAATGGTTATCGCACTGGCCGCGCCGGTGACGGGGGATGTCGTCGCGCTGACAAACCTGGACTGGACCATCGACCGCGATGAAATCAGCCGGGCAACCGGGGTGCCGGAAGTCTTCCTGATTAACGATTTCGAGGCATTGGGGCATGCGATGTCGTCTCCCCAATCGTTGGAACTGCGCAGCCTCAATGAAGCCAGCGGCGCCACCGGCAACGGCACAAAACTCATTCTGGGGGCGGGGACCGGGTTCAATTGTGCGGCGCGCCTGTCAAACGGATCTGTGGTATGTTGTGAGGCCGGGCATTCCACCTTTGTTGCCGAGACAGATTTTGATCGCGCCCTGCAGCACCGTTTCACACAAAAATACGGCCGCTGCTCGTTTGATCGCGTTTTGTCCGGTTCGGGGCTGGGCGAAATCTATCAAACACTGTGCAGACTTGAGAACCAGACGCCAATTCACGCAACCAGTCATCAGATTATTCCCGCCGCGCTTGAGCAAGGCGATGGACTTGCCGCACGCGCCTGTCATGAGTTTGTCCGCATTCTGGGCCGAACTGCAGGTGATCTGGCGCTGGTGTTCCTGGCAACCGGCGGTGTGTACGTCACCGGTGGTGTCGCCCGTGGATTGGACTCATTCATGTCCGATCCGGAAAACCGGTTCCTGACCGCATTCCAAGCCAAGGGCCGCATGGCTGAGACAATGGCTACGTTACCGGTCAAGCTTGTCCTTGATGACAACACTGCACTGCGCGGTTGTCTGGAATGGCAAAAGGCTAAAGAAAACGCCATGCATTGAATCTGGAGAGTGGCTCTCAAGGAGGGTTACCCTTGGGTCAGTGCAGCTGCACCGCGCAGCGGCAGGTTATCATTTGGTCGTTGATAGGTCGGTTATTCATTATCGTCGTCGGTGCCTTGCACCAAACGGAATCGCACGCCTGCAGACTGTACAAACGAAACCCCTAGGCCATATTCTTAGCGGGCGTTATTCAATTTTACACGTCTGGGTGGCATCCGCTTGGCACGGTGATTTAGGTGAAGTTTGAGCTTGGCGGGAAATGCCTTATATCGCCGGCGCACGTCCCTTGGTGGTTCTGACGGCGCCAGTGATCTATTCCATGATTATTCCGTTTGTTTTGCCGGACCAATTGCGCAGGACGGAGACTTTTGGCGGCGTGTCGTGGCGTCTCCGAAGCCCTTGGAAATTCCGGATCTGCGCGTCTTGTGATTGCTGCTTGATCAGGGCGTGATCGTGATTTGTACAGGTGGTGGCGGCATCCCGGTGCTGCGCAAACCGGATGGCAGTCTGATCGGGGTTGAAGCGGTGATTGACAAGCATGCCGCCCGCGCGCCTCTGGCCGCCGATATCGGTGCGGATGCCTTGTTGCTGTTGACCGATGTCAATGCGGTCTACCAGGATTCTGGTACGAATGCTGCCACGCCGCTTGACCGGCTGACGCCGGATGAAACGTGCGCTTGATATGCCAAAAGGGTCGATGGGGCCAAAGTTGCGCGCCGCCAGCGATTTTGCGGATCGTGGCGGTGTTTCGGGGATCGGCCGATTGGCCGATGCCATGTCCATCCTTGATGGCACGGCTGGTACCCGTGTGTTAAAGGAGACCTGAGGAACCCAGATGAACATCACGGACCTTCCCAAACCTGACACACAGACTGACGGCCACATCGCTGCCATTCGCGGTGGTGTTGTCGATGTGGTGTTCGAGGGACCGGTTCCCAACATTCACGATCTGCTTTATGCCGGAGAAGTTGCGTTGGAAGTGGCCGGCTTGATCGGCCACGGCATGGTGCGGGCCATGGCGCTGGCGCCGGTGCGCGGGCTTGGCCTTGGCATGACGGTGAAGGCGACCGGAGGGCCAATCATGGTTCCCGTGGGTGACGCTGTTCTGGGTCGGATGCTGGATGTCTTCGGCGCGCCAATCGATGGCCGTCCTGCGCCGGTGGTGAGTGAACGCCGCTCTATTCACCAGCCTCCACCGAAGCTGAACGATCGCGTGCTGCACTCCAAGATCCTAGAGACAGGGATAAAGGCCATCGATCTGCTGTCGCCCATTGAACGCGGTGGCAAGACCGGGCTATTCGGCGGCGCGGGCGTGGGCAAGACCGTTTTGATCACCGAGCTGATCAACAACACCGTGCAACACCACAAGGGGGTGAGCCTGTTCTGCGGGATCGGCGAACGGTCGCGCGAGGCGGAGGAGTTGTACCGCGAGATGGGCGAGGCGGGCGTGCGCGACAAGACCGTGATGCTCTTCGGCCAGATGAACGAAGCGCCCGGCGTCCGGTTTCTGGTGGGCAACACCGCACTGACGATGGCGGAGTATTTCCGTGAAGATAAAGGGCAAGACGTTCTGCTGCTGATCGACAACATCTTCCGCTTCGTCCAGGCGGGATCCGAGGTTTCGGGACTGATGGGACGCATGCCGTCCCGTGTCGGGTACCAGCCAACCCTGGCAACCGAACTTGCCGGTCTGGAAGAACGCATCACCTCGACCAAGCGCGGCGCAATTACGTCGATCCAGGCAGTGTATGTGCCCGCCGATGATTTCACGGACCCTGCAGCCGCACATATCTTCTCGCATCTTTCGGCCTCGGTGGTGTTGTCGCGCAAGCGCGCGAGCGAAGGGCTCTATCCGGCTGTCGATCCGCTGGCCTCGGCCTCGGTGATGCTGACACCTTCGGTGGTCGGGCAGCGGCACTATGACATCGCCCGCGCAGTGCGCAGGACACTGGCCGAGTATGAGGAACTGCGGGACATCATCGCCATGCTCGGACTTGAGGAACTGTCGGCGGCTGACCGCGCCACTGTGGCCCGCGCCCGCCGGTTGGAAAGGTTTCTCACGCAGCCCTTTTTCACGACGGGTTCCTTCAGCGGCATGGAAGGCAAGATGGTGCCGATCGCCGATACGCTGGCTGGCTGCGAGACGATTCTCGGCCAAACCCAGTTCGACCTTCCCGAAAGCGCCTATTACATGATCGGCGGTCTGGATGATCTGGAGGCCAAATCATGAGCATGGCATCCGACATGAATGTCATCCTGCGCCTGCCTGATCGCATGCTTTTTGAGGGGCGGGCGACGCGCGTGACCGCAGTTGCCCCCAATGGTGCGTTCGGCCTCTGGCCGAACCACGTCGATTTTGTCACCGCGCTGGTGCCGTCGGTCATGACGTTGCGCCTTGTCGATGGATCCGAGGAAATCTTCGGCCTCGATGAAGGCCTGCTGGTGAAGAAGGGGCACGACGTCTCGGTTGCCGCGCTGCGCGGAGTGCATGGCGATGATCTCGACAGTTTGCAGAACACAGTCGAGGCGAGCTTCATTCAGATGGACGAGGACGAGCGGCAGGCGCGGTCCGCGCTGTCGCGGCTCGAAGCGGACATGGTCCGGCGGTTTGCGGAACTGCGGAGGCCGCAGCAATGACGCCAACACCAGACAAGCCCACCGAGGATATCGGCCGTCACGCCAAGCGGATGAAATCGACGCGCGAAAATCCAGGTCCGAGCCCGCTTATGGGTATCAGTACCTTCGGGATGATCGGCTGGTCGGTCGCAGTGCCCACGGTCGGCGGCGCGCTTCTGGGGATCTGGCTCGATCGTGTCGCGCCGCAAAGCTTTTCGTGGACCATCAGCCTGATCCTGGGCGGCGTCGTTCTTGGAGCATTCATCGCCGGGATGTGGATGAACAAGGAGGGACGCAAATGATCGAAATTGACTGGACTGCCGCGATGCTCGGATTCGCCATCGGCACGGTTATGGGGATCGTCTTCTTCGCCGGCCTGGCCATTGGTATTCGGCGCGCATTGCGTACCAAAACACCCGTTGGAATCCTGACACTGAGCGCCGCGCTGCGCCTTGCAGCCTTCCTCAGTATTGGTTGGGTCGTTGTCAGTCAAGGCGGACCGTGGGCCGGTCTCGGCTATGGCGTCGCGTTCCTGGTCGTGCGGTTTGTGGCCACGACCCTTGCCCGCAGTGAAGCAGCCACAGGGGACGCGCCATGAACCTGTCCCCCGATCAGACCATCATGTTCGAAGTCTGGGGCATCCCGATCAATGCGACCATTTTCTACACCTGGGTGGTGATGGCGGTGTTGACGCTGGTGTCAATGCTGATCACCCGAAACTTGCGGCCCGATGTGCCGCCCAACCGCTGGCGGACGATGCTGGAAGTCATCCTGCAGGGCATTCAGGGACAGATTCAGGAAATCGCCCCGGGTCCCTCGCGGCACTTGCTCTATTTCTCGGGAACACTGTTCCTGTTCGTCGCCATGTCCAACCTGCTGCTGGTCGTTCCGGGGTTTGAACCGCCGACGTCCTCCTTGTCGACGACCACCGCGCTGGCGCTCTCTGTTGTGATTGCGGTGCCACTCTTTGGCATCATCAGTCGGGGGCTAGGCGGGTACCTTAAAACATATCTGGAGCCTTCATTCATAATGCTCCCCTTCAACATCATTTCAGAATTCACACGGGCGATATCCCTGGCGATGCGGCTTTACGGCAACATCATGAGCGGTGCCGTCATCGGGGTCATCCTGCTCAGTGTGGTGCCGTTCTTCTTTCCCGTGGTGATGGATCTGCTGGGCCTTCTGACCGGGATGATCCAAGCCTACATCTTTGCAATTCTGGCGACGGTCTACATCTCCGCCGCTACCGCTCCCAAAGAATCCTCGCAGCCTGAAAAGGATACTCCATGACAGACCTTGGCATCATCGCCGCAATCTCTATCTTTACTGCCGGGCTGACCGTGTCGTTCGGTGCCATCGGTCCGGCGCTGGGCGAAGGGCGCACAGCCGCAACAGCACTCAGCGCGATCGCGCAACAGCCGGATGCCGCCTCGACCATTTCGCGGACTCTATTCGTCAGCCTGGCGATGATCGAGTCGACCGCGATCTATTGCTTCGTCGTCGCCATGATCCTGATTTTTGCCAACCCATTCTGGACCGCGGCTCTGGAAGCGGCAAAAGTTGCGGGCAACTGACCCATGTCCATCGACTGGATCACCGTCGCGGCTCAGATCGCCAATTTTCTGGTGCTGGTCTGGCTATTGAAGCGATTTTTCTACCGTCCCATCCTCGACGGCATCGATGCACGTGAGGCAGAGATTGCGGACAGGATGAAAGCCGCCGTGCTTGCGAAGGAGAAGGCGCAATCCGTCGAGGCGGATTACCACGAAAAGGTTCGGGCGCTGCATGTCGCGCAATCCGAGATGGCGGAAACGATCCGGAAGAAAGCCGAAGAGCATCGCGATGCGCTTCTCACCGAAGCGCGGGAACGGATGGACCGCGAGTATGTGACGTGGACCGCGCATCTTGACGAGGAGACGAAAAAATTCACTACCGGGATGCATCAGGCGGGCGCCCGCGCGCTGTTGTCCCTCTTGCGCAAAGCATTGGGTGACCTGGCGGACCAAGGGCTTGAAGGGCAGATGGCACATCATCTCGCCCTGCAGATGAAGTCGACGGCTGCGGATCTGCGTCACACCGCGGGGCAGCCGGCAAGCGCCGTGGTGACCAGTCACGACACGCTGTCGTCAGCAGCGCAAGCCGAACTGGCTACGGAATTGGGGACGGTTTTCCCCGCCATCGCAGTGCACTTCGAGACGGATGCAAAGCAATCTCCCGGTCTGGTTCTGCGGATGGGGGGTGCGGAGCTCGCCTGGACAGTGGACTCTTATATCGATGGCCTTGATGCCGTGATCGGAGAACAGCTGAGCAAGGCAAACCAGCCGGAAGTGCTACGCCATGAGCGTTGAAGTCCGCCCGGTTGAAACCGGTCCCGAATTGATCTTGAAGACACTTCTGGACAGCCCGTCCCCGGGTCCGTGCCTGAGCGAAATCGGATCGGTTGCCGAGGTTGGTGACGGGATCGCGATTGTTGCCGGGTTGGAGCGCGCCCTGTCTGACGAGTTGCTTCAATTTGCCAGCGGTGTGCAGGGCATCGTTCTCGATCTTGAGCCGGGACGGTTGGGAGTTGTCCTTCTTGGGCCGTCCGACCGTGTGGCCGTGGGAGAGAGCGTGTTGCGGTCGAACAAGGTTGTCAGTGCCCGGGTTGGCCATGCGCTGCTGGGGCGTGTTGTGGACGCACTTGGCAACCCGCAGGATGGCTTGGGTGAAATCAAGTCACAGGCAACACGAGCCGTTGAGATGGACGCCCCGAAAATCCTCGACCGGCAAGCCATCACACGTCCTCTGGCGACGGGTATCAAGGTGATCGATGCAGCCGTCCCGGTTGGTCTCGGGCAGCGCCAACTGGTGATCGGCGACCGGCAGACCGGCAAGACGTCGCTGGCCGTGGATGCGATCCTCAATCAGAAATCCAGCGACCTGATCTGTATCTATTGCGCCACAGGGCAGCGTGGCGATGCGGTCGCCAAGGTAATCGAGGCAATCCGTGAGGGTGGCATGATGGAGCGGAGCATTGTCATGTCCGCTGGTGATGAGGGGGCTGCCGGCCTTGCCTACGTCGCGCCCTATGCAGCCCTGACGATGGCAGAGCATTTCTCGGGTGAGGGACGCGATGTTCTGGTTGTGCTGGATGATCTGACTCATCACGCCCGGTCCTACCGTGAACTGTCGCTGCTGCTGCGCCGTCCCCCGGGACGGGAGGCCTTTCCCGGCGATATCTTCTACATCCATGCCCGGTTGCTGGAGCGCGCGGGCCAGTTTACGCAAAAAGCCGGCGGCGGGTCGATCACTGTGCTTCCGGTGGTCGAGACCCAGGCGGAAAACCTGTCGGCCTATATTCCGACCAACCTGATTTCGATCACCGACGGGCAAATCTATCTGTCGCCCCGGCTTGTGCGCAAGAACCAGTTTCCGGCCGTCGATCTGGGCGTGTCGGTCTCGCGCGTCGGCGGCAAGGCGCAAAGCAAAGCCTTCCGGTCTGTCGCCGGAAACCTGCGTGTGACCTTGTCGCAATTTGAGGAGCTGGAGGATTTTGCCCGTTTCGGTACGCGTCTGGACGACGCGACCCGCGCGCGGCTGACGCGGGGCGCTGCGGTACGGGCGTCGTTAAGGCAGGCCGAGCGCGATCCGATTCCGGCGATCGAACAACTTGCTGTTCTGATCACAGCCATGGACGGCGGGTTTGACAGTTTGAGCGAGGCCGATACCTTCCGGGTCATGACGGCCATCAGAACAGCCACTGCGCGTGATCTGGACGATATTGCAAAGCGGATCTCGCAAAACGCGGCACTGGAGGATGATGACCGGAACCGGATGATCACGCTCGGGCAAAATGCGCGCAAGGCTCTGGAGGAGCAAGATGGCGCAAACCCTTGATACTCTGGTGCGGCGCACGGCCAGCATACAGGGCATTCGCAGCGTCGTTCACACGATGAAAACTCTGTCGGTGATCAATGCTGCTCCTTATGAGCACGCCGCCCTGGCCATCGAAGCCTATCATCAAACGGTTCTGGACGGGTTGCATGCCTTCCTGTCCGGCGTCGGTCCACTGGATGCTGCCTCCTCCGACATCGCCGCGCGTGTCCTTGTTGCTTTTGGCTCCGATCACGGTCTGTGTGGGAATTACAATGAGGCTATTGCCGCGCATGTGAGGCAACATGTCGATAAGGACCCCGGCGATGCCATGACCGTGCTCTGCATTGGTGCTCAAATGGCGGATGCCCTGCAGGATCAAGGATTCGATGTTGAGAAAACGTTCTTTCCTGCCGCGTCTGTCGACGGCTTGGAACGGCTTGCCAACCTTCTGACCGGGCGGCTTGACGAGATCAGGCGGGCCAGCCACCCTGGTGAAATTGCCGTGTCTCTCGCCTATTCCGCGCGCGGAGAGGCGGATTTACCGACACTCAGGATCGCGGCTTTGCTGCCGCTTGATCCGTCGCTGCTGCATGATCTTCGCACAAAGCCCTGGGACTCGCGAAGCCTGCCATATCATTCAATGCCGGCGGACGATCTGTTCAGGGCGCAGGTCCGCAGTCACCTGTTTGCGAGCTTGTTCCGGGCTGCGGCAGAAGCGATGGTCACCGAAAACGCAGCACGGCTTGCGCTGATGCAGCAGGCCGAACAATCTGTCGATGACAGGCTGGAAGAACTCAAATCCGACACGCGAACATTACGCCAAACTGAAATCACTACCGAGCTTCTCGATGTAATCATCGGGTTCGAGGCGTTGAAGAAGAAAGTGCCGGCCAGATAAACAAGCCTCGGCGTTTGCGGAATGATCTCGGTCCATTGCCAAATCAGAAACAGAGCGAAGAGTCTGTCAGCTGTCTCTGGTTTGCCCGTCAGGCAATATAACGCGCAGGAGGGACACCAAGATCCTGTCCATATCAGGATCGCAAAGGGCAAGTATGAGCCAGTTTTCTTTTATGTCAGAGTCGGTCCGAAAAGTTATTCATTTTGAACAGAGCCTTCGCAGCATGAGGCGGATAGACGCGAGTTTGAGGAAGGCGAGCGCGTTGCGCGGGAGTGTCATGAACTCTGTGTATCTGGCCTGGCCCATGCGGGTTTCAGATACGGTCACGCGTTGAAGCGCTCCCCGAACATGATAGCAAACTGGTTTCTGGCTGCAAACCATTCCCGGACATTGCGGCCGCCTTTCTCGA
>NZ_JBDWHW010000144.1:0-9326 GCF_039975035.1 Hoeflea sp. | reverse complement strand
GCTCAAGCACATGGCCCACAACCTCATCCGAATGACCCCCGGAAAGGACTCGCTGCGCCTCAGACGAAAAGTCGCCGCTTGGGACGACGATTTCCTTGCAAGCATCATCGCCAGATGATTGCTTCACCCGATTCCCCTGGCTCCCAAGCCCTTGTGGCTTGCAAGCGGGGCGGCGTACTGATTCAATAGATCCGCATCAGGATTGAGGCAGAAGATCGTGGGCGACAATATCCATCAACCTCTGGGACAGGATCGCGGTCCGGGCAAGCGCCCGCCGGCAAAGGCGAAACGTACCTGGATCACGCCCTTGCTGTCGCTGGCAGCATTGTGCACCGTTCTGGGCGGAGCCGGTTGGATTGCGTTCTCGGGCGCTCGCATTACCACCAATCAATCCGCTGTTGTCATCGAGACGTCCGCCGTTGCGGACAAAAAGCCCGAAGACGCCACCACCCTCGACCAGCAGCTTCCCGACAGCGCCGGTGAAAGCGCTGGTCTCCAGGACGACGCGGACGGCTCCCTCAACAGCGTGTCCGGTCAGTCAGGCGCCGATATCACCACGACGCTTGGTGAGAACGGCGAGGAGGTCAACAAAATCTCCCCGGTCAAGCGCCCGGACAACCGGCCGGTGCTGCTCGCCCCTCCCGGCCGGGTCGGCCAGAATCCGCGCTTGGCTCATCTGCCCGATCCCGCGATCATTCAGGATACGCCGGAAGGCCGTCTGCCGGTGCGCGGTCCCGACGGCGAACGTGCCTTCGACATTTACGCCCGGCCATGGTCGGGCGCGCGGGGCGCGCGCGTGGCGATTATTGTCGGCGGCCTGGGTCTCAGTCAGACCGGCACGCAATATGCGATCAAGGCGCTTCCCGAAGACATCACCCTCGCCTTCGCATCAAACGGAAACAGTCTGCAGCGCTGGATGCAGGAGGCCCGCCGCGAAGGCCATGAAATCCTGCTGCAGATCCCGTTCGAACCATTTGATTACCCGGCGAATGATCCCGGCGCCGGGACCCTGACTGTAGCCGCTGGCGCCCAAAGCAATCTTGACGATCTGCATGCCGCCATGGCCCGGATCACCAATTATACCGGCATCACCAACTTCATGGGCGGGCGCTTCCTCGCCGATCCCGAAGCCCTTGAGCCGATCATGCGCGATATCGGGGCGCGCGGCATCATGTTTGTCGATGACGGAACATCGGCACAGTCGTTGACCGGCAAGTTCGCCAAAACGCTTGGCATCCCCTATACCGCGTCTGACATGGTGCTCGACGCCACCCAGGAGCGCGGATACATTCTTTCAAAACTCGACGACCTCGAACGAACGGCCCGCCGCAACGGTGTGGCGGTGGGGGTCGCCTCCGCTTTCGAAGTCAGCGTGGATGCAATTGCAACCTGGGCCAACGAAGCCAGGGCGCGCGGCATCGAAATCGTCTCGGCCTCGGCAACCGCCGATGATCCGGAAAGGTAAACAGGAAGTCCATGGCGAAACAAAAGCAGCGCTCCGTCAATCCCGAAGATCTTCCCTATCGGCTCTGTGTCGGAATCATGGTGCTCAACAGCAACGGCCTCGTCTGGGCCGGCCGCCGCATTCCCGTGGGCAACTCCGAATATGACGGCTCGCCGCAACTCTGGCAGATGCCCCAGGGAGGAATTGACGCCGATGAGGATGCCTATCAGGCAGCCTTGCGCGAACTCTATGAGGAGACCGGCATGCGGTCAGTCGAGGTCGTGGCCGAAGCCCCCGACTGGATTGATTATGATCTGCCCGATCATCTGATCGGGATCGGCCTCAAGGGCAAGTATCGCGGCCAGAGACAGCGTTGGTTCGCGTTGCGGTTCACCGGCGATGAGACCGAAATCCGGATCAACCCGCCGCCGGAGGGCCACGGCGCGGAATTCGATGCATGGGAATGGAAGCCGATGGGCGATCTACCCGGCCTGATCGTGCCCTTCAAGCGCAAGGCCTATGATCAGGTCATTGCCGCTTTCGCGCATCTCGGCGCGGACACTGCATGAAGCTGATCGGGTTGCTTGGATCCACTGGCTGGAAACCAACAGCCACGTGCTACCGTTTGATCAATGATATTGTCCGCAGGGAACTCGGGAGCCGGTTTCGCCTGACAGTGACGAGATGCCAGCCCAGGATGCCACACGGCTGCGGTGAGGCGGTTGACAGGGGAGAGCTTCATGTCTGAACGAAAGAGTATAGCCGCAAGGGCGAATTATCGGGAGACTGGTGCCTCCGACCGGATCGAAGTTCACGCGCTGCAGGCGTCGGTCTATGGCACCGGCGCTGCCGGAGTGTCCGAAGCCCTGATCTCGGGTCCGGCCGATACGCTGTCGCTGGTGGCGGAACTCGAGGAACAGATCATCGGGCACATTCTGTTGACCCCCATTGCGGGGCCGGAGCGCGCGCTGGCTTTGGCGCCACATGCCATCCTTCCGGCCTGGCGTGACATGCAGATTGGCACCGAGCTGGTTCGCCACGCGTTGAAGCTGGCGCGGGACCGCAACTGGCGTTGCGTGTTTGTGTACGGCCAGCCCGACTATTACTGCCGGTTCGGATTCCGGTCGAGCACCGCCGATTGCGCCGAAGTCATCTGGCAGGGACCACGATTTCTGGCGTTGGAGCTGGAGCCGGCAGCCCTCGCCGGCTGGAGCGGAGCATTGGAGTATCCCGACGCCTATCTGGCGCTGGCGGAGGCCATCCACCGCTGAGATCCCGACGCTTCACGCGCATCTTCAATCACAAGGTGTCGCGTGAGTGCGTGAACCGGGCACAAGGGCCGCCATGCCGGCATGACCTTGCCCTCAAGCACTTCGCACCAATGAAAAAGGCGGCCATCAGACCGCCCCTTCCAAATCCGTGCCGCGCAGTTGGATCAGAGCGCAGCTTCCAGCGTCGTCAGCTGGTCGAGAAATTCCTGTGCCTTCTGCTTACCGGCATCGCTGGTCGCGTCGGCAAAGTCTTCCCGCGCATTTTGCAGCCGCTGGGCAAGGTCGGCACGATCAATATCGGCCACCGCAACGGCGGATTCGGCCAGCAAAGTGCAGCCCTCGGGAATGATGTCGGCGAAACCGCCAAACACCACATACCGCTCGCTCTTGCCGTCTGAGGTCACCACCGTGACCACGCCCGGCTTGATGGTGGTCATCGTCGGAGCGTGATGTGCCATCACGGTCATTTCACCGTCGGCGCCGGGAATCACGACTTCGTTGACGGTTGCCGACAAAAGCAGCCGTTCCGGAGATACGAGTTCAAAATTGAAGCTGTCAGCCATGACGTTCACTTTATCGCAGTGCTGTTCGGTCGCACCGCGCAAACCGGACAGGGCCGAATTGCGCGGGCAAGTTCATGATTAGGCGACTTCAGCAGCCAGGCGCTGAGCCTTTTCGACGGCTTCCTCGATGGTACCGACCATGTAGAAAGCCGGCTCAGGGAGGTGATCGTAATCGCCATTCACCAGGCCCTTGAAGCCCTTGATGGTGTCTGCCAGATCGACCAGCTTGCCAGGCGCGCCGGTGAACACTTCGGCTACGAAGAATGGCTGCGACAGGAAGCGCTCGACCTTACGAGCACGTGCCACGGTGACCTTGTCCTCTTCAGACAACTCATCCATGCCCAAAATGGCGATGATGTCCTGAAGCGACTTATAGCGCTGCAGAATTTCCTGAACACCACGGGCAACTTCGTAATGCTCGTCACCAATGATCAACGGGTCCAGGATACGGGAGTTTGAATCGAGTGGATCCACCGCAGGGTAGATACCCTTTTCGGCGATCGACCGGTTCAACACCGTGGTTGCATCCAGGTGAGCGAAGGTCGAGGCAGGCGCCGGGTCGGTCAAGTCATCGGCCGGCACGTAAACGGCCTGCACCGATGTAATCGATCCCTTGTGTGTGGTCGTGATCCGCTCCTGCATCTGACCCATGTCGGTGCTCAAGGTCGGCTGATAGCCCACTGCCGAAGGAATACGGCCCAGAAGCGCCGACATTTCCGAACCAGCCTGGGTAAAGCGGAAAATGTTGTCGATGAAGAACAGCACATCCTGGCCCTGGTCACGGAAATGCTCCGCGACGGTTAGACCGGTCAAAGCAACACGAGCACGTGCGCCCGGAGGCTCATTCATCTGGCCGAACACGAGCGCCGCCTTGGATCCTTCGCCGCCGCCTTCCTTGTTCACGCCGGATTCGACCATCTCGTGGTAAAGGTCGTTGCCTTCGCGGGTCCGTTCACCAACACCGGCAAACACCGAGTAACCACCGTGGGCTTTCGCGATGTTGTTGATCAGTTCCTGAATGAGAACCGTCTTGCCCACGCCGGCGCCGCCGAACAGGCCGATCTTGCCGCCACGGGCATAAGGCGCGAGCAGGTCGACAACCTTGATGCCGGTCACCAGAATTTCCGCTTCTGTTGACTGTTCGCTGAATGTCGGCGCGTCCTGGTGGATAGCGCGGCGCGTTTTTGTCTTTACCGGACCGGCGTCATCGATCGGTTCGCCGATCACGTTCATGATGCGGCCAAGCGTCTCGTCACCCACCGGCACCGAAATCGAACCACCGGTATCGACCACTTCCTGGCCGCGGACGAGACCTTCGGTCGAGTCCATGGCGATGGTGCGAACCGCGTTTTCACCGAGGTGCTGTGCAACTTCAAGCACCAGACGGTTGCCCATGTTGGTGGTTTCAAGCGCGTTCAGGATAGCCGGCAGCATGCCTTCATCGAACGTTACGTCCACAACGGCGCCGATAACCTGGGTGATGCGGCCCACCGCGCCGGCTTTCGCCGTTGCGGTTGTGGCTGCACTCGCCGTTGTCTTCGCTGCTGCGGGCTTCCGAGCCGCTGCGGGTTTTTTCGCCGCTGCGGGCTTGCTTGCCGGGGTAGCTGCCTTAGCCATGTATCTTACCCTCTTCCGTGTACCTTAGAGCGCTTCCGCGCCCGAAATGATTTCAATGAGTTCCTTGGTGATCTGAGCCTGCCGCTGGCGGTTGTAGCTCATCGACAGCTTGTCGATCATCTCGCCAGCATTGCGGGTCGCGTTGTCCATGGCGGACATTTTCGCGCCCATTTCACCTGCAACATTTTCGAGCAGCGCCCTGAAGATCTGCACCTTGATCGACCGCGGCAGCAAATCCTCGAGGATTTCGCCAGCACCCGGTTCGTAGTCATAGATCGCCGATGCGCTTGCGTCCGCATCCGCGACACCAGCCGAAGCCGGGATCAACTGCTGCGCCGTCGGAACCTGGCTGATCACCGATTTGAACTCGGAGTAGAACAGAGTGCAAACGTCGAAGCCGCCTTCCTCGAACAAGCGCATGACCTTGTCCGCGACCGTTTCGGCCTGGGCAAAGCTCATTTGCTTGACTTCGCGAAAATCGACACGCTCGATAATCAGCGAGGCATATTCGCGGCGAAGGATATCATAGCCCTTCTTGCCCACGCACAGGATCTTGACGGTCTTGCCGTCAGCCAGGAGCCTGCGCACATGCTCGCGCGCAAAACGGGCGATCTGCGAGTTGAAGCCGCCGCACATGCCGCGTTCGGCGGTGGCGACGACAAGCAGATGCACGTCGTCCTTGCCGGTGCCGGTCATCAGACGCGGCGCATCGTCACCACTTCCCACGGCTGCGGCAATGTTCGACATCACCGTGGCCATGCGTTGCGAATAAGGCCGCGCGGCCTCGGCCGCCTCCTGCGCACGCCGAAGCTTCGCCGCGGCGACCATCTGCATCGCCTTGGTGATTTTCTGCGTCGCCTTGACGGAGGCGATCCGGTTTTTCAGATCCTTGAGTGAAGGCATCCGTTATCCGTCCTCGGTCTTTTGCCCTTAAGCAAAGGTTTTTGCGTAAGTGTCGATTGCGGCCTTCAGCTTCGCCTTGGTGTCGTCGCTGATGGCTTTTTCCTTGCGGATCGTATCGAGCACGTCTTTGCCTTCGCTGCGCATATAGCCCAGCAGGCCCTGCTCGAACTTGCCGACTTCCTTCACGCCGATCTTGTCAAGATAGCCATTCACGCCCGCAAAGATCACCGCAACCTGTTCTTCGGTCTTCAGCGGCGAAAACTGCGGCTGCTTGAGCAGCTCGGTCAAACGCGCGCCACGGTTGAGCAGGCGCTGGGTCGCCGCATCAAGGTCGGAGCCGAACTGCGCGAACGCCGCCATTTCGCGGTACTGCGCAAGCTCGCCCTTGATCGAACCGGCAACCTGTTTCATCGCCTTGACCTGGGCCGACGATCCCACGCGGGACACCGACAGGCCGACGTTCACGGCCGGGCGGATACCCTGGAAGAACAATTCGGTTTCCAGGAAGATCTGACCGTCGGTGATCGAAATCACGTTGGTCGGAATATAGGCCGACACGTCGTTGGCCTGGGTTTCGATCACCGGCAGCGCGGTCAGCGAGCCCGAGCCATTGGCTTCATTGAGCTTGGCGGCGCGCTCGAGCAGACGCGAGTGCAGATAGAAAACGTCGCCCGGATAGGCTTCACGTCCTGGCGGGCGGCGGAGCAACAGCGACATCTGGCGGTAAGCCACGGCCTGCTTGGACAGATCGTCATAAGAGATCAGTGCATGCATGCCGTTGTCGCGGAAATATTCGCCCATTGCGCAACCGGCGAATGGTGCCAGGAACTGCAAAGGTGCCGCATCGGATGCGGTTGCGGCGATGATGATCGAATATTTCAGCGCGCCGCGATCTTCAAGGATCCTGACGAACTGGGCAACCGTCGAACGCTTCTGGCCAACAGCGACATAGACGCAGAAAAGCTTTTCGCTTTCGGGGCCGTTTTCGTGGATAGCCTTCTGGTTGAGGATCGTATCCAGAATGATTGCGGTCTTCCCGGTCTGACGGTCACCAATGATCAGCTCGCGCTGGCCACGGCCAACCGGGATCAGCGCATCAATGGCCTTGAGGCCGGTCGCCATTGGCTCATGCACCGACTTGCGCGGCATGATGCCCGGCGCCTTTACATCCACGCGAGCGCGGAGCTTGGCCTTGATCGGACCCTTGCCGTCGATCGGGTTGCCGAGCGCGTCGACAACGCGGCCCAGCAGCTCCGGACCAACCGGCACGTCGACGATGGCGCCGGTCCGCTTGACGATGTCGCCTTCCTTGATGTCCCGGTCGGAACCGAAAATCACGACGCCGACATTGTCGGCTTCAAGGTTGAGCGCCATGCCGCGAATTCCGCCGGGGAATTCGACCATTTCACCAGCCTGGACATTGTCAAGGCCGTAAACGCGGGCGATGCCGTCACCGACGGACAGGACCTGACCAACTTCGGTAACTTCGGCTTCCTTGCCGAAATTCTTGATTTGGTCCTTGAGAATTGCGGAAATTTCCGCGGCACGGATGTCCATCAGCCAACCTCTTTCAGTGTATGCTTAAGGGTGGAAAGTTTAGTGCGAAGCGATGTGTCGACCTGACGCGAGCCGATCTTGACGATCAGACCTCCCAGCAGTGACGCATCCACCGTGACGTTGAGCGTCACGGTCTTGCCGGTCACGCCCGAAAGCGCGGCCATCAATTCTTTTTCCTGCGCGGCGGAGAGCGCATGCGCGGAGATCACGTCCGCGCTCGCCTCGCCGCGTTCGCGGGCAACTGCCGCATGATAGGACCGGATGATCTGAGGCATGGCAAAAAGCCGGCGGTTACGGGCAACGACCTTGAGGAAGTTGCCGACCAGGCCGGTAATGCCTGCCTTTTCAATCAGCGCCACGATCGAGCGGGACTGATCCTCGGCGGAAAAAACGGGACTCTCGACGAGACGCCGCAAGTCGGTGCTGTCATCGATCATCGCCTGGAAACGGTCGAGATCCTTGGCGACGGCGTCGACCGAATTGGCCTCGGACGCCAGCTCATAAAGCGAGGACGCATACCGTTCGGCGACACCGGAAATAAGATGGGAGTTATCTGCCACGGGCGGGATTATCTCTCATTGGCATCCAAGAGCCTGCACTTGGCCGAAATTCGGAAAGGCAAGCCTTTGATTTTGTTGCGGTAACATTTGAAACGTCGAAGCCCGAAAGCTTGTTTTTCCTCAAATGCGCGGTCCGTCTAGCATAGAGCGCCGGGACTCGCAACACGCCGGGCACGGCATATCGCACCTGCTTTAGGATGAGTTGACGAATAATACAGTGCCGGCAGGGCTTTCAGGACGGACCGAATCAACGCTAGGCCAGTCCCAGCCCGTAGAGCAGCGGCAACCCCGCCAGAATTGCCTCGATCAGCAGAGAAACAAGATTGTAAACGGTCACGCCGCGATCAGACATCATCGAGACGATTCGTCCGAACGCGGTGAACGCCCAGCCGGCGCCGAGCGCCAGATAGATCAGCGGCTGCGCGAACAAAAGCGCGCAGATCCCGGTACCGAGATAGAATCCGGCCATCGTGCCGCGCGCCTCCGCCACCGCCTCGGGATGATTCGGCGCGGTCTGCAGCCGCAGGATTCGAAGCGACGTCCTTGGCGCAAACAGCAGCACCAGGCCAAACACCACTGTCACCACGGCCGAGGACCATGCCAGCCATTCGCCCTGTGATGCCGGCCAATAGAATTCGATCATTTTCGCTTCTCCGCTTCGGTTCGCCCGGTGCAATGGCGTGGGGTTATGCCGCACCCGTCTCCCGCCATAGCATGCGCGCCAGCCGCGCCAAAGCCGGCAACCTGGCAAGGGTGAGGCAGCAACGGCGCTTTTGCAGCCGTCAGATAACTGCGGCCGGGTTGCGTCCAGGCCGGCGGTCGCGGTTCATGATGTAGAACCCGCTCATGCAGATGATCAACGCCCCCACCAGGGTCCAGCTGTCGGGACCGTCGCCACACCCCTGCAGGCAGACATCACCATCCGGCATGCAGATCCAGTCAGCCAATTATAGTTAAGGGGCTGAAAATATTATGTTTCTCTCTATTTCGACATCGTGTGTTTGACGCGATTCAGATCGAATTCGAATCCGGAGAAAGAACCATCGTTTAACTGCCACATTCCAAATTTTGGCCAGATGTCTACACTTGATTTTTGTCAATTCAATTTCCATTGATTTCAATAGGAAATTTTTATTTCAAGTATATAATACTTCTCTATCTCCCGCATCTCTGGTTCTATTTGTTGCAACTTCTGATAGATATGTTTAACGCCTGATTAGGCACCACTATTCAGTATTTCCAAGAACGGGGGTTACTGAATGAGAAAAAATCTTAGAGCCCGATCTGAAAGTTATTGAGTGATATCAGTGGGATGTGATTCCGTCGGATTGTCAAAGATTCGATGGAGGCCACTATGTCCTGGACTGATATCACCCGCGCTGAGCATAACCGCAAATCCGACCGCTATCCA
>NZ_JBDWHW010000143.1:0-43091 GCF_039975035.1 Hoeflea sp. | reverse complement strand
GGATCAGGAATTCGGTGACCGTCAGCGTCACCGGCTCGTTCTTCCAGGTACAGGTATGGCGTTCCTGGTCCATGACCAGATTGCCGCGCTCGAGCGATTTTGTCGGCGCGGTGGCGGCGCGGCCAGGCGTGGCCGTCACTTCCCGGTTGGCGGCGCGGCGCAGCACAGCCTTGACCCGTTCGACCAGAAGCCGCTGGGAAAACGGTTTGGTGATAAAATCATCCGCACCCATCTTGAGACCGAACAATTCGTCGATCTCTTCGTCCTTCGATGTCAGGAAGATCACCGGAATGTCCGATTTCTGGCGCATGCGGCGCAGCAACTCCATGCCGTCCATGCGCGGCATCTTGATATCGAAAATGGCCAGTTGCGGAGGACGCGCCAGCAGTCCATCCAGTGCGGAGGCGCCATCGGTGTAAGTTTCAACACGATACCCTTCAGCTTCGAGTGCAATCGAAACCGAGGTAAGGATATTGCGGTCGTCGTCGACGAGCGCGATTGTCTGCATGTCTGTCGTCTCCATCATGATCAAGCACCCTTCAGGGAAGTGCCCCCGCTATCCCGGGTCAGCCGCGTTATCGCGTCCTCGCCGGGTCCCGCCGCCACGTCCATGAGGATAAAGTGAGAACAAAATGTGGCACAGATCCGCGGCGGTGTCATTCTCTCATTGCCGGATCAAAGTCCGGCTGGCCCGGCTGCAAATGTCAATTGAACCGATTAAAAAGGATACTCGATTTTTTAAATCGATTAATACTTTGATTTCATTAAGTATTCAACGAATTGCTTGTTGTTTTTTAAATTTCCCGACCCTATGTTCCGGCCAAATTTGAACCTGTCATGCGCCTGAGCAAAAAGGAATCCGAAATGAGTGAGGATTTGGGAGTGCGTAATCCCTCGGCTGAAATAGGTCTTGTTGGCCTCGATACCACTGGCCAGGTGCGATACAATACCGGTGAAGCCGAACTGGTCGAACTCGCCGTGGCGCGGGGCGAGGCCACTCTGACGGCGCATGGCGCACTCAGGGCGCTGACCGGCCTGCACACCGGCAGGTCCGCCAAGGACAAGTATATTGTCCGCGATGCATCGACCGACAGCCAGATCTGGTGGGACAACAACAAACCAATGTCGCCGGAGGCCTTTGACGTGTTGCACGCCGACATGGTGGCGCATGCAAAGGATCAGGATCTGTTCGTTCAGGATCTGATCGGTGGTGCCGACCGGGACTACGCACTCAAGTCCCGGATCATCACGGAATATGCCTGGCACGCCCTTTTCATCCGCAACCTGCTGATCCGGCCCGACCGCTCGATGCTGGCGGATTTCGTGCCGCAACTGACAATCATCAACCTGCCCTCGTTCCGCGCTGATCCGGCCCGGCATGGCTGCCGCAGCGAGACCGTGATCGCGGTCAATCTGGAACAGGGTCTGGTGCTGATCGGGGGCACCTCCTATGCCGGCGAAATGAAGAAATCGGTGTTCACAGCACTCAACTACCTGCTGCCCGCCAGGGGTGTGATGCCGATGCACTGTTCGGCCAATGTCGGTCCCGATGGCGACACCGCGGTATTTTTCGGCCTGTCCGGCACCGGCAAGACCACGCTCTCGGCTGATCCCAGGCGCACCCTGATTGGCGACGACGAACATGGCTGGGGCGAGCATGGCGTGTTCAACTTCGAAGGCGGCTGTTATGCCAAGACCATCCGTCTGTCGCGCGAAGCCGAGCCCGAAATCTTCGGCACCACCGAACGTTTCGGCACGGTTCTCGAAAACGTCGTGCTCAATGAGCACCGGGTTCCCGATTTCCATGACGGTTCGCTGACTGAAAATACCCGTTGTGCCTATCCGCTGCATTATATCCCGAACGCCAGCGATACCGGCATTTCGGGTCATCCGAAGAACATCATCATGCTGACCGCCGATGCCTTTGGCGTCATGCCTCCGATCGCCCGGCTGAGGCCGGAACAGGCAATGTATCATTTCCTGTCCGGCTACACCGCAAAGGTCGCCGGCACGGAGAAGGGCGTCACCGAACCCGAAGCTACCTTCTCGACCTGCTTTGGCGCACCATTCATGCCGCGCCACCCGTCGGAGTATGGCAACCTGTTGCGCCGCCTGATCAGCGACCACAATGTCAATTGCTGGCTGGTCAACACCGGCTGGACCGGCGGCGCCTATGGCCAGGGCCAGCGCATGCCGATCAAGGCGACCCGGGCACTGCTGTCATCAGCTCTGGACGGGTCACTGGAGACTGCGGATTTCCGCACTGACGCGAATTTCGGTTTCGCAGTGCCGGTGGCGGTCGAGGGCGTCGATGGAACCATTCTCGATCCTCGCTCAACCTGGGCCGACAAGCCCGCTTACGATGCGTCCGCCAGTCGCCTGGTCAGCATGTTCATCGACAATTTCGCCAAATTCGAATCGCATGTAGACGGGTCGGTGCTGGACGCAGCCCCCGGGTTCAAGGCTGCGGCGGAATAAGAAGGCGAATTTGCCACTCCGGATCTTCGACCGTCCCCGTTGACCCAACGGGGACGGTCGCGCATTTTCTGACAGCCCTATTGCCGCAGGAGATCCGTACCGTGACCAAAACAGTCGAGACAATGGAACTTGCTTTGTCCCGCAAGACGGATGCGGACATGCTCCGCGAAGCGAAAGCCTTTTTCGAACTGATGCACGCCCGCCGCACGGTGCGGGATTTTTCTGCGGATCCTGTCGATCCGGAGGTCATCCGGCTGGCGATCCGCACGGCCGCGACCGCACCGTCGGGAGCAAACCAGCAACCCTGGAGCTTTGTCGCCATCGGCGATCCGGCAACGAAACGCGCCATCAGGATCGCCGCCGAAGAAGAAGAACGCGCGTTTTACAGCGGCAAGGCCGGCGAAGAGTGGCTTGGCGCATTGGCGCATCTGGGCACCGACTGGGACAAACCGTTCCTGGAGACCGCGCCCTGGCTGATCGCCATCTTCGCCCAACGTTGGGGCATCGATGCACAGGGCCGCAAGGTCAAGCATTATTATGTTCCCGAATCGGTTTCCATCGCGATCGGCCTGCTGATCGCCAGCCTGCATTCAGCCGGACTTGCGACGCTGACCCATACACCGTCGCCGATGGGTTTCCTCAACCAGATCTGCGGCAGGCCCGACAACGAAAAGCCGCTGGTGCTGCTTGTTGCGGGACATCCGGCGGAAGCAGCGCGGGTTCCGGCGATCAGCCGCAAGCAGGAGGGTGATATCCTGTTCTGGAAAACAGCACCATGAGCGCCATGCCTCTGCATGCTGCGCGGGGCATTGTGATTGCCGCATGGGAACTCAGCGAGAGTTTCATCCGCGCCTCCGGTCCGGGCGGCCAGAACGTCAACAAGGTCGCCACCGCGGTGCAGTTGAGGTTTGATATCCGCAACTCGCCTTCGCTGCCCGAACGGGTCAAGACAAACGCCCTCAGGCTCGGTGGCAGCCGTGTGTCCAAGGACGGCGTCATCATCATCGAGGCAAACCGGTTCAGGACCCAGGAACGCAACCGCGCGGATGCGCGCGAAAGGCTGGTCGAACTGATCGATCAGGCTTCGGAACCGCCGCCGCCGCCCAGACGCAAGACGAAGCCTACAAGGGGATCGGTGGAGCGCCGGCTTGCGGCCAAATCGGGCAGGTCTACAATCAAGAAAGCCCGCGGCAAGGTGCAGGACGAGTAGATTGGCGCCAGCTTTTTGATTGGCAGTCCGGGCCGGCCATGCTTATGTGAGAGTTGAACCATTGAGGGAGACGATCACAAATGGGCATTTTCGATTTCATCAAATCAGCTGGCAAGAAGCTCGGCATTGGCGGCGATGATGACGCGCCGGAAGCCGAAGCAGTCAAGAAAGAACTCGATTCGCACGGTTTGGGAACCGACAAGGTCGACGTGAAAGTCGATGGCGACAAGATCGTGTTGTCCGGCGTTGTCGAAGACCAGTCGATTTTCGAGAAGGCCATTGTCGCGGTCGGCAATACGCTCGGCATATCCAAGGTCGAGGCATCCGAGCTCAAGGTGGTGATTCCTGAGTCCGGTCTGTCACTCGGTAGCGCCGACATGACTGAACTGGTCAAGGCCTCCACCCCCGCAAAAGATCCGAAATTTCACACCGTCAAGAAGGGCGACAACCTCTGGAAAGTTGCCGAAGCCGCCTATGGCAAGGGCAAGGGGTCGAAATACACAGTGATTTTCGAAGCCAACAAGCCGATGCTGTCAGATCCCGACAAGATCTATCCGGGTCAGGTGCTGCGCATTCCCGATATCGAAACCGCCTGAACGGCTGCCGGTTCAGGAAAGCTGCCAATGCTCGTCCTGCCCAAAGGGGTACGCCACATCCCCGGTCATCTTGACCGGGGCGAGCAAGAGTTGCTGGTGCAAGATCTCCGGGCGGTGGTTGGCCAAGCGCCACTCTATCGCCCGGAAATGCCGCGAACCGGCAAGCCGCTGAGCGTCAGGATGACCAATTGCGGTGAACTCGGATGGGTCGCCGACAAGGCGGGCTACCGATATCAGGATCGCCACCCGGTCACCGGAACGCCCTGGCCGCCAATTCCCGACAGGCTGATGACAATCTGGACGGATTTGAGCGGAGACACCAGACCGCCTCAGGCCTGTCTGGTCAATTTCTATGATGCGAAGGCCCGCATGGGGCTGCACCAGGACAAGGACGAGAGCGATTTTTCGGCGCCGGTGCTTTCAATTTCGCTTGGCGATGCCTGTCTGTTCCGCATCGGTGGCGTCGAGCGCGGCTCGCCGACCCGGTCCTTCCGCCTGGAAAGCGGCGATATTGTCCTTCTTGGAGGAGAAAGCCGGCTGGCCTTCCATGGAGTCGACCGGATCTACCCGACAACATCGACCCTTCTCAAGGATGGCGGCCGCATCAACCTGACCTTGCGTCGGGTCAACACCTGATTTCGCCGGATCTCAAGCAGGGATCTCTTACAACTTTCGCAGCGCCACCTGCTCGATGAGATGATTTGGTGCCTTGCGCAGGATCAGGTCGGCGCGCGGCCGGGTCGGCAGGATATTCTGCTTGAGGTTCTTGAGGTTGATGTTTTCCCACAGGCTTTCGGCAATGGCGCGAGCAGCGTCCTCGTTGATCGCGGCATAGCGGTGAAAGAACGATTCAGGATCGCGGAAAGCGGTTTGTCTCAGGTTCATGAACCGATCAACATACCATTTGTGAATGTCGGTCTCCACAGCATCGATATAGATCGAAAAATCGAAGAAATCGGAAACGAAGGGAACGATCTTGCCATCGGCAGGCAGATCACGCACCTGCAGGACATTGATGCCTTCGAAGATCAGGATATCGGGCCGGTCGATGGTGGTGTATTCGCCCGGCAGAACATCATAGGTCAGGTGAGAGTAGCGCGGCGCGCGGACCTTGTGCTGGCCGGCCTTGATTTCGGAGAGAAAGCGCAGCACCGCGCTGACATCATAGCTTTCCGGAAATCCCTTCCGGTCCATCAGGTTTTCGCGCCGCAGCACCTCATTGGGATAGAGGAAACCGTCGGTGGTCACCAGATCCACCTTCGGGCTCGAGGGCCAGCGCTTGAGAAGTTCTGCCAGAACGCGGGCGGTGGTGGATTTGCCCACCGCCACCGAGCCGGCAATGCCGATGATGAACGGCGTTTTGGCCACGTTTGATAGATTGAGAAACCGCTTGCGCTGCTCAAACAGCAATTGCGAGGATTCCACATGCGCCGACAAGAGCCGCGACAGCGACAGATAGATCCGCCGGACTTCGTCGAGGTTGACCGGATCGTTGAGAGAGCGAAGCCGGCGCACCTCGTCTTCGGTCAGGGTCAGTGGCGTATCGGCGCGAAATTCAGCCCATTTGTCCGCCGTGAAAAAACGGTAGGGTGAAAAATCGTCGCCCTTGAAATGATCAAGTGCAGGGGGCTGGATATTGGTCTGGTCCATACTTACTCCGCCGTGCGGCTCGCCTTTTCGGTGAGGCCCGATTGTACGGTCCGGCCTTCCAACTCCGCCATCACCTCACCAAGAGGCACATCAGCAATTCTTAGCACGACCATGAGGTGATACAGAAGATCCGCGGTTTCGCTGACCAGTTCGCCGCGGGTCTGCGAAGTTGCGGCGATCACGGTTTCGACTGCTTCCTCGCCGAGCTTCTTGGCAGCCTTGGGCATGCCGGCGCTCACAAGCTTTGCCGTCCAGGACTGGGCCGGATCGGCAGACGCCCGCTCGGAGACTATCCGTTCAAGATCGGCAAGGGTGAAGCTGGTCATGGCAGATTGAACTCCTGGGGCATGGTTTCACCCGGTCAATTCAGACGCATGTCGAGACCGGCATCCGCCATGTACTGCTTGGCTTGACTGATCGTATAGGTTCCGAAGTGGAAAATCGAGGCTGCCAGCACCGCGGTGGCGTGACCGTCGCGAATCCCCTCGACCAGATCGTCGAGATTGCCGACCCCACCCGAAGCTATGACCGGTACCCGCACCGCATCGGCAATGGCGCGCGTGAGCGCAATGTCATAGCCGGCTTTGGTGCCGTCGCGGTCCATCGATGTGAGCAACAGCTCGCCGGCGCCGCGCTCGACCATCTGCACGGCAAACTCCACCGCATCAATTCTGGTCGGTTCGCGGCCACCATGGGTGAAGATCTCCCAGCGATCGGCCTCGCCCGGGCCAGACACCTTTTTGGAATCGATGGACACCACGATGCACTGGTTGCCGAACTTGTCGGCGGCCTGGGCAACGAAATCCGGGTTTTTGACTGCCGCCGAATTGATCGACACCTTGTCTGCGCCCGACAGCAGCAATTTGCGGATATCGGCGACAGTGCGAACCCCGCCACCGACAGTCAGCGGCATGAAGCAATGTTCCGCCGTTTGCGCCACCACATCGAAGATGGTCTCGCGGTTGTCGGAGGAGGCGGTGATGTCGAGAAAGCAGAGTTCGTCCGCTCCCGCCGCATCATAGGCCTTGGCGGCCTCGACCGGATCGCCGGCATCGATCAGGTCGACAAAATTGACGCCCTTGACGACGCGACCGTCCTTGACGTCCAGGCATGGAATAACGCGGGATTTCAGGGTCATGAGCGGTCACTTTCCTCAAACTTCGCCGCCTCGACCTCGAGCGTGCCGTTGAGAATCCCCAGCGCTTCCGCCGGATCGATACGGCCATCATAGAGCGCCCGGCCGGAGATTGCGCCTTCGAGACGGGCAGCGTCGGGCATCTTCATCCGGACGATGTCGGCGATCGAAGCCAGGCCGCCTGAAGCAATGACCGGGATCGAGACGGCGTCGGCCAGCTCGATGGTGGACTCCCAGTTGATGCCGGTCAGAACGCCGTCGCGGTCGATGTCAGTGTAGATGATGGCGGCGACGCCTGCGCCCTCGAACCGTCGGGCCAGTTCGATGACGCCGAGTTCGGACGCCTCGGCCCACCCCTCGACCGCCACCTTGCCGCCCTTGGCATCGATGCCGACGGCAACGCGGCCCGGGAACAATCTGCAGGCTTGGCGCACCAGATCCGGATCGCGCACCGCAATGGTGCCGAGAATGACGCGGGCGAGGCCCTTTTCGAGCCAGGCTTCGATATGCGCCAGTGTGCGAATGCCGCCGCCAAGCTGCACCGGATTTTTTGTCGCCTTGAGAATCGCTTCCACTGCAGCACCGTTGACCGACTGGCCCTCGAACGCCCCATTGAGATCGACTACATGCAGCCATTCAAAGCCTTGATCTTCGAAAGCGCGGGCCTGGGCCGCGGGGTCCTCGTTGTAGACCGTGGCCGAATCCATTTCGCCCAGCTTGAGCCGCACACACTGGCCGTCTTTGAGATCGATGGCGGGAAACAGGATCATGTCAGGGCTTCCATTTGAGGAAATTTGCGATCAGGGCCAGACCCAGCGTCTGGCTCTTTTCCGGGTGAAACTGGGTCCCGGCCTTGTTTTCATGCGCAACCGCTGCGGTCACCATCCCACCATAATCGGTGGTTGCGAGCACATCAGCGGGATTGTTTGCCGCCAAATGATAGGAATGTACGAAATAGGCGTGCAACCCGTCAGGCCCGGTCGGAATGCCGTCAAACAACGGATGCGCGGTTTTCAGATCAAGCGTGTTCCAGCCGATCTGGGGGATTTTCAAAGCCGGATTCGAAGGCTTGATCTCGACTACATCGCCCGGGATCCAGCCAAACCCACTTGTCACGGTTTTTTCCAGTCCACGGCTCGACATCAGCTGCATGCCGACGCAGATGCCAAGGAACGGTCGCGCCTTGTCCTCGACCGCATGGCGCAATGCCGCGGTCATGCCGTCGATGGCGTCAAGTCCGGCGCGACAATCGGCATAGGCTCCAACGCCGGGCAACACGACACGGTCGGCGGCCGCCACATGATCGGCATCGGCGCTCAGGACGATGTTGGCGGAGACGCCGGATTCCCGTGCGGCGCGCTCGAACGCCTTGAGCGCGGAGCGAAGATTGCCCGACCCGTAATCAACAATGACAACCTGCATCGGGCTCAATTCCTTTTGACCGGCACCAAGCCGATGGAGCCTGTTTCACCGCCGCCCTGACGACCGGGCATCAATGGCGACCGGTTGGGCCGGCCATTCGCGGGCATGGATAATGTCTGAGGTTTTATGGCATGGCTTGAATGGATTTCAAAAGCTGTGTCGGCATCTTCCGTTTCCACCACATCGACCAGCCGCCATCCGCGGCGCTGCAAGGCTGAGGCGCGCCAGTTGCGGCCTTCCAGCGCGGTGATCAGTTGCAAGGCGAGGCCAATGGCAAGTGCGGGAACCATCTGACCTGGGACGCTCGCCAGCATGCTTGCCGCAACAGTCACCAGGGCCGCGGCGAAAGCCTCCAGCCAAAGCCGGTTGAACAGCAGCCAGATCACCGGTGCAATAAAGGCCAGTACCGCGAAACGGTCGGCGATCACCACGCAACGTTCATCCGGCGTCGGCGCGCCCGGTCTGGCCAATACAAGATAGGCGGTCATGGCAAATATCTCCGTTCGGCCGGAATTTCCGACAGGCTCAGGCCAGCGATCCCTTGGTTGAGGGGATCCTGTCCTTTTGCCGTGGATCAACTTCGCAGGCCGTGCGCAATACCCGCGCCACGGCCTTGAAGCAGGTCTCGGCGATATGGTGGCTGTTGGCGCCATACAGGTTGGTCACGTGCAGCGTTATTCCACCGTGCTGGGCCAGAGCCTGGAAAAACTCGCGGACAAGTTCGGTGTCAAAAGTTCCGATCTTGGGCGACGTGAAAGTAACATCCCAGACCAGAAACGGCCGGCCTGAAATGTCGATCGCGGCACGCGTCAGGGTCTCGTCCATGGCCAGATCCAGCGAGGCATAGCGATTGATGCCCTTGCGATCTCCCAGAGCCTTGGCCAACGCCTGGCCGATGGCGATGCCGGTGTCTTCGACGGTGTGGTGATCATCAATGTGCAGATCGCCCTTGGCCTTGATCTCCATGTCGATGAGCGAATGGCGCGAGAGCTGCTCCAGCATGTGATCGAAAAAACCAACCCCGGTCGAGATCGATCCGGCTCCGGTGCCATCAACAGACAGGGATACGGAAATATCGGTTTCGTTGGTCTTGCGGGCAACGGCAGCGCTGCGTGCTGTCTCGGTGGTGGCCATCAGTCGTCTCCGAACGGTGCATTGCTGCGCTCATTATCAGTCCGCAATCCAAATATCCAGAACGGCTTTGGTCGATGGGGTTGCCGGAAAGCCGAGGGTCCGGGGCTCAAGACAGATTTGCATTCGCTCCCGAGACACTTACATAAGGCTGACCTCATCATTTCGCGGCTGGTCAGGCCGCTTGCAGGAAAGGATGCCCCATGGGCGAGCACAACCCCTTCGGCGATATGCACGCAACCACGATCATCACCGTGCGCAAGGGTTCGCAGGTGGTCATGGCCGGAGATGGTCAGGTCAGCCTTGGCCAGACGGTCATGAAAGGCAATGCGCGCAAGGTCCGCCGGATCGGCAAGGACAACTCCGTGATTGCCGGGTTTGCCGGCGCCACCGCCGACGCGTTCACGCTTCTGGAGCGGCTGGAAGCCAAGCTCGAGCAATATCCGGATCAACTCACCCGCGCCGCCGTCGAACTTGCCAAGGACTGGCGGACCGACCGGTATCTCAGACGGCTTGAGGCGATGATGCTGGTTGCGGACAAGACCGTAACCCTGGCGATCACCGGCAACGGCGACGTGCTTGAGCCCGAGCATGGCACCATGGCCATCGGTTCCGGCGGCAATTATGCCTACGCTGCCGCGCGCGCACTGATGGATACCGACAAGACCGCCGAGCAAATCGCGCGCCGGGCCATGGAAATTGCCAGCGACATTTGTGTCTACACCAACTCCAATATCGTGATTGAAACCCTTGAGCTTGATTGACGCCCGGCGCGCATCGGGTTCAGATCTTCCGTTGTTTCACGTGAATCGTCGGAAGACGAAGACATGGCTGTTGTGATCATGAGATTGAAATCCGGCAACACCCAACCACGGGCGAGATCACCGCATGATTGATGAAGCAACACTCGACCGAGCGGTAAACCAGGGCATTCTTCAGCCTGGGCAACGCGACGCCTTGCTGGCTCTTGCCGGCAGTGCCACTGATTCCGGACACCTGAGCGGTGAGACCTCAGCATCGCTTTCAGTTGATGATCAAATGCGGCTGGTCGGCGGCGGCAATGATATTTTTGTCACCGTCGGCATCGTCCTGTTGTTTTCCGGTGCGTTATTCGCGTTGCGCGCGATCTTTCCCCATGACAGCCTGACCATCGCGCCGCTGCTGGCGCTGGCAAGCTGGATCGTGGCGGAAATCGTCACACGTCAGAAGCGGATGCGGTTGTCGAGCACATTGCTGGCGCTGGTTTTCAGCGCCGCGATTCTGTCCATGCTGGTCGAATTCATTGTGGCGCGGTTCGATCTGCCCACCACAGTTAACGCGTTTTCGCTGCTCGCCTTGCGGGCCGACGCCTGGCCGATGGGACTGATACTGGGCGGCGGCTTGATTGCCGCGGCGGCGGTGTACTTTTTCCGGTTCAAAGTGCCGGTGCTCGCCGCAGTCATAGCACTGGCTGCGACCGGCCTGGCATTCCTGGGCGCCATCCTGATCTACCATGACCAGATGGTCAGTGGCGCGATTGCGGCGCCGGCGACGGATCAACTGGCGGAGGTTCTTTCCAATGCCCTGGCGGTGCCACTGGTTTGCGGCGTGATCATCTTCGCCGTGGCGGTTTTTTTCGATCTGCGCGACCGCGAGCGACAGACAGTATGGTCTGACTGCGCCTTCTGGCTGCATGTGGTCTCGGCGCCGCTTCTGGTTCACCCGCTGTTTATTCTGGCCACCGGCCAGGAGGTACTGTCGGGCCAGATCGAACCGGGGATGGCCGCTGGCGTGCTGCTTGGCCTGATGATGGTGATGTTCGTGCTGGTGGCGCTGGCCATCGACCGGCGGTCGCTGCTGGCGCCTACACTTGCCTATTTTGGCTCGGTGGGGATCTACTACCTCGTCAACGGTGCGGCGAACACTACCGGAATTCCGCCATTTGCGTTGATTCTGATCGCAGTCGGCGCTGTGGTGATCCTGTTCGGTGCAGGCTGGCAACGTATCAGGCGCTTGATTATCCGCCCGCTTCTTCCCACATCGCTGCTTAACAGGCTTCCCCCGATAAAGGCATGATCCCGACATGAGCAATTTTTCCCCCCGCGAAACCGTAAGCGAACTTGACCGGTTCATTATTGGCCAGAACGACGCCAAGCGCGCTGTTGCAATTGCACTCAGGAACCGCTGGCGGCGGCAGCAGCTTGACGGCCTGTTGCGCGAAGAGGTGATGCCGAAGAATATTCTGATGATCGGACCGACCGGTGTCGGCAAGACCGAAATCTCGCGCCGTCTGGCAAGGCTGGCCGGTGCACCGTTTGTCAAGGTCGAGGCGACCAAGTTCACCGAGGTCGGTTATGTCGGCCGCGATGTCGAACAGATCATCCGGGATCTGGTTGAAGTCGGCATCACGCTGGTGCGGGAACGCAAGCGCGGCGAAGTCGAAGCCAAGGCGCGGCTCAACGCCGAAGAACGTGTGCTCGATGCGCTGGTAGGTAACACCTCATCTCCCGGGACGCGGGAATCCTTCCGCAAGAAGCTGCGTGACGGACAACTCGATGACAAGGAAATCGAAATCGAGGTCGCCGACAATTCCTCGGGCATGCCGCAATTTGAATTGCCGGGCATGCCGGGCGCCAATGTCGGCGTTCTCAACATTGGCGAATTGTTCGGCAAGGCGATGGGCGGACGCACCCGGAAGATCAAGACGACTGTCCGCGAATCCCACGATTCCCTGATCAACGACGAATCCGACAAGCTTCTGGATATGGAACAGGTCCATCAGGAAGCGCTCAAGTCGGCGGAAGACGACGGCATTGTGTTTATTGACGAGATCGACAAGATCGCGTCCCGGGAAGGCGGCATGGGTGCAGGCGTCTCCCGCGAAGGCGTGCAACGGGATTTGCTGCCGCTGGTCGAAGGCACGACGGTCGCCACCAAATACGGCCCGGTGAAAACCGATCACATTTTGTTTATCGCCTCCGGCGCGTTTCATGTTTCCAAGCCATCGGATTTGCTGCCCGAACTGCAGGGCCGGCTGCCTATCCGGGTTGAACTCAGGGCGCTGGGCAAGGATGATTTCCGCCGCATTCTGACGGAAACGGAAGCCAGCCTGATCAAGCAATATGTGGCCTTGATGGCGACCGAGGACCTGACACTGGTCTTTACCGAGGACGCAATCGACGCACTTGCCGAAGTCGCCGTACATCTCAATTCGAGCATCGAGAATATCGGCGCCCGGCGCTTGCAAACGGTGATGGAACGCGTTCTTGACGAAATTTCTTTCAACGCTCCGGACCAGCCGGGCTCGACAATCACGATTGATTCAGACTATGTCCGGGAGCACGTTGGTGATCTTGCGCGGAATACCGACCTTTCGCGTTTCATCCTGTAATCCGCGATTGCAACGTGAACGAGGCAGGTGAGACGCCAGGCTGACCCGTGATATAACCGGGTTATGTTGATGCCTTTGGAGAAGATCATGATGGTGCCCAGCTGCAAGTCCAAAGCCATGGTCGCGATGCTGATCGCGTTCACCCTGGGCTTGGCGCAGGTGCCGCAAAGCTTTTCCGCCGATCTGGTGCCACAGGGAAATCGCAATGTCCGGCAGCCCGATATCCCCGGCGCATCCAAACGCCGCACCCAGGCGACAAAATCAACCTTCGACGCGAAATATGAAAAAATACGCGATCTGATCGCCGAAGATACAAGGCTTCGACGCAAAATTGTCAATGTGTCGAGAAGCTACAAGATCGACCCGATCCATATTGTCGGGGCGCTTGTCGGCGAACACACCTATAATGTCGATGCCTACGACCGGCTGCAGACCTATTATGTCAAGGCAATATCCTATGCCGGCGAACGGTTCCGTTTCGAACATGGTGGCGAAACCGTTGTCGATTTCGTCAAACGCCCGGAATTTGATGACTGTGATGAGGATTCCGGGTCGGCGAAGCTCTGGACCTGTCGCGAGGAGGTCTGGGAAAAGACATTTCGCGGCAAGAAGGTTTCAGGCAAGTCTTATCCGGATGACCGCTTCGGAGCGGTGTTTTTTCAGCCGTTTTACGCCGGCCAGACATTCGGACTGGGCCAGCTCAACCCGTTGACGGCCCTCACCCACACCGATCGGGTCAACAAGGTTTCAAGGCTGAGAAAACTCAGCGCGGGCAATGCATCGGAAGTCTACAAAGCCATCATGGAGCCGGATTCGACACTTGCCTACATGGCTGCCTCGATTGCCGATTCGATCGACAATTACCGCGAGATTGCGGGTTTTGACATTTCCAAAAACCCCGGTCTGACCGCGACCCTGTACAATGTCGGCAATTCGGCCCAACGCGCCGAAGCCCTGGCCAGTGAAAACAGCAAACGCAAGAAGCGTGGATTGAAGCCGACGCTGCCCAGCGAGAACTATTATGGCTGGCTGGTCAATGAGCATGAAGACGAGTTGCGCGCAATCATCGAGAAATGACCGGTGCCACGTTTGCGTGGTCTGACACAGTACTTACCAGGACAGCTTTTGATTGCGGCGCCGGGGCGGGTCGTCGTTGATGCCGGCTTCAGGCCGGGCAGCCGAGGCGTCAATCAACCTGTCGATTTCCTCCAGCGCGGCGATGTCCAGCCGGCCAATGGCTGAAGCCAGTTTGTTGGCCACTTCCGTCGCCTTTGGCATCAGTCCGGATGTGTCTATCGTCACCTTCGGCCGAGACAGGCCGCCAAGCATCTGCAATTCCTCGGCTTCGTCCCAAATGATGTTGAAGTAGCCGATGACGCGCTGAATGAACTCCCAGCTTGGCTCGGAGCGGTTGCCGTGCTCGAGCGCGGACAAATAGGCCGGTGACACGCCGAGCGCCTTTGCCATCTGGCGCTGGGTGACGCCCCGCTCGGCGCGCAACCGGCGAACAGCCTGGCCGAACGGTGTCATTTCGGGTTCCCTCTTTCCCTGCGCAGGCGGATGTAAAGCGCTCCATCTCCGCCATGGCTGCGCGCGGCATCCTCATATCCCGAAATCAGAAAGCGGAATTCCGGCTTGCCCAGCCATTCCGGCACGAGCCGTTTTAGCACCCCGTCACTGCCTCTCGAAGCACCCTTGCCGGTAATGACGAGGACATGCCGGAGGCCCCGCTCATGGGCGCGGGCAAGGAAGCCGAACAGCAGATTGTGGGCTTCGCTCTGGGTAAGGCCATGAAGATCGATACGGCCGTCAATCGGTAACCTGCCGCGGGCAAGCTTGCGAATGACCGGCTTTTCGATCGGATGAGGCCTGGGCTTGGGGGGCTGTTTCAGGCCCGGAACCGGGTGCGTGCGCCTGCTCGGCGTTTCCGGAGGAAGCGGCTGCGGCGGCACAGACGCCTCCACGGCAAACCAGTCATCGGCTTCGACCTGCTTGCCCGGGTAAGCCTCTACCGTGCGGGCGACTTGCGCCCAGATAATCCGGTCTTCATGGCTGAGTTTGAACTTGTCACTGCTCATGACCGGCCTGCTGTGCAATCCTGGATCCGGCCGGAGCAAAAACCACAAACCGGGCGGCGGCCTTGATCGACCCGGCAATGGCGCCTGCCGCGGGTCCCGACCCGGTAAACAAGTCACCGCGCACCGGTCCGGTGATCGCGGTTCCCGTATCCTGGGCAATCATCAACCGCGCAAACGAGCGCGGAGTGTCAAAATCCGCAAGCTCGGGTGCTGACACGAATATCGGAGTGCCGAAACTGTGAATGCGGCGATCCACCGCCAGAGAGCGCCCGGGCTCCAGCGCGACCTTGGCAGCAGCCACAGGACCCAGACGCTCATCCTCGACATCAGCTTGGCGAAAAAAGATATAGGACCGGTTTTCCCGCATCAGGCGATCAGCCCGCTCCGGATCAACAGCGAGCCACTCCCGGATGGCTGCCATGGATACTTTTTCGGCGCTGATCTCGCCGCGCTCGACCAGCAGCCGGCCAATACCTGTGAACGGGTGTCCGCTTTTGGCTGCGTAGGTGATCCGCTTGACCCCGCCTCCTGCAAACCGCAGCCGGGCACAGCCTTGCACATGGGCAAAAAACACGTCGGCGCGGGAAGCCGCCCAGGCAATTTCAAGGCCCCGGCCATCCAGGGCGCCGGTTTCAATGGCCTCCCGGTCGGGGCACGTCGTCAAAGTGCCGGCCTGATCGAGCATGAAGGCGTAGCCGGCCGGGATGGTGACGGGCGGATTGTCCGGGTCAGGAACTTTTACAAGAGTGTCCGGCTTCCGCAGAAACGGAAACCGATAGCCGGATTCAAACTGGTCGCTGACATCGACATCGGGTTCATAATAGCCGGTTACCAATCCTTGCCCGCCATCAGCGCACAGCTCCACCGGCCGGAACAGGGCTTCGAAAAACGTCCGGGCCCGGGATTGTGATAGGTAGCCGGATTCGGAAAGAGCCGCGGCATAGGCGGGCTCGAGTTCGGCGTGATCAATCCCGAGCGTTCCGGTGCGGTATGGCTGGTGGTGCATGGCCTGTTCGGCCGAGCGGCGAAAAGCCGCAAAAGCCTGCGCCGGTGTGTCGTCCGCCCAGCCGGGAAGCGTGGAAAAATCTTCCCGGCGGAGCGACCATTCCATTACTGATCGGCTTCCGTCGCGATCAGGCGCCAGTTTGGATCACGCGAGCGGGTGTCGCGGGCAAAGGTCCAGACGTCATTGACATCGGTGACTTCAACCAGGTCGCCCTCGATCACCTCGCCGTCCTTGTCCAGGGTTGCCGAGATCAACTGACTGACGATCCGCAGGGTGATGTTGGCTTCCGCGCCTTTCATCTCCGCCTGGATGATGTTGGATTTTTCAATGCCGACAAAATTGGAGCGGACGGTTTCGCCGCGTTTCTCGCGCTCGTCAATGGCGGCAACGAACCCTTCGAACACTTCGCGCGACAGCAGACCTTTCAGGGTCTTGCGGTCGCCTTCGGCGAAGGCCGACACGATCATCTCGTAAGCGGTGGTGGCTCCGCCGACAAACTCCTTGGGTTCAAAGCTCGGATCTGCGGTGACCACGTCGCGAAGTCCCTTGTTGAGCTCACTGCCTGGTTCGGCATAGGCATCTACGGCCGCAAACTCGTCGGGGCCCGGAGTTTCGCGGCCACGGCGTGGCAACGTGACGACCTTAGGGTCATCCATTCCCTCCGCTGCCGGAGACTGCTCACGGCGAACCGACTGGTCGTGCGGCGGGCGTTCGTTCCCGGTTCTCTTGCCGAGCACCGAGCGGAGCTGGATGAATATGATCACCGCAGCCACAAAAAAGAAGAACGTCACAAAATCAAAGGAACCCATTCCCGCCTTCTTTCGGTTACATCATTGCTAGGGATGCATATAATCCCCAAAGGCTGATCATTCAAATGGTCACACCATTCTATTTCAAACTGCTTGTATAGACGGGCAGCCCGATTGCGGACATGACATCATGCGTTTTTCCATTATCCCGTTTTTGCTGCTCGCCATTCCATTGGCTGAAATCGCCGCTTTTGTGGTGATAGGCGGTCAGATTGGCGTGTGGGCAACACTGGGCATGGTCTTTCTCACCGCCATCATCGGGAGCTTTCTGCTCAGGTGGCAGGGCATCGGGCTTTTCAACCGGATCAATGCGGAAATGCGCTCCAACCGGATTCCGGGCCGAGACCTCGTTCATGGCGTTATGATACTGGTTGCGGGCATTTTGCTGCTGACCCCCGGATTTGTCACTGATTCTCTCGGGTTCCTGCTGTTCGTGCCCGCGGTCAGGGATCTGGTCTGGCGTCTGCTCAAGGATCGGATTGTGGTGCAGACCATGTCGGCCGGCTTCCAAACCCGCCGGCCTGATGCAGGCGGGAATGCAAGGCCCGACGGCGTTGTGGATCTCGATGAGGACGAATTCAAACGTCATACCGATCCGTCCTCACCGTGGTCGGACGAGCGCGGCAGCCTGAACAAACCCGACAATGGACCCGGCAGGGCCGATTGAGGCGGCGCAAACGGGTTGTAAGCCGGGCGACGAAATGCTAGCCCATGCCCGAACTATTTTCCGGACGACCGCATTGGCGGATGAAACACAGGGAAGAGCCACATGGCAAAGACTAAGACCGACAAGGATGCTGCTGCTGCCGCTGATCCAAAGGGCAATGGCGAAGCGTCAACGCTGAATGTTCTGGCGCAGTATATCAAGGATTTGTCCTTTGAAAATCCTGGTGCGCCAAAGTCTCTGGGCCCACGTGAAAAAGCGCCAAACATCAACATCAACGTCAATGTTAACGCCAATCCGATCAGTGAAACGGAATTCGACGTTCATTTGACAATGAACGCCGAAGCAAAGTCCGGCGATACGGTCGTTTTCAATGTCGAGCTGGTTTATGGCGGTGTCTTCCGTGTCGCCAATTTCCCGCAGGAGCACATGTTGCCGCTGCTGTTCATCGAATGCCCGCGCATCCTGTTCCCGTTTGCCCGCCAGATCATCGCTGATGCGACACGCAACGGCGGCTTCCCGCCACTGCTGATCGATCCGATCGATTTCGGTCAGATGTTCCAGCAGCGCATGGCCGAGGAAAAGACAAAGTCGCAGGTAACCAATCAGGTCAACTGATGCATGTCGCGTTCAATTGGATTGCTTTGAACGATAACGAATTTGCATGACTTCGAATGCTGCAGTGCTCTGTGAGTGACGAACGCCGCCCGGGAACTCCCGCAGGGCGGCGTTTTTCGTTTGGGGTTACAGTGCTGCAGGGCTTCCCGCATCGCCAGGCTTGGTCTTCGGTGCAATGAGAAATCTCAGTTCCATACTCAAGGTACGGAGAGAGCTGCGCTCCAACCGGCGTCAGGCGCCCGTTATCCAGCATTCGTCAGTTGGGCTTTCGCCACAAGGCAGAAGCTCCGATGCGCTCGACCAGGGCTGCGTGAGATCGTCTGTCAGCATCACTCAGTCTTTGCGGCAGGGGTCTCGGGCGCTCGCCGATTTCGACGATAACATCATCCGAACTGCGTTTGACGTCCTCCGTATCGCTTGCAGACAGGCCGAGCGCTGCCTGGCGGCCGCCAAGCATTTCGATATAGACATCCGTCAACAGTTCGGCATCAAGAAGCGCGCCGTGCTTGGTGCGGTGGGAATTGTCGATCCCATAACGCCGGCACAACGCATCCAGGCTGTTGGGACCCATCGGATGACGGCGGCGGGCGAGCGACAGGGTATCAATTACCAGGTCCGGCGCCACCGGCGACCGGCCAACGCGTTTGTATTCGGTATTGAGAAACCCCATATCGAATGTCGCGTTGTGAGCGACGTAATGCGCACCCTCGAAAAAATCCGCTATCTCGTCGACAACATCGGCAAATACCGGTTTGTCGGATAAAAACGCATCGGTTATGCCGTGCACCGCCAAGGCGTCGGGATGTACCTTGCGGCCATCCGGATTGATGAACAGATGCAGCGATCTCCCGGTTGGAAACTGGTTATCGAGCTCGATGCAGCCAATTTCGATGATCCGGTCGGCCTGATTATCAAGCCCTGTGGTTTCGGTGTCGAAAACTATCTCGCGCATCGTCTCAGCTCCGCTTTTCCCGGTTTGCCAGTTCAGTCACGATATCGGCGACCTGTTGTCTGGCGGCATCCAGACCTGCGCCGGTGTCGACAACATAGTCTGCGCGGGCGCGTTTTTCGGAATCAGGGGTTTGTCTTGCCAGGATAGCTTCGAATTTTTCCGCCGTCATTCCTGGACGGGCCAGGACCCTTTCACGCTGGATCTCCGGTGCGCAACTTACGACAATGACGACATCAACCCGGTCGGCAGCCCCGGTTTCGAACAACAGCGGAATATCGAGAACAACCATCGGAGTGTTACCAGACCGCGCCCGGTCGATGAATTCCTGCTCGCGGGCCCGCACCAGCGGATGAATAATGGCCTCAAGCAGGCCAAAGCCCTCCGGCCTTTCCATCAACTGCTCCGAGAGAAGCCTGCGATCAACGACACCATCCGGCGCAGTTCCGGGAAATGCCTGTTCGATGAGCGGTGCCGCTTCGCCGCTATAAAGTTGATGAACAACATCGTCGGCGCTGTTGACCGGGATATCCATTGCTTCGAACATGGCCGATGTGGTCGATTTCCCCATGCCTATTGAACCGGTGAGGCCGATGATGATCATGTGTGCGTCTCCATATCGGCAATCAGCAACTGGCGGAGTTCAGGGGTGACCTGAGGCCTGAGGCCAAACCATTTTTCAAAACCGGGCACCGCCTGATGCAAAAGCATTCCGAGGCCGTCGGCGGTCGCCACTCCCTGCCGTTTCGCCATCGCGAGCAATGGCGTCTCGAGCGGGACATAGACAATATCGGTCACCAGGGCACCCTCCGCCATGACAGTAAAGTCGAGAAGTGGAGCCTCTGTTCCGCCCATTCCGAGCGAGGTGGTGTTGACGAAGAGATCAGCTCCGCTGACCAGCTCCTGCAGGCTTTCGATGCCGTGTGGGCTCACCCGCGGACCAAACCGGTCGGCAAGCACCCGGGCCCGGGCCTCGGTACGATTGGCAATAGCCACCGAGGAAAAGCCGCGCGCGAGAAGTGCATGGACGATGGCCCTGCAAGCACCACCCGCACCCAGGACAATAGCCGATTTTCCCTTGTCCCAGCCCGGAGCGGTTTCATCCAGGTTGGCGCTGAAACCATGGGAATCGGTATTTGTGGCCATCAACCGGCCATTTTCGAGCCACACCGTATTGGCGGCGCCGATTTCCCGTGCCGTGACGTCTGCCTCGTCGGCAAACTCCAGAATGGCTTCCTTGTGCGGGAGCGTCACGTTGCCGCCGCAAAAGCCGGATGATCCATCCTTCAGCGCGGATACAAAAGCGGGCAAGTCCGACGCTGTGACCGCGACCGGATCGTAACTGCCATCCAGACAGGCGGCTTCGAGCCAATAACGATGGATCAGCGGCGATCGTGAATGGCTGATCGGATCGCCGATGACGAAGGCGCGTCGCTGGTTTTTATCTCTCTTATCCATCGATTGCTCCAAGCTGACGCAGTTGCGCCAGCAAAGGCAGCAACGGCAGCCCGATGATGGTAAAATAGTCGCCCTCGAAGCGCTCGAAGAGCTGAATGCCTTCGCCTTCAAGCTGGTAAGCGCCGACCGAGGAAAGAGCGCGGTTTCCGACAGCCGACAAATGACGGCCAATAAAACCAGGATCGAGCGGCCGCATCGTCATGCGTGCGATCGACATATGCCGCCAGACGGTATTGCCGTCCCGCGCCAGAACCACGCCGCTGTTGAGTTCATGGGTGCGACCGGATAGCTTGAGCAAGCGTCGTCGCGCTTGCTCCATGTCGCCGGGCTTGTGGAAGACCTCACCTTCAAGCGACAAGGTCTGATCCGAGCCGATGACGATTGCGCCGGGATTGCGGCTTGAAACATCCTGAGCCTTCGCTTCGGCCAGAATCAGCGCGATATCTTCGGCGTCCATCCCTTCCAGCGTCAGTTCAATGGCGCGCTCATCCACCTGAGCCGGTTCGACATCGAAACTCAGCCCGGCATTTTCGAGCAACGCTTTTCTATAGGGGCTCGCCGATGCGAGCACGAGGCGCGGCGCCATAGCTGTCTCCTGAACATGTCCTGCCGGATAGGACGGGGTTAGCGCCACTTGGGACGCAAGGCAAGGATTGCGGCGGCGGTCTCTTCGATCGAGCGGCGAGTGACGTCGATGACCGGCCAATTGTTTCGCTCGCAAAGCGATCTGGCATATTTGAGTTCTTCGCTGATCAGGGCGCGATCAGTGTAGTGATCTCCCTGATAGCCGGCCGTTGTGCCCAGAACCCGGTTTTGCCTGACCTGGGAGATTCGCTCGACCGAGGCGACGAGACCGACCACGAGCGGTTTTTTGGCTGTGATCAAGGCGTCTGGAAGCGGGACATCATACACGATCGGGATATTGGCGGTCTTGATGCCGCGATTGGCAAGATAGATGCTCGTCGGTGTTTTCGAGGTTCGGCTGATCCCGAGAATCACCAGATCTGCCTCATCAAAATCTGACGGCAACTGGCCATCATCATGGTCGAGAGTAAAATTCAACGCGTCGATACGCTTGAAATATTCTTCACCCATCGCGTGCTGCGCGCCAACCCGGCGCCGGGAGGGAGCACCGAGATAGGATTGGAACACGTTGATCACCGGTTCCAGCACCGAGACGCTGGGCAGTCCCATGTCCCGGCATTTCAGTTCGATGATCGAGGCCAGCTCAGCGTCGACGATGGTATAAAGCACAATCCCCGGTGCGCCATCGATTGCGTCAAGAACCGCGAACAGCTGTTTGCGCGTGCGAATCAACGGATAGACATGCTCAAGCGCTTGTGCGGCCTGAAACTGAGCGGCGGCGGCACGGCCGGCAGCCATCAGGGTCTCACCTGTCGAATCGGAGATCAGATGCAGGTGGAAATAGTTTTTTGTCTGCTCCACATGATTCTCCGTGGGATGTTGATAAACCGGGACAGACTGGAGCTAAGAGAGCCCCCGGTCCGAATGCAAGGGATAACCCGGCAGGTTCTCCACAATTGCCATCAAGTGAATGGTTTTGCGAGGATTGACGCGAGAATTGTTGAAAACATGGTGATCAGTCGATCAGGCGAAATTCCATTCGGGCGGAATTACCTGAATCCCATAGGTTTTTGGAGAGCGGATGATCAGGTTTCCAAATCGCATTGTCCTTCGTCCTGGACACAGTTTATATGAACAAGCTGTGGACAGGCTGTGGATCATTCGCAATCCCCATTAAACACAGAATCTAAGAATAAGAATCCTAAATCAATAAGGATTTGTTTTAAGGAAGTGGTGATGACCAAGGCTGTTGAACGCAAGGTGATGAAGGTGCTGGCAGGGGAGACCGTGTTCCCGCCACCTGTCTGGCTGATGCGGCAGGCTGGCCGCTATTTGCCCGAGTACCGGGCGACACGCGCCACGGCCAAAGGCTTTCTCGATCTGTGCTACACTCCGGACCTTGCGGTCGAGGTCACATTGCAGCCTATCCTCAGGTTCGGTTTTGATGCGGCAATCCTGTTCTCCGATATTCTGGTAATCCCCGATGCACTTGATCGGAACGTGCGGTTTGTCGAGGGCAAGGGACCCTTGATGGACCCGATAACACCCGATGGAATTGCCACGCTTGATGGTTCGGGAATGCATGCACATCTGGCGCCTGTCTACGAGACGGTCCGCCGGCTTCGGGCGGAACTGCCCGCTGAAACCACGCTGTTGGGTTTTTGCGGTGCGCCCTGGACTGTTGCCACCTACATGATCGCCGGCCACGGAACGCCGGATCAGGCTCCGGCCCGGTTGTTCGCGATGCAGCACCCGGCTGCATTCGAGACACTGCTTGGCCTGCTTGCCGAGATGTCTGCGGATTATCTGATTGCCCAGATCGATGCAGGGGCTGATGCGGTGCAGATCTTCGATTCCTGGGCGGGTGTTTTGAGCGAACGGGATTTCGCGCGGTTTTCCATCGGACCTGTCAAACGCATGGTTGACCGGATTCGGGCGGAAAGGCCCGGAGTTCCCGTCATCGGGTTTGCCAAGGGGGCCGGAGCGCAGCTTGAGGGCTACCGGGCCGCAACCGGGATTGATTGTGTCGGGCTGGACTGGACCGTTCCGGCAAAGCTGGGCCGGCAGATACAGGCCGGAGGCGCTGTACAGGGCAATCTCGATCCATTGCGCATGATTGCCGGTGGCAGGGCGCTTGATGAGGGTGTTGATGAGGTGCTTGAGACCTACGGCGACGGTCCGCTGATTTTCAACCTCGGTCACGGCATCACGCCACAGGCCGATCCTGAAAATGTCACAAGGCTGATGGAGCGGATCAGGGCCGCTGCACAGCCGTGACGTCTGATACCGCGACCAGTCTCAGCGAGGGCCGCAAGGCCCGCGTCAAGGCCTCTGTGTCCATCGGTGTGGTGATCCTGCTCGCGGTCTTGGCCTGGTGGTTTGACCCGTCCTGGCTTTACGGGTGGCTCAAGGTCTTGCACGTGGTGGCGGTGATTTCCTGGATGGTCGGATTGTTCTATCTGCCGCGCTTGTTCGTCTATCACGCCGATGCCGAAACCGGAGGCGAGCCTGCCGCAACCTTCGTGATCATGGAGCAGCGGCTGGTCAAGGTGATCATGACACCGGCCATGATGGTGTCATGGGCGGTCGGACTGTGGCTGGCCTGGAGCGGGTTCGGATTTTCGGGGCTGTGGTTGTGGGTCAAGATTGCCGCGGTGGTCGGACTGACAGTTTTTCACGTCTTTCTCAGCCGGGCGGCGCGACGATTTGCTGCCGGAGAAAACACGATGACCTCGCGGCAATGGCGGATGGCCAACGAGATTCCAACGGTGCTGATGATCATCGTGGTGATCATGGTGATCATCAAACCCTTCGCCTGATCGCCTCGAAGCGGCGAGATAGCGTCTAGCAAGCTGAAAATTGGCGCATGACGGGGCTTGCAGCGTTTCACGTGAATCGCTATCTATCCCGTTACGTCCTTATGGCGGGCGCCAGTCTCTCTGGTCGGCTTTCCCCAGCTGCATCGAAATGCCCGCCTTTCCCCACGTCGATATAATCAGATTTTGGATTTTCCATGCAGGAAATGAAGCTTCAAGAGCTCAAGAACAAAACTCCTACCGACCTTCTGGCTTTTGCCGAATCAGTCGAGGTGGAAAACGCCGGTGTGATGCGCAAGCAGGAACTGATGTTTGCGATCCTCAAGCAACTGGCTGCACAGGAAGTCGAGATCATCGGCGAAGGTGTTGTCGAAGTGCTGCAGGATGGTTTCGGCTTCATGCGCTCGGCCAATGCGAATTATCTTCCCGGCCCGGATGATATCTATATTTCGCCCTCGCAGATCCGCCGGTTCTCGCTGAAGACCGGGGATACCGTGGAAGGCCCGATTCGGGGCCCGAAGGAAGGTGAGCGCTATTTTGCGCTGCTGAAGGTCAATACGATCAATTTCGAGGATCCGGAAAAGATCCGCCACAAGGTGCATTTCGACAACCTGACACCGCTCTATCCCGATGAGCGGTTCAAGATGGAAATCGACAATCCGACGACCAAAGACATTTCAGCGCGTGTCATTGATCTTGTCGCACCCTTGGGCAAGGGTCAGCGCGGACTGATCGTGGCGCCGCCACGCACTGGTAAAACGGTGCTGCTGCAGAATATCGCGCACTCGATCACAGCCAATCATCCCGACTGCTATCTGATCGTGTTGCTGATTGACGAACGCCCGGAAGAAGTCACCGACATGCAGCGCTCGGTTAAGGGCGAAGTTGTTGCCTCGACCTTCGACGAACCGGCCGTTCGCCATGTCCAGGTCGCCGAGATGGTGATCGAGAAGGCCAAGCGTTTGGTTGAACATGGCCGTGACGTGATCATCCTGCTTGATTCGATCACCCGCCTGGGCCGCGCCTACAACACTGTGGTGCCGTCATCAGGCAAGGTTTTGACCGGGGGTGTGGACGCCAATGCGCTTCAGCGGCCGAAGCGGTTCTTCGGCGCCGCCCGCAATATCGAGGAAGGCGGCTCGCTGACAATCATCGCGACAGCACTGATCGACACGGGTTCGCGTATGGACGAAGTGATCTTCGAAGAATTCAAGGGAACCGGCAATTCGGAAATCGTGCTGGACCGCAAGGTTGCGGACAAGCGGATCTTCCCGTCGATGGATATTCTCAAATCCGGTACTCGGAAAGAGGATCTACTGGTGCCGAAGCAGGACCTGCAGAAGATCTTCGTTCTGCGCCGTATTCTCGCTCCCATGGGAACGACCGATGCGATCGAGTTCCTGATCGACAAACTGAAGCAGACCAAGACCAACAGCGACTTCTTCGATTCGATGAATACCTGACGAATCGCCAGAATCACCGACTCGATTCGATACCGGTACATTTATGCGGGATACGATCTACGCACTATCGTCAGGCCATCCGCCGGCCGGGGTTGCGATCATACGGATCTCTGGCCCCGGTGTTCGATTCGGACTCGAAACGGTATCGGGTCCGATCCCTGAACCACGCAGGGTGAAACTGACAGACATCCGGGACGCTTCCGGATGTCTGCTTGATCAAGGCCTTGTGGTTTTCTTCCCAGGCCCACATTCCTTTACAGGCGAAGATGTCGCGGAGCTGCAGATCCACGGCAGCCGAGCTTCGATATCAGCGGTGCTTGGCGCACTGTCCGGCCTTCCCGGATTTCGCCCGGCCGAAGCCGGTGAATTTACCCGACGCGCATTTGAAGCAGGGCGGATTGATCTGACAGCTGTCGAGGGCCTGTCTGATCTGATACGCGCGGAGACCGAATCGCAGCGCAAGCAAGCGCTTGGCCAGGCCAATGGCGGTCTCAGGGAGCTTTATGAAGGTTGGGCCACGCGGCTTACCTATGCCCGGGCAATGATCGAGGCTGACATCGATTTTTCCGATGAAGACGATATTCCGGGATCAGTCGCCGATCAGATCTGGCCGGAAGTTAAGCACCTGATCGGTGAAATCACTGATCACCTGGCCAGAGCGCGTAATGGTGAAATCGTAAGGAGCGGGTTCAGAATTGCTCTGGTTGGTCCCCCGAATGTCGGCAAATCATCATTGTTGAATTGTCTTGCGCAACGGGATGTTGCAATCGTGTCGGATGTTCCGGGCACGACCAGGGACATCATTGAGGTTCGCCTCGACATCGGTGGACACCTTGTCGTTGTGATGGATACCGCTGGTATCAGGGAATCGGAAGATCAGATTGAACTTGAGGGTGTAAGACGAAGCCTGATGGCCGCAGATACCGCGGATCTGGTGCTCGAGTTACGAAACCTGTATCATCCCACCGAACATCCGATGGATGATTCAGCGTTACCCGCTGACAGATTGGTGGTGTGGACCAAATCGGATTTGGTCGATAGCGATGTCTCAAATTTGCCGGATGGGGATATCGCGGTGTCCAGCAAGACTGGGAGAGGTGTCGAGATGTTGATTGGTTGCATCTCCAATCGTCTGTCCAATCTCGATATCGGTGAGAGTGATGCTCTTCCCACGCGAGAGCGACACAGCCTTCTTTTAAGTGACAGCATCAGGGAACTGCAAATCGCAGTCGATCAATGCGATGACCCTATTGAAATTCGGTCGGAGCATTTACGAAACGCCGCCATCTCACTCGGTGAAATTACCGGTTCCGTCGATGTCGAACAGTTGCTGGGTGTGATATTCTCTGAATTCTGTGTCGGGAAATGATTCACGTGAGACAAAGTCATATAAGATGGATGTGGGTGATTCACGTGAAACATCACCATGGCGTTTAACGATAAGCAAGTTGTGCGGGATAACTGTTTCACGTGAAACATAAAGCTTGACTCTCGGAGGTTTGAAGCCCGACCGAAAGTCATTGGAGACAAGACATGCACTATGATGTTGTTGTAATCGGCGGCGGACATGCCGGTACCGAGGCTGCCGCCGCGTCAGCGCGAATGGGTGCCCGGACCGCCTTGGTTACACACAAATTCGACAGTATCGGAACAATGTCCTGCAATCCCGCGATCGGCGGGCTGGGCAAAGGACACCTTGTGCGTGAGATCGATGCTATGGGTGGGTTGATGGCAGTGGCCGCCGACCAGTCCGGCATTCAGTTTCGTATACTCAATCGTCGCAAAGGGCCTGCGGTCTGGGGCCCGCGGACACAGGCCGACCGCAAACTCTATCGTCTGGCAATTCAGTCACTGCTCCGGACGCAGCCGAATCTCGATTTCATCGAGGCCGAGGCCGATGACATTGTTTCGGAAGATGGCGAGGTTACCGGGGTTGTGCTGAAAGATGGCCGGACGGTTCATTGCTCATCCGTTGTCCTGACAACCGGAACCTTCCTGCGCGGACTGATCCATATTGGAGATCGCAAGATCCCGGCTGGTCGCATGAATGAAGACCCTTCGCTGGGGCTCTCTGGAACATTGGAGCGTGCGGGGTTTGTCCTTGGCAGATTGAAGACCGGTACTCCAGCACGGCTTGATGGTTCCACGATTGATTGGGACCATGTAGAATGGCAGGACGCAGATGTGGATCCCGTCCCGTTTTCCTTCATGACCGAGAAGATCACCGTTCCGCAGATCCGCTGTGGAATCACCAGGACAACGCCGGAGACCCACAGGATCATCCAGGATAACGTTCATCGTTCGGCCATGTATTCGGGTCAGATCGAAGGTGTTGGCCCCCGGTATTGCCCTTCGATAGAGGACAAGATTGTCCGCTTTGGAGAGCGGGATGGGCATCAGATCTTTCTGGAACCTGAGGGTCTGGATGATTCAACCATCTATCCAAATGGAATATCCACGTCTTTGCCGGAGGATGTGCAGGAAGCATTTCTACGAACAATCCCCGGACTGGAGAATGTCAGGATCGTTCAACCGGGCTACGCCATCGAGTACGATCATGTCGATCCGCGCGAACTGCGGCAAACGCTGGAGGCCCGCCGGATCAAAGGCCTGTTTTTGGCCGGACAGATTAACGGCACGACCGGATATGAAGAAGCGGCCGCACAGGGACTGGTTGCCGGTTTGAATGCTGCCCTGAAAATACAGAACCGGCCGGTTTTCATGTTCAGCCGCACGGATTCCTATGTCGGTGTGATGATCGATGATCTGACCAGCAAGGGTGTGAGCGAACCTTACCGGATGTTTACGTCAAGAGCAGAGTACCGCCTGTCGCTTCGGGCAGACAATGCAGAATTGCGCCTGACACCCAAGGCGATCGAGTTGGGCTGTATTCCCGAAGATCGTAAATCCAGGTTTGTCTCCCATCTCGATTCGCTTACGAAATGTTTGAATGATCTCAAGGGTCGCAACCTGTCGCCGTCTGAAGCGATGAAACACGGGTTGTCGCTGAACAAGGACGGTATTCGCAGATCGGCATTTCAGTTGTTATCCTATCCGGATGTAACAAAGGAAACGCTGGTGTCGATCTGGCCGGAGCTTGCCCTGCATGGTGACAGGGCTTTGGATGCCGCCGCAATAGATGCAATCTATGCTGTCTATATGGAACGGCAAATGCAGGACATCGCGCAGCGACGCAGGGAAGAAAATCGATTGATCCCGGAACATTTCCGCTATGCAGACCTGCCGGGCCTTTCCCAAGAACTGAAACAGAAGCTCGACAAGATCCGTCCACCGTCGATCGGACACGCAGAGCGTATTGAAGGAATGACTCCCGCGGCAATTGCATTGCTCCTGGCTTATTTGCGAAAGCCGGGCAATGGGGCTGCTGAAAGGTCGGTGGGTTGACCATGGGCTCCCATAATCGTGCAGAAGGGTTTTTCCCGGATTCAGGGTTTGTTTCACGTGAAACATGGGACAGGTTACGGCTTTATGCAGACCTTGTCCGCAAATGGCAGCCCAGCATCAATCTTATATCTCCCAAGACACTGCCTGAATTATGGGAGAGGCATGTTCTTGACAGTGTGCAATTGTTTCGACTCCGACCTGAACCCCTGACCTGGATCGACATGGGCAGCGGCGCCGGGTTTCCCGGACTGGTGACAGCGATTTGTCTGACGGAACGAGACGCAGGCTGGGTTCATCTGGTCGAGAGCAACAACAAAAAGGCTGCGTTTCTGCGTCAGGTTATTTCGAAGACGGGTGCGCGCGCCAGTGTTCATCCGATGCGTATGGAGACCATGAACGCTACGCTCTCCGGCGTCGACGCCATATCGGCCCGGGCGCTCGCTTCGCTGTCCGAGTTGCTGGATTATGCGGCGCCCTTCGCGCGTGAGAACGCCGCGCTTGAATTGTGGTTTCACAAAGGGTTGGATTATCCGGGAGAAGTGCGATCAGCGCGTGACCTATGGGGCTTCGATCTGATAGAACATCAAAGTCTGGCGCGGGATGGATCGGCGATCCTGCAGATCAGCAATCTTTCCAAGCGCAACTAGGCCGCGGACCCTCTCGATGCAACTTTCGAAGAACCGGATCATCACCATTGCCAATCAAAAAGGCGGTGTTGGCAAGACGACCACCGCCATCAATCTCGCCACCGCCCTGGCGGCGATCGGCGAGGAGGTGTTGATCGTCGATATCGATCCGCAAGGCAATGCCAGCACAGGTCTTGGCATTGACCGCAAGGATCGAGGTGTCTCGGCCTATGACTTGCTGACGCAGAATGCTACCGTGAGTGAAACGGTGACCCAGACCGCCGTGCCTCACCTGAGCATCATTCCGTCGACCATGGATCTGCTCGGCGTTGAAATGGAAATTGCGGGGGCGCCTGACAGGGTGTTCCGCTTGCGCAAGGCGTTGCAGGCTCCGGACGCACAACGTTACAGCTATGTGCTGATCGATTGCCCGCCCTCGCTCAATCTCTTGACCATGAACGCGATGGCCGCTGCGCATTCGATTCTGGTGCCATTGCAGTGCGAATTTTTTGCACTCGAAGGCCTGAGCCAGCTTCTGGAAACAGTTGGACAGGTCCGCGACGCGCTCAACCCGACGCTCGATATACAGGGTATCGTGATGACGATGTATGACCCGCGCAACAATCTTGCGCTGCAGGTTGTTGACGATGTGCGGTCGCATTTGGGTGACAAGGTCTACCGGACCCTGATTCCGCGCAATGTCCGGGTTTCAGAGGCGCCGTCCTATGGCAAACCCGCTATTCTTTATGATTTGAAGTGTGCCGGAAGCCAAGCCTACCTGCAATTGGCGTCTGAAGTAATACAGCGCGAACGTAACCGAAAGGCTGCCTGACCCGGAAAGGGCTGCGGCGAAAGTGGATGTAACGATGTCAGAAGATGTTTCGAAAAAGCGCCTCGGACGAGGTTTGGCGGCACTGATCGGAGAAATTGATCAGCCGTCTGCGGCACAGGCGAAGCCGTCCGTTTCGGCTGACCGGCTTGTGCCGATCGAACATGTCAGCCGCAATCCGCGCAATCCGCGCCGCTCGTTCGACACAGCGGATCTTGAAGATCTTTCCCGCTCGATTCGCCAGCACGGTATCGTTCAGCCGATCATGGTTCGCGGTGCCGGAGCGGACCGTTTCGAAATCATTGCCGGCGAACGCCGATGGCGCGCCGCGCAGATGGCCGGTCTGGTCGAGATCCCGGTCATTGTCCGGGACGTGGATGACAAGACGGCGCTGGAAATTGCCATTGTCGAAAATGTCCAGCGCTCCGACCTCAATGCGCTCGAAGAAGCGCAGGGCTATGAGCAACTGATCGCCCAGTATGATTACACGCAAAACGATCTCGGCGAAGTCATCGGCAAGAGCCGCAGCCATGTCGCCAACTCGCTTCGCTTGCTCAAACTGCCTGAAGAGGTCCGCGCCATGCTTGCGGAAGGCGCGTTGTCGGCCGGCCATGCACGGGCCATCGTGTCGACGTCCGATCCGGTGGCGCTGGCCAAGCTGATCGTCCGGGACGGTTTGTCGGTACGTGATGCGGAAAGGCTGGCTCAAAAGGACGCTGAAAAGGCCAATAGTTCCCGGGATCTCGAAACCAAGTCCGCCGGGAGCACCGAGACAAAGGACGCCGATACCGTGGCTTTGGAGAAAAGCCTTACGGACTTCCTGGGTCTCAAGGTGCAACTTGCTCACAAGGGTCAGGGCGGACAGATGCGAATCGAATACAAATCACTTGAACAACTGGACGAGCTTTGCCGGCTATTGGGCGAAAAAAATTAGGTTTCTCAATAAGATAAGTTGCCAATGCATGTCGCGCAGAAGTGTGCAGCGGTTTTGCGGCAACGACATGCAAAAACAAAAAGCTGACGTGCGTCACCTGAATCCGTTTGAACGCGACGCGCGTTAGCGGCTGAGCAGACAGGTGCGTAGCAGAGCCTGGCGTGCAATCGCCGCCTCCAGGTGTGGCCGCCGGCGGGTTTCCAACACAGCTTCATTAAGCCGGCGCATTTCACCATTTATGGCTTCCAGTCGCCAGTGCCGCAGCGCACGCTCGATGATGGGCTTGCGTTTGAAATGAATGCCGCGGCCTTTTTCGGCCAGTGCCTGGGCGGGTTGCCGTTTATGGTTTTCAACCAGTGAACGCATGGCGTCGAGTTGCTCGAACACGACGATGCAGCCGCGCAAAACCAGAAAAACCGAGGTCTTGGAGGCAAGTATCCGTTCAAGCGCGGCTTCGAGGCCTGCAGCGTTGCCTGAAAAAACCGCATCCACCGCGTCGTCGACCGACAGGGCGGCGACATCGCCCATTGCCTCCACCACATCATCGTCGGTAACGGTTCCGGTACCGTGACAATAGAGTGCGAGCTTTCTCAGTTCATTACGGCTGGCCAGACGGTCGCCACCGAGAAGTTGCGACAGGCGCTGGCGCGCATCATTCTGGACGGCAAGGCCGGCATTGCCCAGTTCTTCGTCAATCAGCGCCTGAACCCCGCGTGCATCGTCGGAATAACAGGGAATGGCCAGGCTGGCGCGGCTGTTCTCTATGATCTTGCGAAGCCCGCTGCCCTTTTTGAGGTCTCCGGCCTCAATCAGCAGATGAGACGACCCGGTGTCGCTGTCCACAATGGCTGTCAGAGCCATGATGAGGCCGCGTTCATTGCCGGCATTGCGAAGCCAGACCAGCCTGTCTCCGCCAAACAGGCTGATGGCGCCGAACTCATCGGCCAGACGTCCCGGATCGGAGGAAAGATCGGAAGTTTCCAGGCGGAGAACTGCAAAATCATCCTTGAGATCCACACCGGTCTTGACCGCGACCTGAGCGGCGCGTTCGGAAACGAGACCCCGATCAGGACCGTAAACCAGGACGATCCGGTATGGGGTGCCTTCACGGCGAATGAACGCGGAGAATTCATGGGATTTTATCTGTGCCACGAGGTTCGCCGATCTGGTCCAGGTCCCGATGCATGTCGTGAAATTTTACATCTGTATTGCGATAACGACATGCAGAAACGAACAGGTGATGCGCGTTAGCGGGCGATGGCTGCCACAACATCGGCCCGCACGAGAGCAGCCACTTCCCGCGCAGCCCGGTCTTCCGCCTCGATCTTGGCCCGTACCTGGGCAAATTGCTGTGAGGGAAGGTCAAGCTGTGCGTCCGCAAAGCGGGAACCGGTCTTTACGGTTTCGCCGGTCGCCGCGGATTTGAGCACATAGGTTGCTGTCACTGAGACGCGGGCCGCGGAAAACTCGTTGTCGGTGCCGCCAGGGAGGATGCCGGAGGTGGTGGAGGTTGCCGATAGATTGAGCTGGTAGGCGGCCTCAGTCTGCTCGCCACCAAAACCGAGAACGAGTTCATTGCGCACGGACTGCGCGACGCGTGATCCGGCTTGCGAGACGGAGACGGACTGTTTCTCGCCATCGACTGAACCATAAAGTGGCCGGGCCTGGCAGCCTGCCAGCAGCACCAGTCCCAGACCAACCGCGAGACATCTTGATTTCCATCCCGCTGCGGCAACTTCAGATGACAACATTGACGATCCTCTGGGGTACGATAATGAGTTTTCGCGGCGGATTGCCTCCGGTCGCGGTACGGACGAAATCGAGAGCCAGAACCGCCGCCTCAATGGCAGCTTGATCGGCATTGCGGTCAATTGTCAAATCACCGCGCTTCTTGCCATTGACCTGAACCGGCAAAATGATCTGTTCATCGGTGACCAGGCTGGGATCATAATCCGGCCAGGGCGTCGTCGCCACCATGCCGTCATTGCCGAGCATTTTCCAGCATTCTTCTGCCAAATGCGGCATCATTGGCGCAATCATCAACAGCACCATGTCCGCTGCCTGCTTGCAGGCGGAAACGAGGTCGGTGTCCGCCTTTCCGGCGGCGACATCGGAAAGCGGGGCGGCAAGCGTGTTGACGAGTTCGTAAAGTCTTGCGACAGCCTTGTTGAAGGCAAGCTTTTCAATGTCTTCGCCAACAGCCTTGACTGTCTTGTGCGCGCTGCGTGACACGGTCAGGGCGCGGTCACCGGTTCCGGTTTTTGCCTGGGCGCCGTTCAGGTTGCCGGCTGCTTCGCCGAGCAGGCGCCAGATCCGCTGGACAAACCGGTGCGCGCCTTCTACCCCGGCTTCGGTCCAGATCACGTCACGCTCAGGGGGCGAATCCGAGAGCATGAAGAAGCGGGCCGTGTCAGCGCCATAGCTGTCGATAATGTCGTCGGGATCAACAACATTCTTCTTCGACTTCGACATCTTTTCGATCGAACCGATGGCGAGAGCCTCGCCTGTCGTGGCATGACGGGCCTTGCGCTCGCCATCGATCTCCTCGATCACCACATCGGCCGGGGCGACCCATTCTCCCTTGCCGCCATTGTCGGCACGATAGGTCTCGTGAACCACCATACCTTGCGTGAACAGTCCGCGGAAAGGCTCCTTGAGATCGACATGCCCGGTCTGACGCATGGCGCGGGTGAAGAAGCGTGAATAGAGAAGGTGCAGGATCGCATGCTCGATGCCGCCGATATACTGATCTACGGGCAGCCATGCACTGGCAACCGCGGGATCGGTCGGTGTGTCGTGCCGTGGCGCCGTGAAACGGGCGAAATACCATGACGAATCCACGAAAGTGTCCATGGTGTCGGTTTCGCGCCGTGCATCCTTGCCGCAACCGGGGCAGGCGACGTGCTGCCAGGTCGGGTGGTGGTCGAGCGGATTTCCCGGCTTGTCCAGCGTGACGTCGTCGGGAAGACGAACCGGCAGGTCTGTCACCGGCACCGGCACCACACCGCAGTCGTCACAATGGATCACCGGAATCGGCGCGCCCCAGTAGCGCTGGCGCGAAAGTCCCCAGTCGCGCAGGCGGAACCGGGTAATTGCCTTGCCCAGATTGTTGTCTTCAAACCAGTTGATGGTCTGATCGATGGCTTGTTGGCCAGTCACCTCGGTAAGGCCCGCGAAATGGTCGACATAGACCACTTTTTCTGATTTTGCCGGAACCAGCGCTTCTGCCAGTATAGGGGTATCATCCCCGACCATAAAGAATGCACTGCGAACCGGCAGGCCGTATTTCCGGGCAAAGTCGAGGTCCCGCTGATCATGTGCGGGACATCCGAACACTGCTCCGGTTCCGTACCCCATCAGCACGAAATTCCCCACCCAGACCGGCAGTTCCCGGTCTTCGGTCGGATGCCGTACCTTGAGTTTGGTGTCAAAACCACGTTTTTCCGCCTTCTCCATGGCTTCCTCGGAGGTACCGATGCGGCGGCACTCGGCGTTGAAAGCGGCAAGGTCCGCATTGCCTGCCTCGAGTGCAAGTGACAGCGGGTGGTCAGGCGAGATCGCCAGAAAACTTGCACCGTGCATGGTGTCCGGCCGGGTGGAAAAGCAGGTGACCGTATCAATTTCGCCCAGCGGGGCGACAAGGGGAAAAGGTATTTCGATACCGCGAGATTTGCCGATCCAGTTGCGCTGCATTGTCCGAACTTTTTCGGGCCAGCCGTCAAGGCTGTCGAGTGCGTCATCAAGCTCCTCGGCAAAGTCCGAAATACGGAAGAACCACTGGGTCAAGTCGCGCTGTTCGACAAGTGCGCCCGAGCGCCACCCACGTCCGTCGATGACCTGTTCATTGGCGAGCACGGTCATGTCGACCGGATCCCAGTTGACCTTGGAGTTGCGGCGGTAGATCAGGCCCGCGGCCAGAAAGTCGAGAAACAGGGCTTGCTGCTGCTTGTAGTAGTCAACGTCGCAGGTTGCGAATTCCCGGCTCCAGTCGAGCGACAGGCCCATGGATTTGAGCTGTTTGCGCATGGCGTCGATATTGGCGTAGGTCCAGTCGCGCGGATGGACCTTGTTCTGGATCGCGGCGTTTTCAGCCGGCATGCCGAAGGCGTCCCAGCCCATCGGGTGCAGCACGTTGAAACCCCGGGCCCGCTTGTAGCGCGCCACCACATCGCCCATGGCGTAGTTGCGGACATGGCCCATGTGAATCCGCCCCGACGGATAGGGAAACATCTCCAGCACGTAGTATTTCGGCTCCGGACTGTCATTGTCCGTCTCGTAAATACGCGCCTCTTCCCAGATGCGCTGCCAGCGGATTTCCGCCTGTTTGGGATTGTAACGTTCAATTGCCATGAAGGATCACCAGAAAACCTGTCTGTTTTTGCCGCGACCTTCACCATGAAACCCGTCAAGCGTCAACCATTGAGCGGCATTGGAACCGAAGTTCCGCCCTCCGGGCCGGCTTGAGTTGCGCGAGATGCGACAAAGCTGTCAGCGGTTGACGGATTGGCAAGTTGTCCGGGCTGCGTTAACACCGGGTGACAATTCTAAAAGTATTGGAAGGAAGCAAGGCTTGGACGTGCGGGAAAACCTTGAAAAAGTACGGGCGACGATCGCCGCAGCCGCATTGAGTGCCGATAGAAAGCCGGATTCGGTTCGGCTGGTTGCGGTCTCCAAGACAAAGCCGGTTGATCAGATCAGGCCGGTGATCGAAGCGGGGCAAAGGGTATTCGGCGAAAACCGGGTTCAGGAAGCCCAGTCGAAATGGCCCGGATTGAAGGCTGAAACGTCCGGTATCGAACTTCACCTCATTGGACCGCTGCAATCCAACAAGACCGCGGACGCCGTGGCGCTGTTTGATGTGATCCAAACCGTCGACCGGGAAAAGATTGCCCGGGAAATCGCGCGGGAAATCGACAAGCAGGGCAAATCCCCCGGCCTGTATGTACAGGTCAACTCCGGATCAGAACCGCAGAAGGCGGGAATCGAGCCGGATCAGGCCGATGCATTCCTGACGCTTTGCCGCTCCGATCTGGGGCTGACGATCACCGGGCTGATGTGCATCCCGCCGGTGGATGAAAATCCGGGACCACATTTTGCCTTGCTCGCCAGGATTGCCAGGGACAATGGCATCGAGACCCTGTCGATGGGCATGTCCGATGACTTCGAGACCGCGATTTGCTTCGGCGCGACCGAGGTTCGGGTCGGCTCGGCAATTTTTGGCGCACGCTAATCGATTTGAACGGATTAACTAGTCCAAGGTCTAGTTTCGCGGGCGCAATCAGGCGCTTAGTGTGCCGCGAATTCGGGAAACCGAAACCTGCGCAGGCCGTCAGCCGCGCAGCAGTGACAGGGATTTACTGGAGGAGACGATCATGTCGAGCAGCTATGCCGAGGTCTACAGCAGTTGGCAGAATGATCCGGAAGGGTTCTGGATGGATCAGGCGGCAGCGATTGACTGGTTTGAGAAACCAAAAACCGCCTTTGATCCGGAGCAGGGCGCCTATGGCAGCTGGTTTCCGGATGGAGTGACAAACACCTGCCACAACTGTCTTGACCGGCATGTGGCGTCGGGCCGCGGCGAGCAGGCGGCGATCATCTATGACAGCCCGATCACCGGCGCCAAGCGCAGCATCAGTTATTCAGCCTTGCTGGCCGAAGTTGAGGCCTTCGCCGGAGCACTGGCCGACAAGGGGATCGTCAAGGGCGACCGGATTGTCATCTATATGCCGATGGTGCCCGAAGCCATTGTCGCCATGCTGGCGTGCGCGCGGCTTGGCGCCATTCATTCGGTGGTGTTTGGCGGCTTTGCCGCCTCGGAACTGGCAACCCGTATCGAGGACTGCCAGGCGAAACTGGTTGTAACCGCATCCTGCGGCATCGAGCCGGGACGGATCGTAGCCTACAAGCCGCTGCTTGACGCAGCCATCGAGCATTCACACCACAAGCCCGAAGCGACAATCGTGCTGCAGCGCGAGCAGCATTGCTGTGACCTGATTGAAGGCCGTGACTTTGATTATGACGATCTGATCAAGGCCAATGCCGGGCGCAAGACCGCCTGCACGCCGGTCACTGCCACCGATCCGCTCTATGTTCTCTATACATCCGGCACCACCGGCCAACCCAAGGGCGTTGTGCGCGACAATGGTGGTCACATGGCCGCGCTTGAGTGGTCCATGCATGCGGTCTATGGGCTCAAGCCTGGCGAGGTGTTCTGGGCCGCGTCCGATATCGGCTGGGTGGTGGGCCATTCCTATATCGTTTACGCGCCGCTGCTGCATGGCAACACCACCATCCTGTTCGAAGGCAAGCCGGTTGGAACTCCCGATGCCGGGACATTCTGGCGGGTGATTGCCGAACACGATGTTGCTGTGCTGTTTACCGCTCCGACGGCGTTCCGCGCGATTCGCAAGGAAGACCCGCAAGGCAGCCTGATCGGCAATTATGATCTTTCAGGCTTTCGCGCACTGTTTCTGGCCGGCGAAAGGGCTGACCCGGATACAATCCAATGGGCGGAACGGGTGCTGAACGTTCCTGTCATCGATCACTGGTGGCAAACCGAAACCGGATGGACAATCGCCGGCAACCCGATGGGCCTTGGTCTGTTGCCGGTCAAATACGGTTCACCGGCGGTTCCGATGCCCGGTTACGATGTGCAGGTCATTGATGATGCCGGTCATCCGGTGCCTGCCGGAACGCTTGGCAATGTTGTGATCAAACTTCCGCTGCCGCCTGGCTGCCTGCCGACACTGTGGCACGCGGAAAGCAGGTTTTTCGATTCCTACCTGGCCGAATTTCCCGGTTATTACAAAACCGCGGATGCGGGTTTCGTCGATGATGACGGCTATCTGTTCATCATGGCGCGCACAGACGACATCATCAATGTTGCAGGCCACCGGTTGTCGACCGGCGGTATGGAAGAAGCCGTATCCGGCCATCCCGATGTCGCCGAATGCGCTGTCATCGGTATCGCCGACAGCATGAAGGGACAGATCCCGGCGGGCTTTGTCGTGATCAATTCCGACGTCACCCGGTCCGACGAGGAGATCGAAAAGGAAATCGTGAAGCTGGTTCGCGATCAGATCGGTCCTGTGGCGGCGTTCAAGATGGTCATGGTCGTCAAACGTCTTCCCAAGACCAGGTCGGGCAAGATTCTGCGCGCAACCATGCAAAAGATTGCTGACGGCGAAGCCTGGAAGATGCCTGCAACCATCGATGATCCGGGCATTCTCGATGAAATTGCCGAAGTCATGTCAAAGCACGGGATTGCCAGGAAGAGCGATTGACCTTGATCATCAGCCGGGCCACTGTCCGCGCGGACGCATCGCCGCCGGACCGAAAATAGCTTTCGCTTGAGGATGGCTTTGCGCAAAGCATCAGTGATTTGGCGCGATTTTGCGCCGCTCTGGCGGTGTGCGGCGCTGTGTGAAAGGGATCAAGCATGAGACTGGATGGACGAACTGCCATCGTGACCGGTGGCGCCAAGGGTATCGGGCTGGCGATTGTACGCCGTTTGGCCGCAGAGGGCGCGCGGGTGATGATCGCGGATATTGATGAAGCGGCAGGCGCCGCGGCGGTGGAAGCAGGCTCAAGCGACGGTGAAGTCCTGTTTACCGCGGCCGATGTGTCAGAGCGGCTTGATGTCCACAATCTGGTGGCCAAGACGATTGATGCCTTCGGATCGATCAATGCGCTTGTCAACAATGCCGGTATTGTCCACGCCGCTGATTTTCTCGATCTGGAAGAGGCTGATTTCGACCGGGTTCTTAGCGTCAATCTCAAGAGCGCATTCTTGTGCGGGCAGGCGGTGGCGCGCCACATGGTGGAGCAGATCGGCAAGGGCGAGGAACCCGGCTCGATCGTCAACATGTCGTCGATCAATGACACACTGGCGATCGCCAATCAGGTTCCCTATTCGGTCTCCAAGGGCGGCGTCAGCCAGTTAACCAAGGTGATGGCGCTGTCACTCGCGCCGCACGGAATCCGGGTCAATGCCGTCGGCCCCGGCTCGATCATGACCGACATGCTGGCCTCGGTGGCCGATAATCCGGATGTCAGGACCAGGGTCCTGTCGCGCACGCCGCTGGGCCGCATCGGCGATCCATCCGAGGTCGCATCGGTGACGGCGTTCCTGCTTTCTGTCGATGCAAGCTATGTCACCGGGCAGACGATTTACGTCGACGGTGGCCGGATGCCGCTCAACTATACGGTTCCAGTCAAGGAATAACCGCGTCAAAGGCCACCCCGAAAGGGTGGCCTTTTGAGTGATGGGAATTTCTTGTTCTCAAACCGGTTTCAATTGGCGATGAAGCTCATGCGGATTCCAAGCTTTCAAAGCCTGCTTCGTGCGCCGGCACAAAGCCCGCCGGTCATGGTTCTGAATTAGCCGCAAACTGCTTTCAAACGCTTGCCGCCCCGGTAGGGCCTCGCCAGTCCGCTTTCCAGCATGGCGGCGGCAACGTCCTGTGTGCCGGCCTTGAGGTCCGCAAGAACCCGCCCATAATATTTTCCGCCAGATACATTGATCAGTTCAACGGTTGAAAATCCCGCCAGCAGCCGCTCGAGTTCGCTGCGTGCCTGGTCTGCAGCCTGTCGCTCGTCCAAACACCGCGAACGGCGCTCCGGCGTGTCTATGCCGCGCAACCGGACTGAAACGCGAACTGCGTGACCCGGCCAGGGATGGGCATCGACCACAAGTGTGTCACCGTCAATGATCCGGACAATGCTGGCTGACACCGGGACGGCTATGCTGCGCCACTGGCCATCAGCGGCCATTGCACCATCAAGCGCAGCGATTGCCAAACCATGGGCAAGGATGACACCGGGCAACAAGTAGGAGATGATTCGCATGATAAAGGAATATATTCCTTTATCATCTCCAGATCAACAGCGCCAATGGTCAGAAGTCGATGGCGCGGCCATTGATCTCCCAGTCGCCAAACCGGGCCGGGTCGGCGCCACCGCGCCCGCCGACTTCCTTCTCGCGGGACAGCAGCTGGTCCCGCTGTACCTTTCGCCTGGCCTCGGCCTCAGCCAATGCGCGCCGGGCCGCAGGGCTGAGCGTACGCTCGGCTGTCGGACCGGTGTCACTTTTCGCCGCGGTTTCGGATCCGCCGCCGGCCGCCGGTTCAGGCGCATTGCCGGCAATGGTGTCGGGTTTTGGTTCCATGGTCATGGGATGATCCGCCAGATTGCGTTCACATTGAAGATTAGCTTGAAACACCCCATGTTTAACGCCACAAGCGGAAAAAACAAATCCCCGGACCAAATCCCATACGGGGTACTCGGTCGCTGGAAAGGATGACGGGCATGAACCTTGTTCGCACTGCTATGTTGATTGCGTTGATGACCGCCCTGTTCATGGGCGTCGGTTATCTGATTGGCGGCGCCGGTGGGATGATGATTGCATTCATTATTGCCGCGGGAATGAACCTGTTTTCCTACTGGAACTCGGACAAGATGGTGCTGCGCATGCACCATGCGGTCGAAGTGGACGCGCGCACCGCGCCGGAGTTCTATCAGATCGTCGCCGATCTGGCGCACAACGCCGGTTTGCCGATGCCTAGGGTTTACGTCATTCGAAATGCGCAACCCAACGCATTTGCCACCGGTCGCAATCCGCAGAATGCCGCGGTGGCGGCCTCCACCGGACTTCTCGAAGCTCTCAGCGACGAAGAAGTTGCCGCGGTTATGGCGCATGAACTGGCGCATGTTCAGCACCGCGACACCCTGACCATGACAATCACCGCTACGCTTGCCGGCGCGATTTCCATGCTGGGCAATTTCGCTTTCTTCTTCGGAGGAAACCGCAACAACAATCCACTGGGTTTCATCGGTGTGCTTGTGGCGATGCTGGTAGCACCGTTTGCCGCCATGATCGTGCAGATGACCATCAGCCGCACGCGCGAATATGCCGCCGACCGGCGCGGCGCGGAAATTTGCGGCAATCCGTTATGGTTGGCTTCGGCGCTGAAAAAGATTGCCGGTGGCGCCCGCCGTGTCGTCAACGAAGATGCGGAACGCAATCCGTCGACCGCGCACATGTTCATTATCAATCCCCTGAATGGCCAGCGCATGGACAGCCTGTTTTCCACCCATCCGGCCACGGAGAACCGCATCGCGGCGCTTGAAGCCATGGCTGCAGAATTTGCGCCGGCGGCGCCTTCCCCGGCCCCGGCCCCGGCTTCGCCCGGACCCTGGGGCCGCGCCGGTTCAACGCAAAAAGGACCGTGGTCTTGAGCGGTGTCCGGTCTGCCGGATCGCGTCCGGGCTCGGGCAATGCCCGGTCGCGTGCGCGATCAGATGATATGAAACCCGGTCTCGCAGCGCGGCAGGCGGCTGCCCGACTGCTGTCGGCGGTGACCGAAAGCCGGGCCTCGCTTGACGGGCTTCTCGATCCGGCTGGCGGGAATCCGGCCTTTACCGGTCTTGGCGACCAGGACCGGTTGCTGGTGCGGGCGATACTGCTGTCGGCGCTCCGGCATCTCAGGGTGATCGATGCCTTTATCGACCGGCTGGTTGACAATGCGCTGCCGGATGGCGCGCGGGCGCTGCGGCAGGTGCTGCGGGTTGGCGCTGCCCAGATCCTTTATCTCGATGTGCCCGACAGGGCCGCGGTGGATCTGGCGGTGAGCCAAGCTGACGGGGATCCGAGAAACCGGCGTTTCGCAGGGCTGGTCAATGCTCTGTTGCGGCGCATGGCGCGGGAAAAAGACCAGCTTCTGCCGGAACTTGCCGCGGTGACTCCGAACTTCCCCGACTGGTTTGAAAGCCGGCTCATGGCTGTCTATCCGGCCCAATCCGCTGCCATCGTGAAGATCCTGTCCGAACCGCCGGCAATCGATCTGACAGTCAAGGCGGATGCACAGGGCTGGGCCGAGCGGCTGGGCGGCATGGTGCTGCCGACGGGATCGGTGCGTATCGGACGCCCGGAAGGTCCTGTGTCGGGACTTGAGGGCTATCAGGACGGCGCATGGTGGGTCCAGGATGCGGCCGCCAGCCTTCCGGCTCAATTGTTCTCGAAACTGGATGGCCTCGAGATTGTTGATCTTTGTGCGGCGCCGGGAGGCAAGACCGCGCAACTGGTGCTCGCCGGCGCGCGGGTGACGGCTTGCGACCAGTCGGCCAACCGGCTCGAACGCTTGCGCGGAAATCTCGAGAGGCTCGGGCTCGAGGCCGCAACCCGGTTGACCAGAGCCCAGGACCTGGTTGCGCCGGGCGGCTTTGACGGCGTTCTGCTTGATGCTCCCTGCTCATCGACGGGTACGGTGCGACGTCATCCTGACATTCCCAGCACCAAAACGCCTCAAGACATCACACGGTTGGCGCAGGTGCAACGCGATCTGCTCGATCATGCGGCAAGTCTGGTGCGTTCAGATGGCGAACTGGTGTTTTCCAATTGCTCGCTTGACCCCGAAGAAGGTGAGGAGATGGTCGCAGGGTTTCTTGCCGATCACGCCGACTGGAAAATCAAGCCCGCCGATCCGTCGCGCTGGCCCGGACTTGAAGCCGCGATCACACCCGCCGGGGAAATCCGGACCCATCCGGCCATGCTCGGCCATGAGGATCCACGGCTTGCCGGCCTTGACGGATTTTATGCCGTGGTGCTGACGCGGCGGTAAAGGATAAAACAAACCGCCATTCATCGATCGTTGTGAATATTTGAAGTTATCAGCGTGGCGCGTTATCTGCAGGGCGCGGCATCACAGGTGGCCGTGTGTACCCAGGGGAATCGGGTGAAGCAATCATCTGGCGATGATGCTTGCAAGGAAATCGTCGTCCCAAGCGGCGACTTTTCGTCTGAGGCGCAGCGAGTCCTTTCCGGGGGTCATTCGGATGAGGTTGTGGGCCATGTGCTTGAGC
>NZ_JBDWHW010000142.1:0-7492 GCF_039975035.1 Hoeflea sp. | reverse complement strand
ATCTGATCGAGAACTTCTTCTGCAAACTCAAAGACTTCAAGCGCATCGCCATGCGAAGCGACAAGACAGACCGCAGCTTCCGAGCAATGATTTACGCAGTGGCAGCGACAATCAATGCAAGTTGATACTCAACAAACCCTAGTGTTCATGTAGCTTTGTTCCCGAAGCTTCGGAAGGCGGCTTTCCCCCCAAACCTTGACTCCAGCCCGCTTTTCATGTTTATCCCGCTCAAATCTGCGACGAGCATGACTCCGAGCCGCCGACCGGGACCCGTAGTGGTATAAATCGATCCCGGAGGTCACCACCCGACAGCGCGATGCGCCCTCGGGTGCTGTTTGGCTTTGGGCAATGCCCGCCCCATATGGGCTGGAGATCTCTTCAGCAACAACAGGACGACCCTATGTTTGACACTCTCCAGGACCGGCTTGGCTCCATCCTCAACAATCTGACCGGGCGCGGCGCCCTGTCGGACAAGGATGTGTCGGAAGCCATGCGCGAGGTTCGCCGCGCGCTTCTGGAGGCCGACGTGGCGCTGGAAGTGGTGCGCGGCTTTACCGACCGGGTGCGCGACAAGGCCGTCGGCGCCGAGATCGTCAAGTCGATCAAGCCGGGCCAGATGGTGGTCAAGCTGGTTCATGACGAGCTGGTCGCACTTCTGGGCGAAGAAGGCGTGCCGATCGATCTCAATGCCGCCGCCCCCGTCGTCATCATGATGGTCGGCCTGCAGGGCTCGGGCAAAACCACGACCTCGGCCAAGATTGCCGCGCGGATGGAAAAGCGCGACCGCAAGAAGGTGCTGATGGCCTCGCTCGACACGCGGCGGCCGGCGGCGCAGGAGCAGCTCAGGCAATTGGGCGAGCAGACCGGGGTCGCCACGCTGCCGGTGATCGAGGGCCAGCAGCCCGCTGACATTGCCGCGCGCGCGGTGCAGGCGGCCAAGCTTGGCGGCCATGACGTGGTCATTCTCGACACCGCCGGCCGCACCCATATCGACGAACCGCTGATGGCCGAAATGGCCGAGATCAGGAAGCGCGCCAATCCGCACGAAATCCTGCTGGTCGCCGATGCGCTGACCGGTCAGGACGCGGTCAATCTGGCGCGCAGCTTCGACGAGCGCGTCGGCATCACCGGCCTGGTTCTGACCCGCATGGACGGCGATGGCCGCGGCGGTGCGGCGCTGTCGATGCGGGCTGTCACCGGCAAGCCGATCAAGCTGATCGGTACCGGCGAAAAGATGGACGCGCTGGAGGAATTCCATCCGCGCCGCGTTGCCGACCGGATCCTGGGCATGGGCGACATTGTCAGCCTGGTCGAGAAGGCGGCGGAGAATTTCGACGCCGAAAAGGCGCAGGTCATGGCCGCCCGGATGAAATCGGGCAAGTTCGATCTCAACGACATGGCCGAACAGCTCGGCCAGATGCAAAAACTCGGCGGCATGGGCGGCATCATGGGGATGATGCCCGGCATGGGCAAGATGAAGGACCAGATGTCGGCGGCCGGCATGGACGACAAGACATTTGCGCGCCAGCTCGCCATCATCGGATCGATGACCAAGGCCGAGCGCGCCAATCCCGATCTGCTCAAGCATTCGCGTAAAAAACGCATCGCCAAGGGCTCGGGCACCGATGCGGCGGCGATCAACAAGCTTTTGAAGATGCACCGGCAGATGGCCGACATGATGAAAGCCATGGGCGGCAAGGGCAAGGGCGGCGGCATGATGCGCGCGGCGATGGGCGGCCTGGCCTCGAAGATGGGACTTCCCGGTGGCATGGGCGGAATGCCAGGCGGCATGGGCGGCATGCCGGATCTGTCGAAGATGGATCCCAAACAGCTCGAAGCGCTGCAGAAGCAGGCCGAGGCCGCCGGTCTCGGCAAGGCCCCGGGAATGGGCGGCATGCCCGGTGGATTGCCTGGCATGGGTGGCGGCAAGCTGCCCGGTCTGGGCGGCCCGAAACTCCCCGGACTGGGCGGCGGCCTTCCAGGCCTGCCGAAAAAGAAGTGAGGGGGAGACCATGACAAACAACACCAACACCGGCGCAATCGCGCAACTGAAGGAATACCGCAAGTCGATCGACAATTTCGACGCGGCGCTGATTCACATTCTGGCCGAGCGGTTCCGGGTGACCAAGGCCGTCGGCGCGCTGAAGGCGTCAGCCGATCTGCCGCCGTCCGACCCCAACCGTGAGGCCGAGCAGGTTGCGCGGCTGCGCGAGCTGGCCAAATCCGCCGATCTCGATCCGGATTTCGCCGAAAAGTTTCTCGAATTCGTCATTCGCGAAGTCATCCAGCATCACAAGCAGGCGGCGGCGAATTGATCACCAGATCTGGCGCTGAGAAGCGCCCGAAGTAGACATCCAAACAGTCAACAAGTTACCAAATCGAAGGAAAAGAAAATGGCACTGAAAATTCGTCTGGCCCGTGGCGGCTCCAAGAAGCGTCCTTACTACCACGTTGTTGTTGCCGACGTGCGCAGCCCGCGCGACGGCCGCTTCATCGAGCGTCTGGGCTACTGGAACCCGATGCTGGCCAAGGACGACGCCACTCGCGTTGACCTCAACCAGGAACGCATCCAGCATTGGCTCGACCACGGCGCACTGCCGACCGACCGGGTTGCCCGTTTCATGGCCGAAGCCGGCATGATGACCCGCGACGCGCGCTCCAACCCGAACAAGGGCCAGCCCGGCAAGAAGGCGCAGGAACGCGCCGCCGAGAAGAAGCAGAAGGAAGAGGATGCGGCAGCCGCCGCCGCCGAAGCCGCTGCCGCTCCTGCCGAAGCACCTGCTGAAGACGCCGCAGCCGAATAAGGTCCAACCCTCTGGTGCCGTCCGTTTCACGGCGCCCTGAGCCTTGGCATCCACACCCCCGCATCACTGCGGGGGTGTTTTCGTTTGAAACAGCCTTCAAGGCCGGCCGCCATGCCGAGGTCGCGCGCAATTCCCGGATCTGCTAACCCTGGGTAGCAAAATGTTCATTGCTTTGATGTATTCAGGCCGCAACCCGATCTGACAACGGATGAAAAGGCATCGCGATCATGGCCCGATCCCTGTTTGGTAACGCCCGGTGCGGCCGCATTCCCTATGCGCTGATTGTACTTGCCATCCTGGCCGCAGACTTTCTCAAGACACCGCTGGAAGCCTATGTCGGCAGTCTGCATTCAAATGCCATGGAGCGGCTTGTGTCTGACACCGTCGCAAACCCGGCAACGGTTGTTGCCGGCCCACTGCCGATGCGGGAAACCGCGCAGCAGATGCGCCTTCACCTCGAAGAGGTCTACAGCAAGCGCTTGCGCGAGTATCAGGCTCACAAGGCCGAGTTTCCCGATTCCGACCGCGCTGCGCCGGTGATGATGGACAGGGAGGTTGCCAGTCAATGGGCTTTGCGGCAGCCGGGGCTGGCGCTGATGCCGACCACTGCCCAGCTCCAGCACGGCGAGTCCCTGTCAGCCGGGATGACCACGCTCAATTCGCTTTATGTGACCGCTATCGGCCTGATTGGTCTGGCCTCGATGGTGGCGATTGCCTGGGTTGTTCTGGCGCGGGTGCGGGACATCGGCTGGCCTGCCTGGGCTGGCCTTGCCATCCTTGGCGTGTTCATCATCAAGATCTGGACGCTGCAGACTGTCCCCACCGCGGTTTCGACCGGGTTGCAGGTGATCTTCCTTGCCCTGCTGATGGGGCTCGCCCTGATCCCGGCCGGGTTTGACCCTCGCCGCAAGCCGCAGCCCGCGGAGGCCCGGATGCCTGTGCCCGGCCCAGTGCGGGACCCGGCTTCACCCCGTGCCGCCGCCCGCAGGCAGTTTGGTCGCAGGGCCCGTTGAGCCGCTGGTGACCCGGTGGCACTGTTGCGAAAAGGCTTTGGCTTTTGATTTGCAGCGCAAAGGTCTATAAGCCGCTCGATCCATGTCACCTGTGAGGCCATGCGACGCCGCAAGCGTCCCGGTTTCGGGTGGCTCTGAACCCACTCTGTCCGAACACGGATTCGCTCTCATGTCGACCAGCCAGGTGAAGTTGCCCCACCCCATTCTCGTCGGCGTCGTCGGCGCAGCCCAAGGGCTTCGCGGCGAGGTGCGGGTCAAGCCGTTCACCGAAGACCCGCTGGCGCTGGCCGAATACGGCACGCTGTATTCAGCCGATGGCCGGCGCTTCGAGGTGCTCGATCACCGCTTCGCCAAGACCGTGGTGGTGGTGCGCTTTCGCGGCATCAACGACCGCACCGCCGCCGAGGCGCTGAAGGGACTGGAGCTTTTCATCGACCGCTCCAGCCTGCCCGATTACGAGCTCGAGGAAGATGAATATTTCCACGCCGATCTCGAAGGGCTCGAAGCCTGGGACGCGGAGGGCATGTTCTGGGGCGTGGTGTCGGGCGTGCTTGATTTCGGCGGCGGCGATCTCCTGGAATTGCGCGGCGAGGGCAGAAAGCCGGTGGTGATCCCGTTCACGCTGGCCGCGGTGACCAAGGTCGATCTTGCCGCCGGGCGGATCCTGGTCGATCCGCTGGCGGCCGGCCTGATCGATACCGGCGGCAATGACGGCGGCGACGAACCCGGCGAAACCCGCGACGGCGAGGAGACATGAGTTTCCGCGCAACCGTTCTGACGCTCTATCCGGAGATGTTTCCCGGCCACCTCGGGGTCTCGCTGGCCGGCCGGGCGCTTGAACGCGGCGACGCGCTGATCGAGCCGGTCAATATCCGCGATTATGCCCATGACAGGCACCGCTCGGTTGATGACACGCCGGCGGGCGGCGGCGCCGGCATGGTGCTCAGGCCCGATGTTCTGGCCGGTGCGATTGATGCGGTCAGCCCGGCGGGTGACACGCGGCCACGGCTGCTGATGAGCCCGCGCGGAACCCCGCTCACCCAGGCCCGGGTGCGCGCGCTTGCCTCGGGCCCTGGCGTGGTTATTGTCTGCGGCCGCTTCGAGGGCGTTGACCAGCGGGTGATCGAGGCGCGCAATCTCGAGGAAGTCTCGATCGGCGATTATGTGCTGTCGGGCGGCGAACCGGCGGCGCTGATTTTGCTTGACGCGGTGATCCGGGTGCTGCCCGGGGTGATGGGCAACGAGGCGTCGGGCCTGCATGAAAGTTTCGAGACCGGCCAGCTCGAGCATCCGCACTACACCAGGCCGCAACTGTTCGAGGGGCGCGGGATTCCCGAGGTGCTGACCTCGGGCAATCACAAGGCGATCGAGGCCTGGCGGCAGGCGCAATCGCTGGAGCTGACGCGCGTGCGGCGGCCCGATCTGCTGGACCCGGAGGTCCGAACGAAAGATCAGCTGGTGAAATAATACCAGCTCAGCAGCAGCCCGACACCGACCACCACCGCCCGGATCACCGCTTGCGGCACCCGCCGCGCCGCCCACACACCGGCATGGCCGCCGAGTGCGCCGGCCGGAATCATGATCACGGCCGGCAGCCAGGCGACAACGCCGCCGCTTGTAAACACCACGATGGCGATGAAGGCGATGACCACGGCGATGACATTCTTGAGTGCATTGAGCTTGTGGTAATCGCCGCCCTTGGTCACACCGAGCACGGCCAGCATCATGATGCCCATGCCGGCGCCGAAAAACCCGCCATAGATCGAGGTGACAAACTGCGCCGCCATTCCCCACCGCGACACCGGTTGTTCGGCGTGCAGATGTTTGGGCCGCAGATAGGGCCCGGCGGCAAAGATGATGGTGGCCGCCAGCAGCAGCCATGGCACCAGCGAGCGGAACGAGGGATTGGACATCGACACCAGGATCAGCGCGCCGGCAAGGCTGCCCATGAGCGACAGGCCGGCCAGCAGCCAGACCTCGCGCCCGGCCTCGCGCAACTCCTTGCGGTAGGCCAGCGCCGAGGTGACGTAGCCGGGAAACTGGGTCACCGAGGATGTGGCGTTGGCCATGATCGGCGGCACGCCGGCCAGCGTCATGGCGCCGAAGGTGAGGAAAGTGCCGCCGCCGGCGATGGCATTGACGACACTCGACAGAAAGCCGGCGCTGAAAAGAAGAACAATATCGAACAGGGACATGAGCAACCGTCAAACGTCATCAGGGACCGGTTTTAGAGCACCGCCGGGGGTTTGCCGCAAGACCATCAACAAAATTGCCCCGGCGGGCGTGACAAAACCGCCGCGATGGTGTATCGCACCGCCCAATCGGCAATGTCCGACAGCCGTTGAAACGGCGCCTGCCAAACAATGAATGGTGAACCCGCTCCTGCCTTCACCGGCATAGCCTGGAGGATGATCCCCGAAAGGGACATACCAAACCGGCAACCGAGAGCGCTCTGACCGTTTGAGAAAAACGAAAGGTCAAGGACCATGAATATTATTGCCCAGCTGGATGCCGAACAGGCAGCCAAGATCGAAGCCACCCGCAAGTTTCCCGAATTTTCCGCCGGCGACACCCTGCGTGTCCAGGTGCGCGTGACGGAAGGCAAGCGGACCCGTCTGCAGGCTTTTGAAGGCGTGTGCATCGCCCGCGCCGGCGCCGGCCTGAACGAAAGCTTCACCGTTCGCAAGATTTCCTACGGCGAAGGCGTGGAACGCGTGTTCCCGATCTATTCGCCGCTGGTTGAAGCCGTTGAAGTGGTGCGTCGCGGCAAGGTGCGTCGCGCCAAGCTCTACTACATGCGCGATCGTCGCGGCAAGTCGGCCCGTATCGTCGAGAACACCGGCACCCGCGCCCGCAAGCTCAACGACGCCGAGCGCGCCGCGCTGGCCGCCGAGAAGGCACGGCTTGAGGCCGAGAAGGTCGCGGCAGCCCAGGCTCTGGCCGCCGAGAAGGCAGCAACGGAAGCCGCTGAAGCCGCAGCCGCAAAGGCCGCAGCCGATGAAGCAGCAGCCGCAGCAACCGCTGAAGAAGCCAAGAGCGAATAAGCCGCTCCATCCGATTTTGCCAATCCTTCGGGGTTGGCACACAAGGCGCCGGGCAACCGGCGCCTTTTTGTGTTTTTGGGCTCCCCCGTTAGAGGGGAGATCTGTGCCGCCTTCGCGCTTGGCGCATCATTGCCAGACGTCTGGAACCATCACACCGCCTGCGGCGTTTCACAGCTTCAAGGGAGAGTGACATGACCAGCAAACCGGACCAGCAGACAGACAAGCCCAAAACCGGACCGGCAAAGCCCGACCGCGAGGTCTCCGATCCGCATCCCGGCAGCGTCTCCGACGGAACCCACCCCGAAGCCAACGAAGACAAATCCGAGGCCAACGTGGACACATCCGAGGATTGAGCCCGCCGGGCAGCCGATGCTGGGCGAGACCACAGACTTTGCGGCGCCCTCCCTCTCCGCTTGCGGGAGAGGACAAAAATTCATGATCTTGGCGCGGCGCGCCAAGTCATGGATTTTTCAGGTGAGGGGGAGTTTCTTGCGCCGTGACCCATCCCCTGTCTTGCAAAAACAATGACCTGCCTGAAATTAACATCATGATTTTGCTTTCTCCCCGACCAAGCGGGAGACGGCGCGCACGCTCCGGCATTCAAAAAATCCCCCCGGTTTTGTCCCCACAT
>NZ_JBDWHW010000141.1:0-63564 GCF_039975035.1 Hoeflea sp. | reverse complement strand
CTCTTGACACCGATGGGTGAAGCAGAGGACTAAACATCCGGTCCCGGGTTTGGCGCGGGATGCGAATGAGACTGAAAGCAAGGGTCCCCTCCAGGTGAAACAGCAGATCAGAGCGGCGAACGCGCGCAGGACGGCAGGTGTGACATTTGCCGCCCGTCTGGCGTTCGAGGACGTGCATCACGCCTATGGTGATTTGCAGACACTTCGTGGCGTGACGCTGGCTGCGGAGCCGGGCGAGGTGCTGTGTCTGCTGGGTCCTTCGGGATCAGGCAAGACCACGCTTTTGAGAATCGCTGCAGGGATCGAGCCGATTGGCCAGGGCCGGCTTTTGCTCAATGATCGCGAAATCTCCGGGCCGGCGATCAATCTGCCGCCCGAACGCCGAGGCATCGGTCTGATGTTTCAGGATTTCGCGCTGTTTCCGCACCTGACCATTCTCGACAACGTCCGGTTCGGACTGACGGCGCTCACCTCGACCGACGCCAGGCGCGAAGCGCTGGCGGCGCTGGACCGTGTGGGAATGGTTCACTACGCCGACAATTATCCGCACGCGCTTTCGGGCGGCGAACAGCAACGCGTTGCGCTGGCCCGGGCACTGGCGCCGCGCCCGGCGGTGCTGTTGATGGATGAGCCTTTCTCGGGGCTCGATTCACGGCTCAAGGACAGCGTCAGGGCGGAGACCCTGGCGATCCTGCGCGAAGCCCGCGCCACCGCGGTGGTGGTTACCCACGACGCCGAGGAAGCCATGCGCATGGGTGACCGCATTGCGCTGCTGAGAGATGGCGCGCTTGAGCAGGTCGGAACCGCGGAAGATCTCTATCATCGTCCGGTCAATCTTTTCGCCGCCGGTTTCTTTTCCGAAATCAATGTATTTGACGGGTCGGTGTCGGGTGAAATGGCGCAAACGCCGGTCGGTCCGGTCAAAGCGCATGGTTTTTCTGATGGCGCGAAGGTCTCGATTGCAATAAGGCTGCCCGGCATTGAAGTTACGGAGACGCCTTGTGGTGTTTCAGCCCGAGTGGTGGCGCGCAGGTTTCTCGGTGTGGAGGAACTGGTTACATTGGTGGTTGCTGGTGGCGAAAGTCCAATTGACGCCCGCATCCGCGCTGGTCAATTAAGAGCCGGCGTCCGCGATGTTTCCGTCACCGTTAACGAGCGTGACATTTTGGTGTTTGAAAGAAACGGTTAAACACCCTAAATCAGGGTGGGATGCAGACAGGAGAGTATCATGGGTTCATTCAGCATTTGGCATTGGCTTATCGTTCTGGTCGTTGTGCTGCTTTTATTTGGTCGCGGCAAGATTCCGGAATTGATGGGCGACGTCGCCAAGGGCATCAAGAGCTTCAAGAAGGGCATGGGCGATGATGACGCCACGCCTGAAGCCCCCAAGACTGTCGAAAGCAAGGCTGAAGAAGCTGATGCCAAGGATCGTGGCTGATACACCAATCCCGTTGCCCTGACGGGTGAGGAGACGCCTGAATGTTCGACATCGGTTGGCCAGAACTCCTGGTCGTTGCCATTGTGCTGATCATCGTGGTTGGTCCCAAGGACCTGCCTCCGATGTTGCGCGCCTTCGGGCGGACAACCAAGAAACTCAGGTCCATGGCCTCCGAGTTTCGGGGGCAGTTTGACGAGGCGTTGCGCGAGGCCGAACTGGACGACGTCAAGAAGACCTTCGACGACGCCCGTAAGCTCAACCCGATGCAGACCATCAGGGATGCGGTTAACCCGCTGAAGGATTCGGCAAAATCGATACGCTCGGATCTTGAAAAGTCGGTGAACTCCCCGTCGGAAACGGCTGCGTGGAAACCCAAGACGGCAATTCCGGAGGCGACAATGAAGCTCCCGGATGGTCCGCCGGAGGTCAAGCCCGGCGAACCGGTTTCCGTCATTTCGGAGTCTGCCGCTAAACCGGCTGCGAAGTCTGCAACCTCATCAAAGCCCGCAGCCAGCGCCAAGGCGCCAGCCGCGGCAAAAGCTGCCAAGGCGCCGTCGTCGGCAAAGGCTAAGGCTGCGTCGCCCAAACCGGCGACCCAGCCTGCGCCCGCACCGGCGAAAGCCTCCGCCACAGCGAAGCCTGCAGTCGCCGCAAAGCCCGCAGTCAAGTCCAAGGCGGCTCCGGCGGCCAAGTCCAAATCCGTCGCAGCGAAGACCAAGACCCCGGCTCAGGCTAAAAACGAGCCCCGCGCCCGGAAACCAAAGCAAGAGGGCAAGGCGTGAGCGACGATACCGAAGACAAGCCGCAGCCGCTGCTTTCACACCTGATGGAACTGCGCAATCGCCTGATGTGGGCAATTGGCGCGTTCTTTCTGGCATTTCTGTTGTGTTTCGCCTTTGCAAAGCCGCTGTTCAACATGCTGGTCGTGCCGTTCACATGGGCGGTGCAATGGGCTGGCATGGATCATCGCAAGATCGAGTTGATCTACACCGCGCCGCAGGAGTTTTTCTTCACCCAGATCAAGATCGCGATGTTTGGCGGCCTGGTTATCGCGTTTCCGGTGATCGCCGCACAGGTCTACAAGTTCGTGGCGCCCGGGCTCTACAAGAATGAACGCGGCGCGTTCCTGCCGTTTCTGATCGCATCGCCGATCCTGTTCATGCTGGGCGCGGCGCTGGTCTATTTCTTCTTCACGCCGATGGTGATGTGGTTCTTCCTGTCGATGGAACAGAGCGGCGGCGAGGGTGAAGCCTCGATCATGCTGTTGCCCAAAGTGTCGGAATATCTCGGCCTGATCATGACCCTGATCTTTGCTTTCGGCCTGGTTTTCCAGTTGCCGGTGGTGACCACGCTGCTGGCTCGCGTCGGGCTGCTCACCAGCCAGGGACTGAAGGACAAGCGAAAATATGCCATTGTCGCCGCCTTCATTGCCGCCGCCGTGCTGACGCCGCCCGATCCGGTTTCCCAGATCGGACTTGCGCTGCCAACCATCATTCTTTACGAGATTGCCATCTATTGCGCCCGACTCGTGGAGCGTCAGCGCGCTGCGAGAGCGGCTTCGGAAGAACCCGGCGAGACAGCTTCGTCAGACGACGCCGAACCAAAAGCCGACGCCTGAGCTCCCGAGTGAAATCCGCACTGTGCCGCAAGCTGGCGCAGTCGCGGCTCCGGCGCTGCCAATCGACGACCGGGACCAGCCATGCTTGACATCAAATGGATACGAGAAAATCCCGCGGCTCTTGACGCCGCGCTTGGCAAACGCGGAGCAGCGCCCCAGGCCGCGAGCCTGATCGAGCTTGATGAAGCCCGTCGCAGCCATGTGGGCGCGCTGCAGGCGTTGCAGGAACGCCGCAACGCCGCGTCCAAGGACATTGGCAAGGCGATGGCTGCCAAGGATCAGGCTACAGCCGACAGTCTCAAGGCCGAAGTCGCGCAACTCAAGGATGATCTCCAGGCCGGCGAAGCCAGGGAGCGCGAGCTTGACGAGGCGCTCAAACATGCGCTTTCGGTGTTGCCGAACATCCCGCTCGACGAAGTTCCTGTGGGCGCCGATGAGAGCGAAAATGTCGAGGTGCGTGTGTCCGGCTCCAGGCCGGAATTCGGCTTCGAGGTCAGAGAGCATTTCGAGCTTGGCGAAGCGCTGGGCATGATGGATTTCGAGCGCGCCGCCAAGATGTCCGGTTCGCGGTTCACCATCCTGTCGGGGGGACTGGCGCGGCTGGAACGGGCGCTGGGACAGTTCATGCTTGACCTGCACACCGGGGAGCATGGCTACACCGAGGTCAATCCACCGCTGATGGTCAATGATGCGGCGGCTTACGGCACCGACAAGCTTCCCAAATTCGGCGACGACCTGTTTCGCACCACGGACGGGCGCTGGCTTATTCCTACCGCCGAAGTGCCGCTGACCTTCATGGCTGCCGGTGAAATCATTTCCGAGGACGAGCTTCCCAAACGCTACGTCGCGCAGACCGCCTGTTTTCGGTCCGAAGCAGGGTCCGCCGGGCGTGACACACGCGGCATGCTCAGACAGCATCAGTTCACCAAGGTGGAACTGGTTTCGGTGACGACACCTGAAAAATCGTTCGAAGAGCATGAACGCATGACCGCGAGTGCGGAAAGCGTTCTCAAGCGCCTCGGGCTGCATTTCCGCACCATCGTGCTGTGCACCGGCGACATGGGCTTTGGCGCGCAAAAGACCTATGACATCGAGGTCTGGTTGCCAGGCCAGGATGCCTATCGCGAGATCTCGTCCTGTTCCGTCTGTGGTGATTTTCAGGCGCGGCGGATGAATGCGCGTTGCCGCAAGCCAGGCGACAAGGCTACGCGGTTTGTTCATACGCTCAACGGCTCGGGAGTGGCGGTTGGCCGCTGCCTGATCGCGGTGATGGAGAATTATCAGAACGCCGACGGCTCGATCACCGTGCCGGAAGCGCTGCTGCCTTATATGGGCGGAGTCTCGAAAATCGAGGAAGCGGCGTAACACATTCAATTTGAAGGAACCGGCAATGCGCATTCTCATCACCAATGACGACGGTATTCACGCCGAGGGACTTGAGGTGCTTGAGCGCATCGCCCGGACATTGTCCGACGATATCTGGATCGTCGCCCCTGAAACCGATCAGAGCGGGTTGGCGCATTCCCTGACCCTGTCCGAACCGCTTCGATTGCGCAAGGTGCGTGACAAGACCTATGCGCTGCGCGGGACGCCGACCGATTGCGTCATCATGGCGATTCGCAGCCTGATGGAAAAGGGTCCGGATCTGGTGTTGTCCGGCGTCAATTCGGGCCAGAACGTTGCCGACGATGTGACCTATTCGGGCACTGTCGCCGGCGCCATGGAAGGAACGTTGCTGGGTGTCCGCTCAATCGCGATCAGCCAGGCCTACAATTGGGCCGATGGCAGGATCGTGCCGTGGGACGTGGTCGAGACGCTTGCACCGGAGCTGCTGAGGAAACTCATCGGGGTCGATCTGCCGGCAGGCACGTTGCTCAATGTCAATTTTCCCAATTGCGCCGCCGATCAGGTCAAGGGCGTGGTCGTTACCGATCAAGGTCAGCTGACCCATGCGCTGTCGATTGAAGAACGCCAGGACGGGCGCGGATTTCCGTATTTCTGGTTGAAATTCGGTCGCCGTAATTTCTCGACGGAAACCAACAGCGACATAAAGGCCATCTCGAATGGGTATATTTCGGTCACGCCTTTGAAGCTGGATCTGACCAATCATGCGGTCCAGGAGAAATTGGCCGTTGCGTTGGAAACCTGATCGATGAATGGCCGGCTCCTGGAGAAGGAGGGATTTGCCGGGTTGTTCCTGCGGCTGCGGGCCGAAGGTATCGCCGACAAGGCGCTTCTGACCGCGCTTGAGCAAACGCCGCGCACCCTGTTTGTTTCGGCAGCCTATGCGGACGCCGCCTATCAGGACCGGCTCATGCCGATAGATTGCGGCGGTTTTGCCGAAAGCGCGGATCTCGTGGCGCGGCTGCTTTCGGCATTGATGATCGAACCGGGGCATAGGGTTCTCGATATCGGCACCGGCAGCGGATTTCTGGCCGCTGTCGCAGTTAGACTGGCCGAAAGGGTGGTGACGATCGATCGCTACAAGACACTTGTCCAGCTTGCCCGGCAACGGTTCGCTCATCTTGGACTTGGCAGTGTGATTGCCCGTCAAGCCGACGGCATGAAGGGCATGAACGGCGAGGGCAGCTTTGACCGGATCATTGCAACCTGTGCTTTTGATGGCATGCCGCGCCAGTTTATCGATCAGTTGGCCACTGGCGGAGTCATGCTTGCACCGATCCTGACTGAAAGCGGCACGGCCAACATGGCGCGATTGACCAAAATCGGGAGCCGCTTTGAGCGCGAAGACCTGTTTAAAGTGCCTTATCGGCCTTTTTCACCAGGTCTGGCGTTGGCGCTGTAACTGCCGCGATCCCAACAAAAGCACAGAATTTCGCCGCTTTAACCGATGAGTAACACTAACGCGCTTTAATCATCCCAGTTGGTATTGCGTTGATTGGGTAGTGTTATGCGTGTCAGACAGACTGTCGTTCCAGGTGTTTCGGTGACCCGGTTGCTCGGTGTCGCACTTCTGGCGGGGTCCGCTGCAGCTTGCAGTTCGGATGCAAGCCGGTTTTCTTACCAGAACACGGATCAGTTGTTGACCGCCTCGGTGCCCGCACCGTCTTCGGCGACACTCGCGCCGATGGTGGGAATAGGCAACGGTCCAAGCCCGGCCAACGCAGTTTCAGGCGGCTATCCGCAGGCCAATCCCTATCCGCAATCGGCGAGCGCCAATCAGCAGGCCTTTCCGCAGGCACCCTCGGGGGCCTCTCAGGCGTTTCCGGGAGACTACCGTTCGCCCGCACAACCAGGCTATGATCCCACGGCAACAGGCTCGATACCAGGTTCGGTGGCGCGCGCCGCTGCGTCGCCTTCCAGGTTGATTGACGGCGGTATGCAGCAATCGGCAACAATTGCCCGGCGGACGTTGCCATCGGCGCAGCCCGCACTTGCCGCGCCGAGCGTGGCCACACCGGTAACGCTGGCTTCTGCCAGGGTTGCTCAGGCACCGCAGGCGTTCCCCGAACGGCCGCAGCAGTTGGCATCGGCCGTGCCGGTGAATCCCAGCTACGCCAACGACGCCGAACAGGTCATGGCGCCGGATCCGATCGTGACCGGTACGGCGCCGCGCAGTGCGGGCTGGACAACGACAGGCGGAACCCGAATCACGCTCGGTCCGGGCGAAACCATCTACAACCTTTCCAAGCGCTACGGTGTTCCCGCCAGCGAAATCATGAAGGCAAACGGCATTGATGATGCGTCGCGGGTTTCAGCCGGACGGCAGTTGCTGATTCCGGTTTATGTGTATTCCCGAAAAGCGCCGGTTTCGGCGCCGGACAACAATCCGAAGACCGTTTCCGCCAATTCGGGCACCGGATTGCGCGGCGAGGCCAGACACGACCGGATTCCGGTGCCAGCGCCCGCACCGCGCCAGGATGTGGCCGTTTTGCCGACGGCGCCGGCTTTGCGCAGCCCGAAGAATGAAACCGAAGCGCCACAGACGGTGACCGCGTCCAATTCGAAATCAGGCGGCCAGGCTGATGGCGTCTATACCGTCAGCGGTGGCGACACGCTGAGCAAGATCGCGCGGAAATACGATGTGAGCGTGGATGCGCTCAAGGCGGCGAACGACCTGAATGGATCGAACATTCGTATCGGCCAGTCGCTTGTCATCCCGGCAGCTGGAGCCGAGATGGTTGACAGATCGACCACTGCATCGGTCAACAAGGCGACGTCTCCGAAAGCCTATACGCCTCCGGTCAGCGCCGGAGACGACAGTGTCGCTGCAAAGACCAAATCGGACATCGCTTCGATCGCTCCGGCAGGGACTGGAATTGACAAGTTCCGCTGGCCTGCGCGCGGCCAGGTGATCACCGGGTTCGCCAAGACCGAGAACGGCAAGCGCAACGACGGGATCGATATTTCCCTGCCCGCCGGTACACCGGTCAAGGCAGCAGAGAACGGCGTTGTGATCTATTCCGGCGATGGTCTCAAGGAATACGGGAAAACCGTCTTGGTCCGGCATGATGATGGTCTGGTGACGGTTTATGCGCACGCGCAAGATCTTAATGTGACCCGTGGCGACAAAGTGGTTCGCGGCCAGGTTATCGCCAGTTCCGGAATGTCCGGAGTGGCCAAGACGCCGCGCCTGCACTTTGAAGTTCGCAAGAACGCCACGCCGGTCGATCCGACGAAATATCTCGAATAAGCGCCCCTCCAGGCGAAAGAGGAAAAAGGCCGGCACTTTTGTGTACCGGCCTTTTTTCATTGCGGCGCGGACGTGCTCCGCTCAGATGTTTTTTCCCAGACGGCCGGCCAGATCCTGGATGAATTGCCAGGCCACGCGTCCAGAGCGGGCGCCGCGTGTTGTTGACCATTCCAGCGCCTCTGAACGGAGTGTTTCGGGGTCGGAGCCGAGTTCGAAATGCGCGGCATATCCCGATACCATCTCGAGATAATCGTCCTGGGAGCATTTGTGGAACCCGAGCCAGAGACCGAAGCGGTCGGACAGCGAAACTTTTTCTTCGACCGTTTCGCTGGGATTGATGGCGGTGGATCGTTCGTTCTCGATCATGTCACGCGACAACAGATGGCGGCGGTTGGAGGTTGCGTATAGCAACACATTGTCGGGGCGACCTTCAATACCGCCATCGAGCGCAGCCTTGAGCGATTTGTAGTCGGTATCGTCATGATCAAACGACAGGTCGTCGCAAAACAGGATGAACCGCGCCTGCGCCGGTCTCAGCAGGCCCATGAGCGCGGGCAGCGAGTTGATGTCCTCGCGATGGATTTCTATGAGTTTCAGAGGTGCCGGAAGATCCGCGTCGGCAGCAAGCGCAGCATGAACCGCCTTGACCAGCGAGGATTTACCCATGCCCCTGGCCCCCCAGAGCAACACATTGTTGGCGGGTAGCCCATGGGCGAAGCGGCGGGTGTTGTCGACCAGAATGTCGCGGACATGGTCGACCCCCCTGATCAGACTGATTTCAATCCGGTTGGGCCGGGTCACCGGCGCGAGATAATGTTTGTCCGCGTCCCAGACAAAACAGGCGGCTGCATCGAAGTCGTTGGTGACGGGCAGGGACGGCGCCAGGGCTTCCACGGCGCGCGACAGGCGGGAAAGCTCGGCAAGGATTTGGCGGGCGGTTTCGTCTTGCATGCGATGTTCCAGGCAGGTTTGACTTGACACTATTGTACACCGAGCGGTGTTCGTTTGGATGAACAGGCAATGGCCGCTAGATGCTTTGACCGGTTGCATGCCTGTCTCGGACGAGTGAAATCACCCTATCCAGACATGTGCCAAAGCGGGTAGCACGGCAGGATGACGCGGAAAAGCTGTTTTGAACGGCAATTAGGGCCAGCCGGCGCCATGTTTGCGTTGCAATCGTCTATCTTGCCACTATATTCCGCTCGACTGTTGGGGAGCCTCCGGGTACCCCCCAAGCTTACCCTCAAGGAGTTTTTCATGTTTGTGACCCCGGCCTATGCCCAGTCCCCACTAGGTGGCGGCGGCAGTGAGATCCTGATGTCGATCCTGCCTTTCCTGCTGATTTTTGTAATCATGTATTTCCTCATCATCCGGCCACAGCGCACGCAGATGAAAAAGCGGACGGAAATGCTGAATAATGTTCGCCGCGGCGATCAGGTCATCACCGGTGGTGGTGTAATTGGCAAGGTCTCCAAGGTGATTGACGATACCGAACTGGAAGTCGAAATTGCCGATGGCGTCAAGGTACGGCTGGTTCGCAGCCTGATTGCCGATGTGCGTGTCAAGGGTGAGCCCGCCAAGGAATAGCCGCAAATGACGGACAGGAACGTGTTCCTGTTCGTCTGACGCCGGACTTTTTACCCACACAATTTCGTCCCCGAGGATGAACCGAGAGCACCATGCTTTATTTCTCCCGTTGGAAAACTACCCTGATCTGGCTTGCTGTTCTTGCCGGCGTGGTGTTTGCCTCTCCGAACCTTTTGAACCAGCAACAGGCAGACAACCTGCCGGACTGGGCGCCTTCCAAGAAACTCACTCTTGGCCTTGATCTTCAGGGCGGCTCCTACATGCTCCTGCAGGTGGACCGTCAGGACATTATCAAGGACAGGCTGACCACAACGGTTGATGACGTGCGGCGGGTGCTGCGCGAAGCGGGAATCGGATACACGGGCCTTTCGGGAACCGGCCAGATGGTGCAGGTCCGCATTCGCGATGATGCACGGATCGATGAAGCCAAAGAGGCTCTTGCCGAACTGACATTGCCGGTCAATTCCGGATTGTTTGGCGGCGGTACCGTGGCCGAGGCAAGCATCGAAGAAACCCAGCCCGGGCAATTGCGTATTCTGCTGACCGATGAAGGCATTACCTACCGCGTATCGTCGGCGGTAGCCCAGTCGATTGAGGTGGTGCGCAAGCGGATCGACGAACTGGGAACCACCGAACCGGTTATCCAGCGTCAGGGCGTTGACCGGATTCTGGTGCAGGTTCCGGGTCTTTCAGATCCGGAGCGTTTGAAAAGCCTTCTGAACCAGACCGCCAAACTGGCTTTCCGGATGGTCGACACGTCGATGCCGGTGCAGGAGGCAATCGAAGGCCGTCCTCCGTCGGGGGCGGAGGTGCTCTATTCTACCGATGATCCGCCGATTCCCTATCTTATCGAGCGAACTGTGCTGGTTTCGGGCGAGAATCTCGTCGACGCACAGGCCGGTTATGACCAGCGCACCAACGAACCGGTTGTCAGTTTCCGGTTTGATTCCAAGGGCGGTCAGCGCTTCGGTCAGGCCACGACCAAGAACGTCGGCTTGCCGTTCGCCATTGTGCTTGATGAACAGGTGATCTCGGCTCCGGTAATTCGTGAACCCATCCTGGGTGGTACCGGCCAGATTTCCGGCAATTTCGATGTTCAAAGCGCCAATGATCTGGCGATCCTGCTGCGTGCTGGTGCATTGCCGGCGACATTGACGGTAATTGAAGAACGCACCGTCGGCCCGGGGCTCGGCGCCGATTCGGTTGCCGCCGGCGAAATCGCCGGCATCATCGGCGCGGTTCTGGTGCTGGTGTTCATGTTCGTGGCCTACGGCATGCTTGGCTTCATCGCGAACCTGGCACTGATTGCCAACGTGGTGATGATCATTGCAATCCTTACGCTGCTGGGCGCAACGCTGACATTGCCGGGGATTGCCGGTATCGTTCTGACCGTTGGTATGGCGGTGGACTCCAACGTGCTGATTTACGAGCGTATTCGTGAGGAACACCGGGCCGGGCGATCGCTCATCCAGGCTATCGACGCCGGATTCAGCAAAGCCTTCTCAACCATTCTGGATGCCAACGTCACCACGCTGATTGCAGCAATCATCCTGTTCTATCTGGGTACCGGGCCGGTTCGCGGTTTCGCGGTGACGCTTGCAGTCGGTATTGTGACAACCGTCTTCACCGCCTTCACCCTGACGCGCTGGCTGGTTGCGGAGTGGGTGCGGCGCAGCCGACCGAAGGTCATGCCCAGAGGCGCGCTTGATGCGATTATCCGGGATTTCAGCTTCCGATTCATGAAGCTTCGCCGATACACCTTTGTCATATCGGCGGCTACTTCACTGATCTCGATGGCGCTGTTTGCCACGATCAACATGAACTACGGCATCGATTTCAAGGGCGGATCGATGATCGAGGTTCAAGCCAAGGACGGAAACGCCAATGTCGGCGACATCCGGGCGCGGCTGTCGGAACTCAACCTGGGAGACATCCAGGCGCAGGAATTCGGCTCGCCACGCGAAGTGCTGATCCGTGTGCAGGCGCAAGGTGGCGGTGAAAACGCCGAGCAGACGGTGATCACCCTGGTTCGCGCCGAGCTGGAAGGCGACTACGATATCCGCCGTGTCGAAGTGGTCGGACCGACGGTTTCGGGTGAACTGGCGCAAGCCGGCACCATTGCCGTCATTGCATCTCTTATGGCCATCCTGGTCTATATCTGGTTCCGGTTCGAGTGGCAGTTCGCGCTTGGCGCCATCATCGCAACGATTCACGATGTGGTGCTGACCATTGGCATTTTCGTTGTCTCCGGTATCGAGTTCAACCTTTCGAGTATCGCCGCGGTGCTGACGATTGTCGGATATTCGCTCAATGATACGGTTGTCGTGTACGACCGTGTCCGGGAAAATCTAAGGCGTTACAAGAAGATGCCGCTTCCGAGCTTGCTTGACATGTCAATCAACCAGATGTTGCCGCGCACCATCCTGACATCAGTGACCACGCTTCTGGCGTTGCTGGCGCTGTTCCTGTTTGGTGGCGAGGTCATCCGCTCCTTCACATTCGCAATGATCTTTGGTGTCGTGGTCGGAACCTATTCGTCGATCTTCATTGCCGCACCGGTGCTGATCCTGTTCAAGCTGAGGGCAGACACTTTTCGCGTCGGGATGGATACCGAGGATCAGGGGGAAACCGACCCGGACGCCGCCAACCAGAGCACGGCCTGAGGGATGGCGCGGGGTATCGAGATCCGCGAGGCGCATTTTCCCGGCCGCGCGCCGATCGAGGCCTACGGCAATGGCGGTTTCAGGTTTGCCGAGATGTCGCATCGCGGCTCGATCCTGTGTCTGCCCTCTGGCATATACGGCTGGGATATGGATGAAGATTCCGCGTTGACGGCTTCGCGGTTTGACAAGGTGATGGCTGAAGCCGGAGAGATCGAATTTCTGCTGGTTGGAACCGGCATGTCGATCCGGCCGCTGCCTGCCGATCTGAAGCAGGTCCTGCGTGGTGCCAATGTCTCGTCCGACCCGATGAGCACTGGAGCAGCGGTGCGGACTTACAATGTCATGCTAGCCGAATCACGGGCAGTCGCCGCCGCCCTGATCGCCGTCTGAGCATCGTGACCGGGCCGGGGTCATCAGGCGCTCTGTCGCCCGCTGCGCGTGAGCAACAGATGTCCGAGCTGCGTGCTGCTGACATTGACCGGTATCTGGCATTGTTGCTGATGCCCGAGGCGGTTCGCGACGATCTCCTGACGTTGATGCTGTTTAATGCCGAGATCGCGGCGATCCGAGACAGGGTGCGTGAGCCGCTGCCCGGCGAGGTGCGGCTTCAGTGGTGGAGCGATGTGCTTTCAGGCGAACGGGACGGGGAGGCGAACGCGCATCCTGTCGCCTCCGCGCTGCGAGACATGATGGATCGCCGTGCCATGGCCGCCGCACCGCTGATGGCGATGTGCGCGGCGCGGATTTTCGATCTTTATGATGATCCGATGCCCGATCGCATGAGCTATGAAGGTTATGCCGGCGAAACCGCGTCGACGATGCTGCAAATGTCAGTCTATCTGATCGACCCTGCGATCTCGGCTGAAACCGCCACCGCCAGTGGTCATGCCGGCGTGGCACAGGCGGTGGCCGGCCATTTGATGATGTTGCCGATCACCCAGGCCAGGGGGCAGGTTTTCATTCCAGGCGATCTGCTGGCCGCGACCGGGCTCGATCGCGACCGATTTGTAAGGGGTGAAGACCGCGCCGCGATCTCGACTGTGGTGCGGGCTTTCGCCGGATTTGGCAGGGAGCATCTCAACAAGGCGAAAGCAGCGCTCGGGCTGATGCCGGCAGCGGTATTTCCTGCCTATCTGCCGGTGTCTTTAGTGGAGCCTGTTCTGGTGCGTGCCGAAAAACTGGGCGCGGCCAGCCTGGATACGTCGCTTCAGTTGCCGCAGTGGCGGCGGCAATGGAGCTTGTGGCGGGCAGCGCGGCGCGGCGGACTCTGATATTTTCCGCATTCGCTCATTGCCGATGCGCGCCATCTCCTGAAACTGATCCATGATTTGCGCGGCTTGCACAACAATATGGTGCGGGGCATAGTCAGCAAGCGTTGACGCGTCCGGGAGCCGCGTCAAGTCGGAGGAAGAAGATGAGCCTTGGTGTCTTGATTGTGATGGTCGCTTTCGGCGTCTTGCTGGTGGTTGGCGCTGTTCACTATACCGGGGGATCGCGACACAAGGATGCCCGCGACACCGGCGAAGCGATCCTCGAGTTCGCCCGCGCCTATCCCGGCGAGGCCATTCGCTCTGTGACGATGACCATGGATGGAAATGCCTGTTTTTTCAGGCTGGCAGATGGAAAAGTCGGATTTCTGCAGTCGATGGGACGTCACTTCGTTGCGAGGCTGATCCTGCCGGGCGCGGTCTCGGTAGAGCCGCTTGAAAACCAGCCCGGGTTGAAGGTTGAATTTCATGATTCCACCCTCAAGGGCGGAGAATATGTGTTCCTGAACAGTGAAGAGGCGGCGGAAGTTTCACTTTGGCTGTGCGGAAGCTTTGTCCTGGCGAAGCCGGAACTGGGCGGTCCGGAGGAGGGGCACAATGCCTGATCTGAAAGATTTTCCGGATGTGACGCAGATGGCGATCCCGTTTTTCGTGCTCGCGATCCTGCTTGAACTGTTTGTCATCCGGTATTTCAAAGGCCGCGGCGATTATGAAACCCGCGATACGCTGACCTCCCTGTTGATGGGCGTCGGCAATGTGGTCTCGGGTCTGCTTCTCGGTTTTGTCGCGTTCTGGGTGCTGATGTGGGCCTGGGAATTCCGGATCCATGATTTTGGCACATCCTGGTGGGCCATCGCCTTGTGCTTCATCCTCGATGATCTGCGGTATTACTGGTATCATCGCATTGCGCACCGGTGCCGCTGGGTGTGGGCTGAACACGTCAATCATCATTCCTCACAACATTATAACCTGTCGACGGCGTTGCGGCAGAGCTGGACAGGCACGTTCACCGGCATGTTCATTCTGAGGATTCCCCTGGCGCTGATCGGCTTTCATCCAGTGCTTTTGCTGTTTGTCGGCGGGCTCAATCTTGTCTACCAGTTCTGGATCCACACCGAAGCGATCGGCAGGATGTGGAAGCCGATCGAATTGATCTTCAACACTCCGTCGCATCACCGGGTGCACCATGCCACCAATCCGCGCTATCTTGATTCAAACTATGCCGGCACATTGATCATATGGGACCGCATGTTCGGCAGTTTCGTGCCGGAACTCGATGAGGACATGCCGCGCTACGGCATTGTCAGGAACATCGGCACCTTCAATCCGGTCAAGGTGGCGTTTCACGAATGGATCGACATGTTCGCCGACGCGTTTCAGCCGGGGCTGACGCTGACCGAGAGGCTGGCCTACCTGTTCGCACCACCTGGCTGGAGCCATGACGGATCACGCAAGGGGTCGGAGGCGTTGAAAACGGATTATGTCGCGCAAAACCCCGAATCAGCTGGAACACCCGGCCTGCCGCGCGCCGCGGCCGGGCAGGCGGTGTCCCCGGCGGAATAGCATTGGTTCACCCGGGATCGGGGGGGGAAATGCCGGTTGACGCTTGCCAATTGCGCTGATCATGCAAGCGGTCTTGTCACTGGATCCGCGGGGGAGCTCTACATCGTCAGCCGCACTGCCAGAATCTGGTTGGCGATATCCTGAAAGGCTGCGCTGAGCTTGGTCGAGTCGGTAATGGCTATGGCATTATCGGGTTTGGATGCACATGTGGCCAACCCCTGGCGTGTGCTGGCATTGGGCACGCCGACGCCGACGGTGAAGATTTCGATGCTCTCCGCCTTGGCGTTGGCGCATGCCTTGATCATGAGCTGATCGGCATAGGTGCCGTCCCTGCCGTTGTGCAGGGGGTAGGTCGGAGACAGGGTGTTGGAGCCGTCCGTCATGACGATCATGAATTTACGGACATCCTTGGAGTATTGCTTGCCTTCGCTAAAAGGCACTTGCGGCGACAACACTCGCCAACCCCACATGATGCCGGCCGGAATATATGTCTCGTTCTGAGCCACCATGGAATTGATTGCACTGCGAATGGTGGTGAAGTTGTCGGTGAGCGTCAGCAGCGGTGCACTGCAACTCTGATTCATCAAGCCGGGAATCCGTCGATCCGGGCGTGAATCGCTGACGTCCTGTGGCGCATCCCGCGATCCGACGCAGCCTTTCCATTTGATGGTTGTCGTACGGTCCCTGCAGACGGTCTGTTCCGGACCGTATGTGTAGCTTGTGCACACCTCGCGCGATCCCGTGGTTGGCACGCCGTCGTTCATTCCCGAAGTGGTCTCCCGGTAGCACCCTGATTTGCCGGTCACGGGTCTGTAGGTGCTGCAAACATTCTTGGTGGTCGATGAGTCCGGATCGACCTGGAGCCAACTCTCGTTTCGGTATTGCAACCCGACATTGACGTAGCGCGAGAATGGCACGAGCGCGATCTTGACGTCGAGATCGGACTCATCCTCGAAGGTTTTGATCAGGGCATTGGCTGCAGATTTGAGATCGGCCAGTTTCTGGCCAACCATTGAATAGGTGTTGTCGAGCACCATGGCAATCTCGATGCTTCGTCCCCCGGAGCGTTGCGCCTGGGCAGTGACCCCTACATTGAGTATGTCGAGGTTGAAAATCCGTGCAAACGTGCTTGGCAGCTTACCGTTGACTTGCATCGTTACCTGGCCATCGGCATTGAGCGTGAAAGCCGTCACATCGAGGTCGCTGCGCACATCGTCAGTGACATTGCCCAGCAATGCGGAGACGGCGATCTCCCGCAACTCCGCTTCGGTCGTCTTCTTGGAGACTGCCGCGGCCAGCACCGCGGCGTCGACGGCGTTCTGGATGCTGGCCTTGTGGCCTGCGGCGTTGACATAATCAACGGCCAGTGCGGCGGCGCCGAACAATGGCAAGCTCATCAATGCGGCCATCATTCCGAAGTTTCCGGAGCGGTTTGTGCCGAGTTTGCGTAGCATCTCGATTTCCCCGTGATCGACGTCTGCGGACGTGTTTTCGTGTTTATGGGAAATGATACCGGCAAGGAGTTAAGGTTTTTCGAAAAAACTCGTTCGATTTGGACCGGGTTTTCGTGATGCTATTCGGCAGCTTGTCGCACGGAGTCGCTTGACAGCCATGCTGCAAAATCAGTGAGCGCGCGGCGCGCCATGGCCTGTTTCTTGGCCTTGGCCTTGTCCTTGCCCCGGAAGCGGCCGCCGCCTTCGGGCTTGACGATTGCGCCGGGTTCGAGCGGTGGAAACAGACCGAAATTGACATTCATGGGCTGAAACGAACGCTTGCCGGGCTCGTCATCGCTCAGGATATGGCCGCCGGTGATGTGATTGAGCAGCGCGCCGAAGGCGGATGTCAGCGGCGGAGGTGTCAGCGCCTCGCCCAAACGTTCGGCGGCGGCAAAGCGTCCGGCCAGAAGTCCCATCGCGGCGCTTTCGACATAGCCTTCGCAGCCGGTGATCTGTCCGGCGAAACGCAGACCGGGGCGGGATTTGAGTTGCAGCGTGCCATCGAGCAGCTTCGGCGAGTTCAGGTAGGTGTTGCGGTGCAGGCCGCCCAGGCGCGCGAACTCGGCATTCTCCAGGCCGGGAATCAACCGGAAGATTTCGGCCTGTGCGCCATATTTCAGTTTGGTCTGGAATCCGACCATATTGTAGAGCGTGCCGAGCGCGTTGTCCTGACGCAATTGGACCACGGCGTAGGCCTTGATATCGGGCTTGTGCGCGTTGGTCAGGCCCATCGGCTTCATCGGGCCGTGGCGCAAGGTCTCGCGTCCACGTTCGGCCATGATCTCAATGGGCAGGCAGCCGTCGAAATAGGGCGTTCCCTCCCATTCCTTGAAACCGGTGGTGTCGCCGCCAATCAGGGCGTCGACAAAGGCCTCGTACTGGTCCTTGTCCATCGGGCAATTGATGTAATCCTTGCCGGTGCCGCCGGGGCCGACCTTGTCATAACGCGACTGGAACCAGCAGACCGACATGTCGATCGAATCGGTGTGAATGATCGGCGCGATGGCGTCGAAGAAGGCAAGGGCATCCTGACCGGTCTCGGCGCGGATCGAACCCGCCAGCCCCGGGGCTGTCAGCGGGCCGGTGGCGATGATTGTCTGATCCCATTGGGCAGGCGGAAGACCGGTGATTTCCTCACGCGCGATAGCGATCAGCGGTTCGGCCTCGATGGCATTGGTAACAGCCTGCGCAAAGCCTTCCCGATCGACCGCGAGCGCGCCGCCGGCGGGCACCTGATGGCTGTCGGCGCAGGACATGATCAGGGAACCCGCCAGCCGCATTTCAGCGTGAATGACCCCGACGGCGTTGTTTTCCGCGTCATCGGAGCGGAACGAGTTTGAACACACCAGTTCGGCCAGACTATCGGTCTTGTGGGCTTCGGTGCCGCGCACCGGCCGCATTTCGTGGAGTGTAACCGGCAAGCCGCGCCGCGCGATTTGCCAGGCGGCTTCCGAGCCGGCAAGGCCGCCGCCAATGACGTGGATTGAAGAATGGGAGGATGTGTTCTTGATCATGGTGTCGGTTTACCACGGGCCCGGTCCCGTCTCAAAGATGTTTTGCGCACCCCGCAACAAACGAAAACGGCGCCCCATGGGACGCCGTAACGAACGGTCATATCGAATGTATTCAGCGGGTACGGATGCCGCGCGCCACATTGTCAATGTCGAAACGGGTCAGGCCGATGTCAGCCAGGGTTTCGTTGGAAAGGTTGGCAAGTTCCTGGGCGGTCTGGCGGGTCTTCATCCAGCTGCGTGCTCTGTTGAGAAATTTCATGACAGTCTCCTCGGGTGCGCGCCCTGCAGTCGGGGCGGTGAATACGATGTAATCAATCTGATGCCCCTCATATAGGCGTTTGCCGCTCTATTGTGCAGAGCAATAATCACAGCCCTGATATGCATGGCCGGAATGGCTGGTTAACTGGAAAATCACAATTCGGGAATGAGTAAAAATTAGGCAATGCAACAGGCCCGCCGCCTTGGCCAGGCATGGGCTGATTTGCGCATGAATGGCCACTGCACAAACAGAAACAGCGCCCTGGTTCCAGGGCGCCGTTTGAATTGACCGGTTGGAATACCGGGCAGAGATTTTTGGTCTTAGTTGCCGGGGCGGCGAGCGACGAAGGGAATGTCACCGCGGGAGATGCCCAGGTCATTGAGTTCGCGTTCAGACATGCGCGACAGTTCATTCACGGTCGTGCGGTAGTCGCGCCAGTCCTTGTAAGCCTTACGGAAGTTCATGGTGTTGGTCCTTTCTGTTCGGGCTGCAAATCAGCCCCGTGTTTGTTGAATTGAATATAGGGGCATCGGCTCGAATTGTGCAGTGCAAAATAACGCAAAGGAGCCATGCGGTTTCTGCATTACGCCTTAACAAAGCCTTGTAAAAACGACGTAAGCGCACAATATCGCCCGGCCATTGCCGCAATCGGGCTGAAGCAGTCCAGGGAATGGAATCGTGTGGTGAATTGGGTGAGATGGCTTGGCGCTCAGGGTGGACTGGCGCAAAAAATAACGCCCACCGGGGGAGGAGGATCCGGTGGGCGTCATTTTGGGAGACTGACGCTCGGGAGGAGGATGAACGTCAGTCACATCGAAGCGGCTTTATGGGAGGAGGAGGAGGCCGCTCCGAATTCTTGAAACTCTTACAAGGCGCGCCGTGCGGCGAATGGGATATCGCCCCGTGACATGCCGATGTCGCTCAACTCGCGTTCCGAAAGCCGGTTCAGCTCGACGCAGGTTTCGCGGTATTTCCGCCAGCTGGCGTAGGAGTGGATCAGTTTCATTTTTCGATCTTCCTTTGTCCTGCTGTTTTCCGGATCACCACCGTGGCGTTCCGATGTTTTGAATATAGGGGCATTCAATCGATTTGTGCAGTGCAATATTCTCATGGAAGCTATTCGATATTTGCATGGCTTAAGTGATTTTGGTGTCGCTTTGCCTCAAAGCTGTGCACTGGCGGAATATTTGAAGGCAGGCTGCCGTTTATGCCGTCATTGTCCGGCACGCGGCTTGGTGTAATCTCGGGCAGGAGCGCCTGGGTGAAGGAATCGGCAAATGCTTAGAAGATATCTCAAGCGTGAAATCGACCAGTGGACCCGGCGCGGGCTTCTGCAGCCCGGCCAGGGTGAGGCGTTGCTGGCCGATCATGACAAGCGCTATGCCGGTTTTAGCCTTTCCGCGGTTCTGGCGGTGCTTGCGGCAGTAATGTTTGGCGGTGCGGTGATCGCGCTTGTCGCGGCAAACTGGGACGCCATTCCGCGATTGATGCGGGTCGTCACTGTCGTTGTCCTTATAATGGGCGGTCTTGCTGTCGCCGTGGTGGCCGCGAGACGGGGGTCTGTCTGGATCACCGAGGCTGCACTGGTGTTCACGCTGCTTTGTTATGGCGCCGGCCTGGCACTGGTGGGCCAGATGTATCATCTGAGCGGCGACGAAGCGGCATTCATGCTGACATGGTCCGTAGGGGCGCTCGTGGTGTCCGCCGCCTTTGCCTCGCCGATGGCTGCCGTCAGCGCCGGTCTGTTGGGATTCGGCTACCTGTTCGCCGAATCAGACCTGTTCGGATACGGATCTGCAAATGTCCTCAATCTTTCCGGCTATGGAATTGTCCTGGCACTGGCCGTTGCCGTCATGGTGTCGGCCTGGAGAGCGCGTTCTGCCATCGGCGGACATCTTGGCGCCTTGCTGCTGCTGTGCTGGGCGATGTGGGTGGTGGACAGGGCAACCGACCTGCAACCTGGCTACGTGCTGGCCGCGATTGGCGCGGTGGCGTTTGCGCTCGGATCGTTTGCACCATCACTGACAGGCGGCGTGGTGGCTAAGCATGGCATGTTCTCGGCCTATGGGGCGGTTCTGTTGCTGGCCGGGATGGGTTTGATACAGGCCAACTTCAACGATCCGGGGCTTGTGACCGAGGTGGCGCTTGCCGCGCTGATTCTGATCAGCAGCGTTGCGCTTCTGATCGTTGCCGGCGGCGAAAACCAACTGGTCCGGCGGGCCGCTTATTTCGCCTTCGCTTGCGAGACGATTTACGTGGTTAGCGAAACGCTTGGATCGCTGCTTGGCAGTTCCGGCTTTCTGTTTTTCGGCGGTCTGGTGTTGGCCGTTATCGCATTCGCGGTGATGAAGATCGAGAAGCGATTCAAATCAGGCGAGGCACGGTCATGATGAAGTTCGGTCATATGCTGCGACGGCGGATCAACCCATTGCTGGCCGGCCTTGTGTCCGCCGCGGTTCTTGTCGGAACTCTTGCGCTGGCGATCGAGCGCAGGGCTGCGATCCTCAGGGATGGTCGCGAAGTCGTCCTCAAAACCGAACCGGTAGACCCGCGCGATCTGATGCGCGGAGATTATGTCCGGCTCAATTACAAGGACGTGTCCTCCATTGAAAAGCAACTGGTTGTCGGGGCCTGGCCGGTTGAAGACACCACCACTCCGGTGTGGCTGATACTGGCTCCGGGCAGTGACGGCGTGTTCGCGGCGAAGGCCGCAAGCTTTTCCAGGCCTCAGCAGGTTTCTGCGGAGGAGGTGGTTCTCAAATCGCTGCCGGCCCGTGTCAGCGTCGCTCAGCCGACCGGCGGATTGAATTCGATCGGCAGGCTGAGCTTCGGGATTGAGCGCTATTATGTTCCGGAAGGTGAAGGGCTTGAGATTGAAAAGGCCCGAAACGACGGTCGCACCACGGTCGCGATCCGTGTTTCGGAGAATGGAGAACCGCAAATCGCGAGATTAATGATTGATGGCGAGACGCTTTACCAGGAACCGCTCTATTGAAAAGCGGGCTATATTTTGCGTTCCGTGCGGATTGTGACCAAAAACCCTGACCGCTAGGGTCATTTTTCCTTTGATCGCCGCCAAACGGGTGATATAGAGCGACCGCGTTCAGGGTCGCCTCGCGCGAGCGTGGTTTTGCGGCCCTAAGAGCGGGTATGGTGAAATTGGTAGACACGCCAGATTTAGGTTCTGGTGCCGTAAGGCGTGGGAGTTCAAGTCTCTCTACCCGCACCAGATTATGATCCAGTCCGGCCGCCGCCTGGCGCTGGATGAGTGGACGAAGACGAAGAGGCATCCTGCCGGTTGATCCGGTTTGGAGCCTGAAATGAAAAATGCCACAAGCGACGCCGGTTAGCCGGCCCAGTCGCGGGGCCAACCCGAACGGTCGCAGTCGCGAGGAAATGAAGGTTTGAACATGCAGGTTACCGAAACGCTTGCCGAAGGGCTGAAGCGCGAATTGAAGGTTGTCGTTCCCGCCAAGGATATGGCGTCGCAACTCAACGAAAAGCTTGCCGAAGCCAAGGGCAAGATGCGGATCAACGGTTTCCGTCCCGGCAAGGTGCCGATTTCGCACCTGAAAAAGGTCTACGGAAAATCGATGATGGCCCAACTGGTCAACGAGATGATCCAGGAAAAGCCGACCGCGATCCTTTCCGAGCGTGGCGAGAAGGCTGCTACTCAACCTGAAATCTCCATGACCGAGGACGAGAAGGAAGCCGACGAAATCCTCAACGGCGCCGCCGATTTCGAATTCACCATGGTCTATGAAGTTATCCCGTCTTTTGACGTGGCGGACATGTCCAGCTTCAAGGTTGTGCGCGAGATCATCGACGTGCCGGCGGAAGAAGTCGAAGAGCAGGTGCTGCGCGTTGCCGAAAACAGCCGCACCTATGAGCCCAAGGACGGCAAGGCTGCTGATGGCGACAAGGTGACGATCGATTATCTCGGCAAACTCGACGGCGAGCCCTTCGAAGGCGGCGCCGATCAGGACGCGGAGCTGGTCATCGGTTCGAACCGGTTCATTCCGGGCTTTGAAGAGCAGCTGGTTGGCCTCAAGGCTGGCGACGAGAAAGAAATCTCGGTCACTTTCCCGGACGATTACCAGGCCGCCCATCTGGCCGGCAAGGAAGCCAAGTTCGACATTACCGTCAAGGCAGTGGCTGCTCCTGGCGAGCTGGAAATCAATGATGAACTCGCCAAGACGCTTGGCCTCGAATCGGCTGACAAGCTGCGCGAAATCGTGCGTTCGCAGATCGAAAGCCAGTACGGCCAGATCACCCGCCAGAAACTGAAGCGGCAGATCCTCGATCAGCTCGACGAAGCCCACAAGCTGGAATCTCCGTCCAAGCTCGTGGATGCCGAATTCGAAAGCATCTGGCGTCAGATCAACCAGGAACTTACCGACAACGGCAAGACCTTCGAGGATGAAGATATCACCGAAGAGGCTGCTCGCGAAGAATATCGCAAGCTGGCCGAGCGGCGGGTTCGGCTGGGTCTGGTCCTTTCCAAGATCGGCGAAGAAGCCGGTATCCAGGTCAGCGACGAAGAGCTGCAGCGGTCGCTTTTCGAGCAGGTTCGCAAGTTCCCGGGCCAGGAACAGGAAATCTATGAGTACTTCCAGAAGACACCGGGTGCCGTTGCATCGCTCCGCGCTCCGATCTTCGAGGAAAAGACCATTGATCACATGCTTACTGTCATTGACGTGACCGACAAGACCGTCAGCAAGGAAGAGCTGATGGCCGACGACGAGGCCGAGGCGGAAGAAAAGCCGGCAGCGAAGAAGAAGGCTCCGGCTAAGAAGAAAGCCGCCAAGAAGGACGACGCAGCGGCTGAATAAGTCATCCCTGCAAGGATTACAGGAAACGCCGGGGCATCAATTGCTCCGGCGTTTTTGATTCGACGACGTCATTGACGGCGTACCAACTGCGCCCGCCTGCGGGGATCGTGTGCAATCCAACGGTTTGGCTGTCTCAGATCAGCTTAAGGCCCTTGAGGCTGGCATGACCTTCCTTGCCGATGATGATGTGATCGTGGACGGTGATGCCCAGCGGGCGGGCGGTGTCGATGATCAGCTTGGTCATCTCGATATCGGCGCGCGAAGGGGTCGGGTCGCCAGAGGGATGGTTGTGGACCAGAATGATCGCGGTCGCAGAGAGTTCAAGCACGCGTTTGACCACTTCGCGCGGATAGACCGGAGTGTGATCCACGGTTCCGGTCTGCTGCACTTCGTCGGCGATCAGGGCGTTTTTCTTGTCGAGGAACAGCACGCGGAACTGCTCTCGGGCTTCAAAGGCCATCGCCGCCCGGCAATATTCGATCACTGACGACCAGGATGCGAGAACCTGCCGGCCCTTGAGATCGCCCTTGAGCATCCGGTGAGCAATTGCCGCGACCAGCTTGAGGTCGGTCGCGACGCTGTCGCCGACGCCCTTGACCTCGGTGAGCAAGCCGGTCGGCGCGCCGAGTACTTCGGGGAGCGAGCCGAAGCGGGCAAGCAGCGCCTTGGCTATCGGTTTTGTATCGCGGCGGGGAATCAGCCGGAACAACAGCAGTTCAAGCAATTCGTAATCGGCCAGCGCGCGGTCGCCACTTTCGCGAAACCGCTGGCGCAACCGGTCCCGATGCCCGTGATAATGTTCGTCCGCGCCGTCTGGCGCACCACGCGGATCTGTTGCGAGTGCCTGGCCCCGGGTCTTGCCCTGGCGGCTTTCGGCAAAAAAGCTGCGCTCGTCATCGGGCGCGAAGTCTCGACCTTCATCACGCATGCCGCCATCGTCGAGGCCTTTTTCAGTCGGGCCCGGGTGGCGGCGTGATGTCATGCGGGCAGACCGGGGCGGTCCAGCCCGGCAGGCGAAAGGGTGAAGATCTCGTAGCCGTCCTCGGTGACGCCAATCGTGTGTTCATATTGCGCGGTCAGCGAGCGATCTCGCGTCACCGCGGTCCAGCCATCAGAGAGCACTTTGACATGGGGGCGGCCCAGATTGATCATCGGTTCGATGGTGAAGACCATGCCCGGGCGCATTTCCGGGCCCTCGTCGAGGCGTCCGTAATGCAGGATATTGGGAGCGTCATGAAAAAGCCGGCCCACGCCATGGCCGCAGAAATCCCGCACCACCGAGCAGCGTTCGGCCTCGGCATAGGACTGGATGGCGTGGCCTATCGCGCCGGTTCGGGCGCCGGGTTTGACCGCCGCGATGCCGAGCATCAGCGAGTTCTGGGTAATTTCGAGGAGGCGCTCGGCAGCGCGCTTGATCTGGCCGACCGGATACATCCGGCTCGAATCGCCGTGCCAGCCGTCGAGCACATAGGTCACATCGATGTTGACGATATCGCCTTCGCGCAGCGGCTTGTCGTTGGGGATGCCGTGACAAACGACGTGATTGATCGATGTGCAGCAGGATTTGGTGTAGCCGCGGTAATTCAGCGTGGCGGGCAGGGCGTTGTTGTCCTTGCCGAATTCGAACACGAAGCGGTCGATCTCGTTGGTTGTCACGCCCGGGACGACCCGGGAGACCAGTTCATCAAGGCACCGGGCGGTGACCTGGCATGCCTTGCGCATGCCTTCAAAGCCATCAGGGCCATAAAGCCGGATCTGGCCGGTGTTTTTCATCGGGGCCGATGCGGCGTCAATATAGGTAACCATGGAAGGCTCGCTTTGTCCTGTCGCGGCCGGCTCGGCGCCGGCTGAAGTTTATATTACGCTGTTTAGACCAGCTTCCTCAACGGCAACCAGCGATTCAGCGCGTATTTCATCAGATGTGATCTTGCACCGTATGGCGCAAGCTTCAACCCCGCGTTTCATGGCGCGGTCAAAAGCAGCCGCATAGACGGGGTCGAGACCGCGGCAAAGGCTGAACCGGTCCACATCGGCGCGTTGAATGAGATAGACCATGATGGCGCGATGTCCAGCCTCGACCATGTCGCCCAGTTCTTCAAGATGCTTCGCGCCGCGGCTGGTGACACTGTCGGGAAATTCGGCCAGACCCGGGGACCTGCGAAAATGCACATTCTTGACCTCGACATAGGCCAGTCCCTTTTCGTGATCCCGCAGCAGGATGTCGATGCGCGAGTTGATGCCATATTTCTGCTCGCGCATGCGTTCTGCGTAGGTGCCGAGCGATCCGATCAGGCCTGCGTCGATGGCGTCCTCGACCAGCAGGTTCGGACGTGCGGTGTTTATTCCGACAAGTGTATCGTCGGCTTCGACCAGTTCAAGAGCGTGGCGGTATTTGCGCGTACCGCCGGTATGCTGGGTCAGGTAGCACGTTGAGCCGGGCGTGGTCAGTCCGCGCATGGAGCCGGTGTTGGGGCAGAAGCCGGTGATCAGTTCTCCGCTTTCCAGTTCGGCATCGAAAAGGAATCGCTTGTAGCGGCGGATCAAACAGCATGGTCAGGGCGCATATCAGGCATTGAACCCGCTCGCAAACAACAACGCCTTTTTCCGGTCGGGCGCATCAGACGAGACGGTGGAAGGGCTCAGACCCGGACGCGAACATAAGATCCGGGCGCGTCCTCGATCGGCTTGAGCTTCTTGCCTCCGGGTTTGCGCGCGGGCACCTCTTCAGCCGAAGATCCGCGGATCCACTCCTGCCAATGCGGCCACCACGACCCTGGGGTTTCCTTTGCGCCAGCCACCCAGTCGTCGAATTCGGCAGTGTCCGGGCCATCGGACCAGAATTGATACTTGCCTGCAGCGGGGGGATTGACCACACCGGCGATATGGCCGGATCCTGCCATGACATAGGTGACGTCGCCGCCAAACAGCTTGCCGCCGATATAGGCCGAACGGGCAGGGGCGATATGATCTTCCCTGGCGGCGAGGTTGTAGACCGGGATCTTGATGTCGCCGAGTTTCAGGGTCTGGCCGGCCAGCACCATTTTGCCCTGGGACAAATTGTTCTCCAGGTAGCAATTGCGCAAATAGAAAGAATGGTTTGCGGCCGGCATACGGGTCGCATCCGAATTCCAGTAAAGCAGGTCAAAGGGCATCGGATCCTTGCCCTTGAGGTAATTATTGACGACATAGGGCCAGATCAGGTCCGAAGCACGCAGCATGTTGAAGGCCGTGGCCATCTTGGACCCGTCGAGGTAGCCGTTCTTTTCCATCGCCGCTTCTATCGACGAGATCTGCGCGTCATCGACAAAGACCTTGAGATCGCCGGCATAGGTGAAATCGGTCTGGGTGGTGAAAAAAGTGGCGGTGGCGATGCGGGTGTCTTTTTCCCGGGCGTGCAGCGCCAGTGTGGCCGCCAGCAGGGTACCGCCGACACAATAGCCGATGGCGTTGACCTCGCGTTCGCCGGTGGCCTTCTCGATGGTGTCGAGGGCAAAGGAAATGCCCTCGCGGGAGTAAGATTCCCAGTCTTTGGTGGCCTGGCGCTGATCCGGGTTGACCCAGGAGATCACGAACACCGTGTGGCCCTGTTCTGTTGCCCATTTGATGAAGGATTTCTTGGGGTTAAGGTCCAGAATGTAGAACTTGTTGATCCATGGCGGCACGATCAACAACGGACGCTTGAGCACTTTTTCGGTTGCAGGCTGGTACTGGAGGATCTGACAGATGTCGTCCTGGGCGATGACCTTGCCTGGCGAGACGGCAATGTTCTCGCCGACCTTGAAGGACGAGGCATCGGATTGCCGCAGCTTCAGCTCGCCCTTTCCTGCAGCAATGTCCTCGGCGAGCATGTGCATGCCCTTGACCAGGTTCTCACCGTTGGAGGCGACCATTTCCTTGTAGAGCTCGGGATTGGTGGCAATGAAATTGGCCGGCGACAGGGCACTGGTGATCTGGCGCACGTAAAAGGCAGCCTTGTGGCGGGTATGTTCATCGAGGCCTTCACTCTCGTCGACGAGCTTGTTGGCCCAGTCGGAGGTGATGAAATAGGCATTTTTCAGGAACTCGAAAAACGGGTTGTCTTCCCAATCCGGATCGGAAAATCGCTTGTCCCTGGATTTTGGCTTCGGGCTATTGTCCTCGCCGGACATGCGCTTGACGGATTCGCTCCACATGCCGAAATAGCTGGTCAGCAGCGACGTCTGGGCTTCGATGGCGCGTTTGGGATCGGACAGCCAGTATTCTCCGACCTTGGAGAAGGTCTTGACCATGTCTGCCATCGGTTCGGAGACAGTGTCGGAAACTTCGCCTTTCTCGCGCGGCTCGACCCAGGCAGCGGCTGCCTTGCCCAATTCCTCAAGCATGCGCGCGACGTTGCGGGCGAAGGCTTCGGGATTCTTGACGACATAGGCATCGGCTGGTGATGCATTGGCCTCGCTTTGGTTTTCCCCGGCCGTGCTCTTGCCCTTGTCTGGCATATTGATGCCTCCTCCTGAATGCCGAAGCTTGCCTCCGGACTGTATTCTGCCTTAAATCGGCTTAGTTGCGATGCTTGGCTGTAGATCCGAACATCAGTCCCTTCTTGATAAGGACTTTTTTTGTCCATGTCATGACCACCATTTGGTGGAGACCGGAATATACATTGTCATGATGGAAATTTATCGACCGGCGTTTGTTGCGTTTGTCGCGATTCTTGCAAGCGGATGCCAGACGGCCTCGCTGGAGGATGCCGCTCCCAAGCCCGCTGCCGCGGACAGCCAGGCTGTTTCATCGGTGCCGGGCACCATGGTGGACCAGGCAGACGTGGAGTCTGCAAACGCACAGGAACAGACAACCCCACAGGAGCCCGCTCCAGAGCCGGCTGCGCCCACGGTCATCAGGCGCAACCCTGGCGTCATGTCGGTGATTCCGATCGAAAAAACCACACCGGTCGAGAAGAAGGACTTCGTCGCCACCGGTGCGCGCCAAACCGGACAATATCCGAGTTTCGGACGCATGCCAAAGGCGGCAAATTCACAGCTGACCGAGGCGCAAAAGCTCGCGGCGGAGGCGGAGATGACGGAACTGCTGCGGTCGCGGGCCGCGACACCTGGCGCGCGCGCCCAGTATGAGCGGCGGCTGAAGGAGCTTCGAGCGCTGGCCGCCAGCCACGGCAGCGACACCCAGCGGGAAATCGAGAAATAAATCTTGCGTTCGTGCTGGTTTGGACGCAAACCCTTGCCACTTGGGCACACCCAGCAATCTGCCCGCAATTTCGGGGAATTCCATGGAAGAATTTCACAAGGTCCGCAGACTTCCGCCTTATGTCTTTGAACAGGTCAACCGCCTGAAGGCTTCGGCCCGGGCAGGGGGCGCGGATATCATCGACCTCGGCATGGGCAATCCCGATCTGCCGACGCCGCCGGCCATTGTCGACAAATTGTGCGAAGCGGTCAGGGATCCGCGCACGCACCGCTATTCGACGTCGCGGGGAATTCCCGGCCTCCGCCGGGCGCAGGCGAGCTATTACCAGAGGCGTTTCGGCGTCAAACTCGATCCGGAAACGCAAGTTGTCGCCACGCTCGGCTCGAAGGAAGGCTTTGCCAACATGGCCCAGGCGATCACCGCCCCGGGTGATGTCATTCTTTGTCCAAACCCGACCTACCCGATCCACGCTTTCGGATTCATCATGTCGGGCGGGGTGATCCGGTCGCTCGATGTGGCGCCCGATGCCAGTTTTTTCCATGCGCTCGAGCGCTCGGTCCGGCATTCGATCCCGAAGCCGCTGGCGCTGATCCTGAATTATCCATCCAATCCGACCAGCTTTGTCGCCACGCTGGATTTCTACAAGGATGTCGTCGCGTTCGCCAAGAAACACGACATCCTCATCCTGTCTGACCTGGCCTATGCCGAAATCTATTTTGACGACACACCGCCACCTTCGGTTTTGGAGGTTCCAGGTGCAATTGATATCTGCGTCGAGTTCACCTCGATGTCGAAAACCTTCTCCATGCCCGGATGGCGGATGGGATTCGCGGTTGGAAACGAGCGACTGATTTCGGCCTTGACCCGGGTCAAGTCCTATCTCGATTACGGCGCATTCACACCGATCCAGGTGGCCGCCACCGCCGCACTCAACGGGGACGGCTCGGATATTGCCGAAGTGCGCTCGATCTACAAGCGCCGCCGCGACGTGCTGGTCGACAGTTTCGCCAAGGCCGGCTGGGATGTGCCGCCTCCGCCCGCCACCATGTTTGCCTGGGCGCCGATTCCCGAACCGTTCAAACAGCTTGGATCTCTGGAATTCTCGAAACTGCTGGTCGAGAAGGCCGATGTGGCCGTTGCGCCCGGCATCGGATTTGGCGAGCATGGCGACGAGCATGTCCGGATCGCGCTTGTCGAGAACGAGCACCGGATCCGGCAGGCGGCGCGCAACATAAAGCGCTTTTTCTCGAGCGTTCAGGAAAATGGCGGCGGGGACAATGTAGTGTCTTTGTCCGCCCGGCGTTGACCACCCGGTTAGCCGCCGGTAAACCCCCTTGCACATCTTCGGTTCGCGCTCCCGGCACGGACAAATTGAGTAATTGATCAGGCAAAGTGGATAGCAATCATGACTGATGCCCTCAAAATCGGCATTGCAGGACTTGGAACCGTCGGCGCCGCGCTGTTTCGCGCGATCACCACCCGGCACAATCTGCTCGCTGACATTTGCGGCCGTGAAATCCTGATTACCGCTGTCAGCGCGCGTGACCGCAGCCGCGATCGCGGCATCGGTCTCGAGGGTGTGAGCTGGTTTGACGATCCGGTGGCCATGGCTCGCGAGGCCGATATCGATGTGCTGGTCGAATTGATCGGCGGTGATGGCGATCCCGCCCATGCCGCTGCCATCGCGGCGCTGACCGCCGGGCGTCATGTTGTGACCGCCAACAAGGCCATGCTTGCCAGCCACGGTGTCGAACTGGCGCGGCTGGCCGAGAAAAACGGAGTGCTGCTGAACTTCGAGGCGGCGGTGGCTGGTGGAATTCCGGTCATCAAGGCCATGCGGGAATCGCTGACCGGCAATTCGGTCACGCGGATCTACGGCATTCTGAACGGAACCTGCAACTATATCCTGACCCGGATGCAGCGGGACAATCTCGGATTTGCGGAGTGCCTGTCAGAGGCTCAAAGGCTGGGATACGCCGAGGCCGATCCGGCCTTTGATATCGAGGGAAATGACACCGCGCACAAGCTGTCGATCCTCACCAGCCTGGCTTTCGGCACGCAGATCGCCGCTGATGCGGTCTATGTTGAAGGCATCACCAATATTTCCATCGAGGACATTCATGCGGCGGATGAACTGGGCTACCGGATCAAGCTGCTTGGTGTGGCGCAAAGAACCGCGACCGGCATCGAACAAAGGGTGCATCCGACCATGGTGCCCAAGGGTTCGATGATCGCTCAGGTCGAAGGTGTCACCAATGCGGTGACGATCGAAGCAGATATTCTTGGCGAACTGATGCTGTCAGGTCCCGGCGCGGGCGGTGACGCTACCGCGTCCGCCGTGCTTGGCGATGTCGCCGATATCGCCAAGAGCCGGCCGGGACATCAGCATGCGCCGGCCTTGGGGCGGCCGGCGGACACGCTTGAGCCCTATACCCGCGCCCAGATCCAGAGCCATGAAGGCGGATACTTCATTTCGCTCAAGGTTGACGACCGGGCCGGTGTCTTTGCCTCGATCGCCACACGGATGGCCGACAACGGGATATCGCTGGAATCGATTGTTCAGCGTGCGCGGCCAGTCGGGTCGGAAGCCGGACCGCAAACCGTCATTCTGGTCACGCATGCGACCACCGAATCCAAGGTTCGGACCGCAGTCGATGCCATCAAGGGCGAGGGCTACCTCTCGGGCGAGCCGCAGGTGATCCGAATCGAACGCACCCGCGAGAGCTGATGGCCGCAGATTTTTCCTTGCGACGCGGGCGAACCGGCTCGCAGCCCAGGCTGCCGCTTTAATCGATTTAGTCGCTGATATGACCAATATCCTGAAAAAACAATGGCTTTTAATGCGGGATTCACATTGCTTTGCTATGTTTTAAGGCTGTAAGAGCAGCCAACGAATTACCCTGAGGGAAGTTACACCATGGCAGGTATATCGACAGACACAAGCGGTCTCGACCGGATTCTGACACTCGAGATCGCGCGTGTCACAGAGCGTGCAGCTGTCGCGGCTGCGCGGCTGCGGGGGCGGGGTGACGAGAAGGCCGCTGACCAGGTCGCCGTAGATGCGATGCGCTCCGAGCTGAACCGGCTGCCGATCGATGGCGTCGTGGTGATCGGCGAGGGCGAGCGCGACGAAGCGCCCATGCTCTATATTGGCGAGGAAGTGGGCAACCGCGATGGCGCCAAGGTGGATATCGCACTCGATCCTCTGGAAGGGACGACAATTTGTGCCAAGAACCTGCCAAATTCGCTGGCAGTGATCGCGATTGCCGAAAAGGGCAGTCTGCTTTACGCCCCCGACGTCTATATGGAGAAAATCGCCATCGGGCCGGGCTATCCGGCCAATACCGTGGCGCTCGATGCCAGTGCGACAGATAATATGCATGCGGTCGCGCGCGCCAAAGGCGTTCCGGTCAATCAGGTGACCGCCTGTATCCTCGACCGGCCGCGCCATGCCCGCCTTATCGAGGAAGTGCGCGCCACGGGTGCTGCGATCCGGCTTATCGGCGATGGCGACGTTGCCGGCGTGATCCACACCACCGATCCCGAGGAAACCGGTATCGATATCTATCTGGGCATTGGCGGTGCGCCTGAAGGCGTGCTGGCGGCTGCGGCGTTGCGCTGTATTGGCGGACAGATGCAGGGCCGGCTGCAGCTCAACACCGAAGAAAAAATCGCCCGCGCGGCCAAGATGGGAATTTCCGATCCGCTCAAGATCTACACGATGGAAGAAATGGCGCGCGGCGACGTGCTGTTCGCCGCCACCGGCGTGACCGACGGCAATCTGTTGCAGGGCGTGCGGTTCACGCCGGATGCGATCGTTACCCATACCATCGTGATGCGATCTTCTTCCCGTACTGTTCGCGAAATCAAGGCCCGGCACCAGGACCTCGCAAAATTCGACTGACGCACAGTGCCTTGACCCGGGCCGGCCAGCCGACCGCAGCTTCCTGACGGGAGTTTCTGTCAGACGTTTTGCCCGTCTGTCCTGTTTAGTCTATGAGCAATGTCTCCAGCGCGGCCATGGTGGCCCGGCGCTTGATGACGGGTTGATTCTCGATGACAGGCAGCAACGTGTCCGACCGGGCGTTTCTTGGAGTGGACCAGTCACTCTCCGGCCAGAAATGGATCGCGCGGCTGGATCTGGCCGGCGAAAACAAGGCGATCTCGATTGCGCAGACCACCGGGCTGCCTGATGTCATCGCGCGGGTTCTGGCCGGCCGCGATGTTGCCATGGGCGACGCGGTTGCTTTTCTCGATCCTACCATCAAATCGCTGATGCCCGACCCGTCCAGTCTCACCGATTGCGACAAGGCCGCAGCCCGCATTGCTGCTGCAATCGCCGGCGGCGAGCGTGTGGCCATCTTCGGCGACTATGACGTCGACGGTGCGACGTCGTCGGCGCTGATGCAGCGCTTCCTGCGTCATTTCGGCGTGGTCAGCGAGATTTACATTCCGGACCGGATCTTTGAAGGCTATGGGCCAAACCCCACCGCCATCGGCGAACTGATCGACCGGGGCGCGGGACTGATCATTACCGTCGATTGCGGCTCAACCAGTCATGACTCGCTCCAGGAGGCCGCACGGCGCGGCGTCGATGTGGTGGTGATCGATCACCACCAGGTGGCAAGCGAGTTGCCGGTCGCCCACGCGCTGGTCAATCCCAACCGCGAGGATGATCTGTCAGGGCTTGGCCATCTGTGTGCCTGTGGAGTGGTGTTCATGGTGCTGGCGGGCACGCTGAGGCTGTTGCGCGGCAAGGGTGAAGCGCGGGCAGGGACATTCGATCTTCTCGGCTGTCTCGATCTGGTCGCCCTTGGCACGGTCTGTGATGTGGTGCCACTCAAGGGGCTTAACCGTGCGTTCGTGGTCAAGGGGCTGTTGGTGGCGCGGACCCTGGGCAATACCGGGCTTGCGGCGCTGTGCCAGCGGGCCGGAGTCAACGGACCGATCACCCCCTATCATCTTGGCTACCTGATCGGTCCGCGAATCAATGCCGGCGGGCGCATTGGTGATGCGGCGCTGGGCAGCCGGTTGCTGACGCTGGAGGATCCGGCGGAAGCCGGGGCCATCGCGGAGCGGTTGGAGGAACTCAATCGCGAACGCCAGGCCATCGAAGCGGCGATGCTGGCGGAAGCGGATGCGGAAGCTGCCATGGAAATGGCGTCCGGAGACGGACCGGCCATCATCATCACCGAGCGCCAGGGCTGGCATCCAGGAGTGGTCGGACTGCTGGCTTCACGGCTCAAGGAGCGCTACCGGCGGCCGGCATTCGCCATCGCCTTCGATGGCAATGGCAAGGGCACAGGATCGGGCCGTTCGGTTCCCGGGCTTGATATCGGCCGACTGGTGCGCAAGGCGGTTGAACGCGGCCTGCTGGTCAAGGGCGGTGGCCATGCAATGGCAGCCGGGATCACAGTGGACAAGACCAGGCTGGGCGAATTGCGCACGTTCATTGAAGAACGTGCCGCAGACACCGTTGCCGGATTGACCGCGGCGCACCGGCTCAAGATCGATGGGGCGATTTCGGCTTCCGGGGCGACGCTGGATCTGGTCGACATGATCGAGTGCGCCGGGCCCTATGGCGCGGGCCATCCGCAGCCGGTGTTCGTCGTACCGGCGCATACGCTCAGCGATGCGCGGGTGGTGGGGCAGAATCACATCAAGCTCACGCTGTCAGGGGCTGATGGAGGCAAGCTCAACGGCATCGCATTTCGCGCCGCCGACACCGAAATGGGCGCCACGCTGCTGGGAGGCCGGGGGATGATGTTTCATGTCGCAGGAACGATTTCCGCCGATCACTGGCAGGGCGTCCGGAGGGTTCAGATCAGGGTGATTGACGCAGCACCCGCGCGCTAACCCCGTCGTCCAATCGCGTTGCCGGTCTGCCGGTCCTCAAAGCCGATGCGATCCGCAAGGTGGCTTTTTCCGTGCCTGAGAGACATGCGCCGACGCTGTCGCACAACGATCGAAATCCGCCGCGGGAGCTGTGCGCCCGGCTCATCTACGGTTCATGTGCAGGATGAGGAGAACAAGCGAAGTGCTTGAAAATTGTGGTACGCCCTAGGGGAGTCGAACCCCTCTTTCCAGAATGAAAATCTGGCGTCCTAACCGATAGACGAAGGGCGCGTACAATGTGGCCGTCTTATAGTCAGACCGCTTTGGGACCGCAAGCGGTTAATTCATCTCTCCGGAAAAAAATGTCATCTAATTGGAGTTGGCGGAAAAGACCGGCAAAATGCCCGGCGCTGTGGGCCGGCGACATGGAGCCGAATGCGGTTTTGCTACTTGCGGCGGCGACAACGCCAGTTCCAGTCACGCTGGGTGCCGATGTCGATATGAACCGATTCTGTGTGGCAGTAGGTGCCAACCCCGCCACGGTTCGGCATGGCGCGAAGGTATTTGGCCAGTTGCCATTTGGAAACGCCTTCGATCTGGATATCGGCTGCCTCGCAGGAGGTGTGCCGCGATCCCGAAGCGCCGCCGACGCGCCGGTTGTATTTTGGGCTGCGGTAGCCCGATGTGACCACAAGTGAACGGCCGTAGTGACGTTCGATGGTTTTGAGAACCCGAATCAGTTCAGGTTTGAAACAACCGACATCGACCTTTTCGGTCTGAAGACGAAGGCCGTTGGGAGCGAGACGCGCCAGACCCGCGGCCGAAGCCAGCTCCATGCGTGCGCCGCGCGGCTCCTCCGAACTGTCGCTGTCGCTAATCCCGAACACGTTTGACATGCGCACCCCGGGGAGCGCCGCACTGTTGCCAGTGGATGCTGAGGCCACGACAACCTGGGTGGGTTTCGACGAGGCCAGACGTTTTTTCGTTCCAGAGGGTGCGTTCCTGGTCGATTTCGGCTGCGATGCAAACAGGCGCGCGAAAATGGATTGTTTCTTTGGCGGCGCAACCACCGCCAGTTCCCGGGTTTTCGGCTGTTCGGCGGATTGATCCGAATCGGTTCCGACACTTGCTGGCGTCGGATCAGCCGACGCCATCCGCAACGCAAGCTGCGCGGAATCACTTGAGACATTTTCGGCAGGGGTGGGCTGGGGGGCTTCAGCCGAGGCGCTGTAGAGGTTCGGCGACGCATGAACCGGTTGGTTCTGCGTGATTCCCTGGTTGAGCGCATCGACGGATGTGTTGGCCATGGCGAGTTGCTGATTTGCTCCACCTTGCGCCTGATCTGCCGCTGGCTGAGCTGGCTCGGCATCTGCCGAGGCGGGCGAGGGAACCGGAACCGGTATGCCTTCAGACGTTGAGGCCTCAGCTGCCGAGGCCATCATCAGTGCGTCAGACTGGTCAGCGCTGTTGAAATTGCTGAAACTGGGGGAACCGGGTGCGAAACCCTGGCTGGCAAACATCGACGGATCGCCGGCTGACACGCATCCGGTCAGGGCAATCGCCACACCCGCCAGCAAACATACATGGGTGCCAGAACCGCGCCTGACTGCATTTTTTCCGCCTGTCTGCAATCTCTGGAGCCCCCGGTCTCATGCAATGGCAGACCCGAAGGCCTCAAGATTGTGCGTACCCATTAATGGCGTTGTTGTAAACGCAACGTCCGGAGTCTGCCGGACAAACGGGTAACTGGATGTGGATCATGCGATGCGTCGTAAATACGGCAGAACCATGACATTATTGGCAAACTAGACGCCGACCATTGCGTGAGCCTTGCCACGCCGCGGGGAACGACCGGCCACAGAACATCACCGGTCGATCACCTGCGTTTACCATGCGCCGGTGTTTTTCATCGATGCCCAAGGTTCCGCGGGGTCAAGCGGATCGCCCTTTTGAAGAAGCTCGATGGAAATTCCGTCCGGCGACCTGACAAAGGCCATGTGCCCGTCGCGCGGCGGCCGGTTGATGGTCACGCCATTGTCGAGCATGTGCTGGCATAGTTTGTAGATATTATCGACCTCATAGGCGAGGTGACCGAAATTGCGGCCGCCCTGATACTCCTCCGGATCCCAGTTGTAGGTCAATTCCACCATCGGGGCCTTGTCGGCAAGGGCGCGCGCCTTGTCGTCGGGAGCGGCGAGAAAAATCAGCGTGAACCGGCCTGCCTCGCTTTCGTGGCGGCGGATTTCTTCAAGGCCAAGCTTGTTGCAATAGAAATCGAGCGATGCATCTACATCTGTGACCCGGACCATCGTGTGCAAATAACGCATCGGCTTTCTCCATGATTCTTGATTGAACCGACGATAGGCGGATTTGGACACGAGGCAAAGGCATGGCGGTGTTGCGCCTGAACTTATTGCAACCGCCGCAAGTTGCTCGATCGGATACAGGACACGGATATGGCGTATCAAGGTGAAAGCAACGAGCGTCACAAGCATTAGACGTGGAAGACTCAACAAGTTTTGCGGCAGGGCTTGCACTGTCCGCGCAATACAATGTTAATGTTTCAATCGAGAATCACTTAATTTCCATGTGGCGCGTATCGGAGAGTTATCCGGATGGGGGAAAGGTCCTCAGACAAGAACGAGGCGGTAGCGGAAGCTCATGGCGACGCGGTGGACCTCATTGAGATCACCGGGGTCATCAAGTGGTTTGACGTCGCCAAAGGCTTCGGCTTCATCGTTCCAGACAATGGCATGGAAGACGTGTTGCTGCATGTCACCTGTCTGCGCCGCGACGGTTACCAGACCGTTCTGGAAGGAACCCGCATCGTCTGTGAAATTCAGAAGCGCGAGCGGGGCTACCAGACATTCCGCATTATCTCGATGGACACCTCGACTGCGGTCCATCCCTCGCAATTGCCCCCTGTGCGCACCCATGTTCAGGTCAAGCCGTCGAGCGGTCTTGAACGTGCGATCGTCAAATGGTTCAACCGCACCAAGGGGTTTGGCTTCCTTACCCGTGGTGAGGGGACAGAAGACATCTTCATCCACATGGAGACGCTCAGGCGCTATGGTTTGGCGGAGCTGCGGCCCGGCCAGGTTGTCTTGGTGCGGTACGGGGATGGCGACAAAGGCTTGATGGCGGCTGAAATCCATCCCGATATCGATTCCCCGATTCAGAATTCGCACTGAACGGAATGCGCTTTTTTTCGCATCTGCTCACCTTCGTTCTCACAGCTTTCCTATTGGTGGCCGGGGCCTTGTCGGTCGCTGCCCCGGTTCTGGCGGCAACGATGCCGACAGATTCCGAGCCGCTTGTCATCACCACCACAGCCGGCCCGGTTTCCTTTGGCGTGGAACTGGCGCTGACTGCGGCGGACCGCGCCACGGGATTGATGCACCGGCAGGACATGGCGGCTGATCACGGCATGCTGTTCCGGTTTGATCAAACCCGTCAGGTTCTGATGTGGATGAAAAACACTCCGTTGCCGCTCGACATGCTGTTTATCGACGATGACGGCACCATCGTCGGCATTGCAAAAGACACGACGCCGTTTTCGGAAGCGATCATAGCCTCGCCAGGGCCTGTGCGTTACGTGCTTGAATTGAATGCCGGCACGGCTGAGCGGATGGGTATTGCGGTCGGCGACGTCGCTCGTCACCGGGCGATCAGCGAATGATTTGCCATTCGTGGCATTATCGAACGATTTGGAGTTGCGGGGCATGGCGTTCCGGTGTATCCGGAGCACGCCTTAGGCAACGGAGCGTAGCGCAGCCTGGTAGCGCATCTGGTTTGGGACCAGAGGGTCGGGAGTTCGAATCTCTCCGCTCCGACCATTTTTTCGGTGTTCATTGATTTGAGCGCTACACATCAAGGCGCCGTGATCCGCCTTTTCAGGCGGGGTTCGTCATGAAGGGGAATTGGGACATGTCTGCAAAAATCTATCGTCCCGCAAAGACAGCCATGCAGTCAGGCAAGGCCAATTGCCAGGACTGGGTGCTTGAGTTCGAGCCGGAAAAACCCCGCTCGATCGACCCGATCATGGGATATACCTCATCGGGCGACATGAAAAGCCAGATCCATTTGAAGTTCGACACGCGCGAAGAAGCCGTGGCCTATGCCCAGCGCAACGGACTGGCCTTTCGCGTCTCCGAGCCGAAGGAAAGCAAGCGCCGCCGGGTCGCGTACGCGGACAATTTCCGCTTTGACCGCCGTCAGCCCTGGACTCATTGAAACTATCCGACATCTCGGCCGGCTACCCGGTTCGACACCCAATCGGCCCCTTAGCTCAGCTGGATAGAGCACCGGCCTTCTAAGCCGACGGTCGCAGGTTCGAATCCTGCAGGGGTCGCCATTTTTTTGATTTTCGCCACATACGTTGAGACAATCGCCACGATTTTGAGACTCATCGCCACATATGTTGAGACTCAGGCCTTTCCGTGGTCGAGTTCGTAAGTGATACCGTTGTTGCTCGGCAGTAGATTGAAAATTATCTGAATTCCCGTTCGTTCGGTCTCATTGAGAGTGCCCTTTCTTTTTTCTCTCCATGAGGAAATGGATGGGAGTACGACCGATTTCGACGAAACCAGTTCGTCGGTAGAGGCTCGCGACTGGGTTCCACAAGAGATACTCAAGTCGCACAGGGAGGTTCGTGTCATCCGCTAGTTGAAGGCAATGGGCGAGAATTCTTGAGCCAACGCCTTGTCCACGAATTTCATCAATCAGATAGAACTCGCCGAAGCGGATGAACTCTGGTAGCAGTTGAAGCGAAACTGTACCGATCGGGCAGCCGTTCATCTCGATCTGACAGAATGGTTTCTCTCGTAATCGCTGATCATGAACCGAGCGTTGAAACTCTTCGTCCCACCCCCATTTCTGAGCAATGTGGGGACCAAGTGCCTGCTTTTTCGCTCGGAATGAAAACTCAAATTCCTCATCCGTTGGGGTAAGCTTTCGGAATCTCAAATCGGGTGGCAGGTCCGGAATTATCATAGGTTCCTGTTCGCGGTTCAGATCGTCTGATTTCATCGGGTTGCGTCTTGTTCATAAGAAGTTTGACCTGGTTTCCCATCGGCGGGAAGCTTGTTTTGATCAAGTTTACGGTGGATTTTGAAGGCAAGCCGAAAACTCCGAGTCTCAACCTATGTGGCGAAAGGCAACTTGAGTCTCAATCTATGTGGCGACGGGTCTCATTGCGACTGGTTCACCAGTGGAGAATTGTCAACAAAATCAATGAAACTGAGTCTCAAGGTTTCTGGCGATCGTCATTTCTCATTGTCCGACCCGGAGACATGGGTTGCGGATTATACCGGAGACATGGGTAACACACTCGCGCCGAACGGTGTGTCGACTGTTTGCAACGTTCTCTGCTCGATATCGATATATCCCGGATCATAATCGAGGAATGAGATGAGCCAGATTTTATCGTCGACTTCCGGTTGTCCCAGAATCTGGCTAGTCAAGTCACGGCGGAGGTTTTGCTCGCTCGGGATTGTCTAACTGGTGGTCATCATAATATAAAGATTGCGAGGGATGCAAAGTTGTTGAAGTGACCTGTGCGCTCCGGACGTAAGCGGGTTGAAATACCGACTTTCGGATCAAATGGTCAATGGTTTGGTATCTGCGGCATTTGAGTAACGCGCACAGAGATCAGGGGAATCGGGTGAAGCAATCATCTGGCGATGATGCTTGCAAGGAAATCGTCGTCCCAAGCGGCGACTTTTCGTCTGAGGCGCAGCGAGTCCTTTCCGGGGGTCATTCGGATGAGGTTGTGGGCCATGTGCTTGAGCGTGGTGAAATTGGCCGGGGCATGATTTGTTCGAACCCGGCATTCGTCGTCGCGAAAGACCATGTCCATAACCCAGTGCAGGCTGTTCTCGATTGCCCAATGGCTTCTGACGATTGGTCCCAATTGCCTGGCTGGCAGCGCCAGGGAGGTAATGTAGAAGCGGGTCTCCCGTTGGGTTTTCTCGCCGATTTCGCGCGTACTCTCGACCATGACGACCGCTTTCAGGCCGGGCCAGTCATGGCGTTCCTGGAGCCAGCCTATGTCATGGATGACGGTGGTGGTTCTCGTCTCGATGCGGCCGTGATCGCCATCGACCGTCTCGTCCCGACTGATGGTCGTGTCTTTGAAATCGTTGTCTTTCTGCTCGGCGGCGAAGATCGCGACATCATCGCGCAGCGAGCCTTGATTGCCTTTGAGGGCAAGCACGTAATCGGCCTTTCTGTCGAGGATCTTGTCCGCGATGGCACGCTGGCAACCCATCGCGTCGATCGTCACGATCGCCCCCTCGATGGCAAGCATGTCCAGAAGCTTGGGAATGGCGGTGATCTCGTTGGCCTTCTCGGCCACCTTGACCTGAGCGAGCACGAGGCGCTGGCGTGCGGCAAAGGCCGAGACCATGTGGATCGCCGCCTTGCCGGCCCTCTTCTCGAACGAGCGGCGCACCGTCTTGCCATCGATGGCGATGATGTCCGCAGGCGCGCCAGTCAGCGCGGCGACCCAGCCGGCAAAGCATTGCTGGAACTTCTCGGCGTCGAGCGTGGCGAAGATGTCGCCGAGGTGATCGTGCGATGGCGTCCCCGCTCGAAACGGCCGAAAGCGGCGCAGAAAGTCAAGCTTCTTGTCCCCAAAGCGGGCGATGTCGACGAACGTCTCCGCCCCAGCCAGAACCGCGAGCAAGCTCAGAAGCAGCACTTCGTCGAGCGGATATGCCACCTTGCCCGGCTGCCGACTGTCCGGCAGATCCGTGAAATACCGAAGAAAGACAACCGCTTCGCCAACCGCATCACACTCCACCACCACATCATCCATCGTCGTCCTCCTTCCAAATCAGAGGATCACGACAGATTCAGCTTATTACCCCTTTGTCACGCATTTCTTCACCCGATTGCCCTGTGCTGCAACTGCAGACCTGTTGCAGAATGACGAATTTGGTGTTGAGGTGCAGAGCTAATTGGTTCGGGCTTATGAAGTTTGGGCTGGAACGAAGGAAACACGCACCGCATATCAACGGATGGTGCGTCGCAGGTTCGGTTTGCATGCCCGAAGCAGGTCATCTGTCAATTCTGTTAATCGATCTTCACACCTGTCTTGAAACACCTGCACCTGATCGTGTCCCTGCACGGAGTGTAGCTTCGCCTATCGCGGTCTTTCCGTACTTGGCCGGGAACGTGTCAGCTAGCCACGGCGGGCATGCTGATGAGCGAATCATCGCTCATTGTGGCGATGGTCTCAGGGTTCATGTAGCGGGAGCGCTGGACCGCCCACTCGTCGTTTTGCTCAAGTAGCAACGCACCCGCGAGACGGACGACGGCATCGTCGTTGGGGAAGACGACGACGCCGTCGGTGCGCTGCGTGATTTCGCCGTTCAGACGTCCAATGGGGTTGGTGCTGTGCAACTTTGTCCAGTGCGGCTTGGAAAGCTTATGTAGGCCAGCACATCCTGTTTGGCGATGTCCATGAGATTGGCAAATTTCGGCACCTTCGGCCTGATCTGCGACGTTGCGCCATTGGACACAGGCGGCGATCAGCGCCAGCGGCCTGACCACTGAGGTCTCGATCGGCGGCGCGGGCGGCGTTGATATCCTGACCGGCGGATCGGCCAATTACACGCTGGCCGGCGGCATCGGCAATGATGTGCTGTTCGGCGGCGCCGGCAATGACACGATCTTTGGCGGGGACGGCAATGACGGCTTTTTCGGCGGGGTCGGCAACGACGGCGACGATGTGCTGTTCGGCGGTGCCGGCAATGACACTTTCTATTTCCTCAATGGCTCGGGCAACGACTTGATCCAGCAGTTCGAGAACGGCGTGGACACCTTCAACTTCGCCAATCACAGCCAGGTCAACTCGATGGCCAACCTGACCATCACCGACGCCGGTGCGGACGCCTATGTGACGTTCAACGGCGGCGGCCAGTTCATCGCCTTCGGCTCGGCAGGCCTGATCGAAGCCAGCGATTTCGTGTTCTGAGGTGTCTGTTATCGGGGTTCGGCATTTGCCCCGAAATCATCCCCACTGAGAAGTCCGAAAACGGGGCATTTTAAAACCTGAACAGAGCTAACCTTCAGACGCAGACCCCACGTGGAACAGATCCAATACAGTGCGTCGCTGGTTGGCAGCTTTTTCGATTGCGGCCATCTTAACCGGGCCATAGCCACGAATGATCTCCGGCAACCGTGCCAGTTCGATTGCATGCGCGAGGGTCTCTGGCTTCAGATTATCAACCATATCGATCATGTCGCGTTCGTATTGGTCAATAAGCGCCCGCTCCAGCTTGCGCTCCTGTGTGTAGGAAAACGGGTCGAGCCGCGAGCCGCGGACAGCCTTCAGTTTTCCCAGAATTCCCATCGCGGTGAAGATCCAGGGACCGAACTTGATCTTTCTCGGCCGGCCGGTTTCCGGGTCAACACGGGTCATCAACGGCGGTGCGAGCCAAAGCGACATCTTCCCATAGCCCTCGATCGCATTGTCGAGTTGCACCTTCCAGGCTGTATCCGCATAAAGCCGGGCAACCTCGTATTCGTCTTTGTAGGACATCAATTTGGAAAAATTGGTTGCAACCGCCCTGGTCAAGTCTTCAGATCCCTCAACGGCTGCCGCCTCCGCACTCTGGATGCGACGCACCAGCTGTTCATAGCGCGCGGCCCATTTGGCGTTTTGATATTTTGTGAGATGGGATTTCCGATGTGCAATCAGCGCCTCGGTGTCATCCAGGGCCTGGGGTGGCAGGGACAGGGGCGGATTGTCGACCGCGAACTTTGCCGGATCGACAGCAACCAAGCGTCCCAGATCGAGCGCATCCATGTTGAACTCGATGGCTGCACCGTTGAGTTCGATGGATTTTCTGATGGCCGAAAGCGGCAGCGGCAGCCACCCCATCTGATGGGCATAACCAACCATCAGCATATTGGCGCCGATCCGGTCGCCAAGCACCTGCTCCGCGATCCTGTCGGCCTGGATGGCACGGAGTTCCAACACCGCGCTATCCACCTTGGCAATCAACGCATCATTATCAACCCGGTAGTCACGGTCGCTCTGAAATGCTGCGGTTGGCGCGGGTATGGATGAAAGCAGCGCCCGCGTTCGGCCAGCGTCATAGGTTTTGAGGCCATCGAGGCTGGCAGCGGTTATCAGATCGCAGCCAAGCACCAGATCGGCACTGGCCGGACCGACCTGGGAACTGCCCAGCGCATCAGGGGAAGCCGTCAAGCGCAGATGACTGAATACCGCGCCGCCTTTCTGTGCAAGGCCGGTCATATTGTAACTGCTGGAGCCCAGACCAACAAGGTTGGCCGCCATGGCGAGTACGCTGCCTATGGTGACAACGCCGGTTCCTCCAACGCCGGTGATCAGCACATTGACCGATTTGGCGGCTGTTTCGATCTCCGGCAGATCCTTGACCAACTTCCGATCGAAGCCTCCCGCGTCTCTACGGGGCTTGCCTCCTTCGACAGTGACAAAGGAGGGGCAAAACCCCTGAACGCAGGAGTAGTCCTTGTTGCAGGAAGACTGATCGATCTTCCGCTTTCTGCCGAACGGGGTATCGGTCGGCAGAACGCTGACGCAGTTGGACTGAACCGAACAATCTCCGCATCCCTCGCAGACATTCTCATTTATGAAAATGCGGGTGGTCGGATCAGGCATCAGCTTGCGCTTGCGCCGGCGCCTTTTCTCGGCCGCACAGACCTGCTCATAAACGATGACGGTTGTGCCTTCGATGTCCGCCAACAATCTCTGGATACGGGGAAGCTCCTTGCGGTCGACAACATCCACGCCCTTGATCTGCACCGAGGTACGGTCAATGTCATCACTGACGACAACAACACGCTTTACATTCTCCGCCAGAACCTGACGCACGATATCCTCGGTGACCAACTCACCTTCAACAGGCTGGCCTCCGGTCATGGCAACCGCGTCGTTGGCCAGGATCTTGTAGGTAATATTCACTCCGGCCAACACAGCGGCACGGATCGCCAGAAGTCCCGAATGCGAATAGGTGCCATCGCCGAGATTCTGGAATACGTGCCCGGTTTTCGTGAAGTTCGAAAGGCCGATCCAGTTGGCCCCCTCGGCACCCATCTGCACCGGTTTCAGGGTGTCGCGATCCATCCACATCGCCATTGAATGACAGCCGATGCCGGACAATGCGACCGAACCGTCGGGAACCTTGGTCGAAGTGTTGTGCGGACAACCGGAACAAAAATAGGGAATGCGTTTTGGCTGGGTCGGGTCAGGTTGAACAAGCCGGCCTTCTGTGAGCGAGCCAGCCAACACGGTCAGCGCCTCATCTGCAAGACCTAATGCTTCCATGCGGCTTGCCAAAACCCTGGCAATGGTCCTGGGATCAAGCTGGACGTCTGATGGCAGAAGCCGCAATCCATCCGTGTCCGATTTGCCGGTGATCTTTGGTCGCATCGCTTCATTGAAGAGAATTCTGGCAGCTTGTTCCTCAACAAAAGCCCGCTTTTCCTCGACAAAGAGGAGCTCGTCGCAGCCGCTCGCGAACTCGGCAAATCCGGTCGGCTCCACCGGCCAGATCATCCCCACCTTGTAAATCGACACTCCGAGCGCCTTGATGCGCGCTTCGTCAATTCCGAGCAATTCTAGCGCGTCCAGCAAGTCCGAATAGGCTTTGCCCGTAGCCACGACACCCAGTTTGGCGCCGGCCTTGCCGTGGGTGCGCAGGTCAAGTCGATTGGCGCGGGCGAATTCGTGTATGAGCGGCAACCGGTGGCGAATGACAATTGTCTCGTCGCGCTGGGGATTGTACTCGAGCCGGGGACGTATATCGATGTCAGGATTGCTTCGATTGGGGCTGACAAAGCCGATGGCCTTGTCGTCAACATCGACAGTTGTCGTTGTATCCACCGTCTCATTGACAGTCTTGAGGCCAACCCACAATCCTGTATAGCGCGAAAGTGCGTAACCATGGAGCCCGTAGGTCAGGATTTCCTCGACATTGGAGGGATAGAGCACCGGAATCAGATGGGCGGCCAGCGCCTGTTCGCTCTGATGCGCAACAGTTGACGATTTGCCGGGGTGGTCATCACCGAAAACAACCAGCACTCCCCCCTGCTGCGTGGTTCCAGCATAATTGCCATGCTTGAACGGATCCCCGGAACGATCTATGCCGGGCCCCTTGCCGTACCACATCGCAAACACGCCATCGACGGTTCGTCCGGGTATGGAATCGATCTGTTGCGTTCCCCAAACCGAAGTCGCGGCAAGGTCTTCATTCATTCCCGGCTGAAAGACAATCGAATGTGACTTGAGAAAATCCTTTGATTTCCAAAGTTCCATGTCGAAGCCGCCAAGCGGAGATCCACGATAGCCCGAAACGAAACCCGCGGTATTCAACCCGGCTTTCCGGTCCAGTTCGCGTTGGGTCAGAAGCAGGCGTACCAGAGCCTGGTTTCCGTTGAGAAATATCGTTCCCTCAGTTTGCGTGTAGCGATCGGACAGCGAGACGTCGCGCAGAGCAATATTCATGATCAATCCCGTTGACGTTGAGTTGCATGGCTCGGTTCATTGACCACGCCTGAAGCAAGCAGTTCATCGATTTGCCCCTCTGACCACCCGGCACCGATCAGGACGGAGCGGGTATCCACTCCAATACTAGCCGGCATCCGGCGCATCTTGGGCGTCGACCCGTCATATCTTACCGGATGGGTCAGCAGCGTTGCTTCCGCTCCATTGACAGTGACCTCCTCGAAACACTCGTTGTGGTCGGCCTGCGGATCATGCCGGATGGCGTCATAGTCCTGTACCTTCTCGTACCAGAGCCCGTGTACCGATAACGCCTGATCGAGCCGTTCATAACTCCATCCAGACAGTTCTTTGCCGAGAACCTCCATGAAACGATCACGATTGGCCATCCTGTCCTCGGCCAGCGAAACAAGTTCCGGCTCACCGATGGCTTCGGCGAATTTCTCGATATCACCGCCCAGACTGATGACGGCGTGACAATCAGCGAGCTTGAAAACACCGTAGGGAGCAGGAAGAAACCAGGAAGCCAGTCTCGGATCCCGCTGCATCCTATCTGCTGAACGATTGCCCGAATAGTAGGCGGCCATTGATTCGGCCTGCAAATCCAGACCGGCACTGAAAAGGTTGGATTCGATACGGGTACCCTCGCCTGTCTCCAGTTTCCTGATATAGGCAGCATTGACCGCCATCGCGAGAAGTGCGGCGCCGTGCTGATCGACGATCGGGACCCCGGGTACGGTCGGTCCCGATTCAAGATTTCCGGTAGCAGCAATCAGTCCACAGCGTGCCTGGACGAGCAGATCCTGCCCCGGCGCCTTGGCCATCGGACCGGAAGAACCCCATCCCGATGCCGAGGCATAGATAATGTCCGGCTTGATTTTCTTGACCGCTTCATAGCCGAATCCAAGCCTTTCCAGCACACCGATCCGGTAGTTTTCGATGATCACGTCTGACTGAAGAATCAGCGATTCGATAACCTTGCGGCCCTGCTCGCTCTTCAGGTCGACAGATATCGAGCGCTTGTTGCGGTTGACTGACATGAAGGTGGCGCTCAGACCGCCGACAAAAACCGAATCTGCTCCATACCCGCGTTCAAAGGCACCGCCAATCGGCTCGACCTTGATGACATCGGCGCCCATATCGGCAAGATATTGCGAAGCTGCCGGACCCTGTACGAAATGCGTGAATCCGAGGACTTTCATATTACGAAGCATCGACACTTCTCCGCTCATAATGGCATCTGCCCGTTTTTAAGCAGGCTGCGAGCAATCACCACCCTGTGAATGTCGGAAGCTCCATCGAAAATCCGATAAACCCGGGCATCCCGGTAGAGTTGCTCAAGCGGCATCTCGCGGCAGTACCCCATTCCGCCAAAAATCTGGACGGATTTGTCTGCCACCCTGCCAAGCATCTCCGATGCATAATATTTGACCATGGAGACCTTCTCGCGCGGGTCCATGCCCTGATCGGTCTCCCAGGCAGCATTGAGCACCATCATGCGTGCGGCAAAGATTTCGGTTGCCATGTCGGCAAGCATCGCCTGCACCATCTGGAAATCTCCGATCTTCTTGCCAAATTGCGTGCGCTGCTGGGCATACTCAATCGAGTACTGCATCAGTTTGCGCGCCATACCGACAGAGCGGCCGCCGACCATGCCAAGCCGGACCTTGTTGATTGTCGAGAGCGCCTGATAGAGACCGGTCCCCTCCTCTCCGAGCATCTGTGATTTCGGAAGACGAATATTGTCAAATATCAACTCGAAATGATTGGTTGCACGCAATCCCATCATGTATTGCAGGCGTCCAAGCGTGAAACCCGGGGTATCCTTGTCGATCAGGAACGCGCTGATTCCCTTGGCGCCCTTGGACGGATCGGTCACGGCGGTAATGATGAAGGCATCAGCAACATCGGCGTCACTGATAAAATGCTTTGATCCGTTGATGATGTAGTCGTCACCATCGCGCTTGGCAGTCGTCTTGATCCCGGCCGCATCCGAACCAGCCTCGGGCTCGGTCATGCCCAGTGCAACATTGATGTCACCGGCCACAGCAGGAAGCAGGTATTTCTCGCGCTGTTCGCCGACACAATTTTCAAGTGATCCGGGAATCGCACCGAACGCACGGCGCACGAGGGCATCTTTGGTAAAGCCGAACTCTTCCTCACACATGCACATGTCAACGGCATTCAGACCACCGCCGCCCAGCTCTTCGGGAAATCCCATGGCGAAAAGCCCAACGGATTTGGCCTTGTTGCGAAGCTCACGCGCAAGGTCGGGGTCGACGAACTGCTTCTCTTCTACCTCGGCCTCATGGGGCTGCAGTTCATCCTTGATAAAGCGCCGAAGCGTATCAAGGATCATCTGGGTTTCTTGCGGAACAGAAAAATCAATCACTTACTTGTCTCCAGAAGGTCGTCTAATTTTGGAAATCTCGGCCAAATTGCCAGTTCATTCGCCGAAACCGAAAACGGTCGGGTCAAGCCTGTCGGAGAATTGCGCTTTGCGCTTTCCCAGAAATGCATCCACGCCTTCTTTGAAATCAGCGGTCTGTGACAGGCCTTCACTGAGATCGAGCGTGCGGCGTATAGCTTCGCTTTCAGGAAGATCCCAGGCGTAGGAAAGTGCCTTTTTGCAGGCGAATGCCGCCTGCGCCGGTCCTTGGGCCATCCTTGCGGCAAGTTCGATGGAGGTCTTGACGACCTCTCCGGCCTTGGCGATTCGATTGGCCAGCCCCCAATCGAGGGCTGTCTGCGCATCAATCATCTCCCCAAGCAGCATCATCTCCTTGGCCCGCCCGACGCCAATGCGCTGAGTCACGCGCACAGTTCCACCACTGCCGGGAAACCCGCCGAGCAGAATTTCAGGCAAACCGACACGCGAGGTTTCGGAAAGAACGATCAAGTCGCAGCCGGACGCCAGTTCCAGTCCGCCACCAAGCGCCAAACCTTCGATGGCGGCCACCGTCGGCTTGGGAAAGTTCGCCACGACGCCGTAGGTCTCGTTTTCGAAACCGAGTTTCTTCGAAACAATCGCACTTTCAGCGACCAGGCCGGGAAATTCGTTGATATCGGAGCCTGCACAGAAAGCTCGCTCACCACTGCCGCGAAGCACCAGCGCTCCGACATCCGGATTTGCCGCGAGCCGGGCCAGTTCGGCGTTCATCTGACGGGTCAGATCCAGCGTTACGACATTCATCGGCGGATTGGCCAATGTCAGCACCGCGACCCTGCCGTGAAATTCCACGAATACTTTTTGAGCGTCCATTTACAGCTCCTCCTTGGTCCCGAACTTGACTTATCCTGACTTGCACGTCAATAAGTTTCCTGTGTCGCAACCCGAGAATCCAAGCTCATGGGTTTGGGGTTTGCACGATCAGTCTTGAGGAGATGTCAGAAATGACCGCAATCGTTGTCGCCCGTGTCGAAGTCACTGACCCGGCCAAATATGAAGATTACAAACCGTTGGCCAAGAAGGCGATCGAAGCCTTTGGCGGACGATATCTCGTACGCGGCGCAGACCCCGTCACGATCGAGGGTGATGCGGCGCCGGTACGTTATGTCGTGGTGGAGTTCGACTCGATCGAGACGGTCAAGACCTTCTACGACTCACCGCTTTACCTTGAAGCCCGAAAAGCCCGCGACGGCGCTGCTATTGCACAGATCGTCGCGCTGCAAAGCGTTTGATTTTTTCAGAAAGGTCCACTTCCATGACACGAAAATCCTATGATTGCTCAGGCGTCATTCCGGCTTGCCTGCTTCCACTCCACAATGATCTGTCCATCGATGAGCAAAGCTTTCGCAAGCACCTTCGTGATGTCGCTGTTCCCGGGATTGCAGCTATCACTGTCAACGGCCATGCTTCCGAGGTGTCGTCCTGCACTTTCGACGAGCAGGAAATGCTGCTGAATGTGGCGCTGCAGGAAATCGGTGACCGCGTTCCGTTGATCAACGGAGTTTATGCAGACAGCGCACATGAAGCCGTGCGAATTGCGCGTATGGCTGACAAGAATGGCGCATCGGCTTTGCTGGTGTTCCCATCCAATGTCTTTATTCTGGGCGCCCGCCCGGAAATGGTGATCGATCACTACAAGAGGGTGGCCGATGCCACGGATCTGCCGCTGATCATCTTCCAGTTTCCTACCAACACGCCACTTTCCTATTCTCACGACCTGTTGTGCAAGTTGCTCGAGGAAGTCCCCTCAATCCGTGCCATGAAAGACGGCTGCGGAGATCCTGCGCGTCATGAGATGACGGTTCGCGAACTGCAATCGAACGACAGGCCATTCCATGTGTTGACAACCCACAGCGCCTGGCTGCTTCCGTCACTTGTAACCGGCTGCAACGGCATTCTTTCGGGAGCGGGAAGCACCATTGCCGACCTGCAGGTCGCGCTCTACGAAGCAGTCAAGGCAAATGACCTGGCAAGGGCAAAGGAAGTGGCGGCACGGATCTATCCAACCACACACGCGTTCTACGGCGCGCCTGCTGTTGATATGCACAACAGGATGAAGGAAGCTCAGGTCCTGCTCGGACGCCTGCCGAGTGCAGCAGTACGTCCGCCGCTGCAGAAACTTGATGCGGCCGAGATTGCCCGTATCGGTACCGCAATGCAGACGGCCGGCATCGGGAATGAAGGCGCGATGAACCTTGCATCGTGAATTTAACGCAATGATTGCACCATTGGTCAAAAGCTGAATATAAGGAACCGGTCCTATTTCGGTTCAACAAGAAAGCTAATCAATGCTTGCACACTCGTGGATCCATTATGCGTAATCGCATCAAACAGGTCGCGGAAGAGCTTCTGATAAAGCATGGCTATCGCGGCCTGAGCTTCCGCCAGGTTTCCGACCTCCTCAATACCACCCGTGCCAATTTGCATTATCACTTTGGCAGCAAGGATGGCCTGGTGGAGGAGGTTCTGGAGGATTACGCAAATGGAACACTTGACCGTTATCGTGACATCTGGACCGATTCACGAACATCGCTGCGGGACAAGGTGGAAACCATCGTCCGGATGAGCCGCAGCCGATACGAGACCTATAACCCGAACGGCGACAAGGGCGAGCCCTGGAGCCTTATGATCCGGCTCCGGTCTGACAGTGATGCGCTCACACCCAAGATGCGCTCCAAGCTGCTGGAAGTCAGCCGCGAGTTCGAAACACTTGTAAGGGTCGGCGTACGTTCGTCTATCAATTCAGGAGAATTGCGGCCCGGCACACCGGAAGATCAGGTGGTCATCATGCTTGTCAACATCATCCATTATGCCGGCTCGGTCACCCGGGATCATGGCACATTCAAGAGGCTGGCCGAGCTCTGGGAAGCTACTCTTGCAACAATCGAGAATGCTTACGGCCAAAAAAAGCAGTCCAAATCGACCTGAGATTGAGGCTTCTGCCCGCAGGCTCCCGTCCCACGCCGGTCCATCCACACTTCAACTGGACCTGGCTGCGGAGATGAGAGCTCTAAGATCTACACCGGCCGCCTTTCGGTCCCAGGCCGAACTCCCCGCACCCGCCTTGCGCAAAATCTCCTTGCGGATCTTTTGCGTCGGGGTACGCGGCATCTCTTCAATTTCTTCCAGATAGCGCGGCACCATATGGTGGGGCAGTTCCCTCGCCAGATGGATCATGATGTCATGCGGATCAAACCTGGCCCCCGGGCGGCACAGGATACAAAGCTTGATATCTTCGTCGGCAGCAAATTCGGACGGAACGCCGACCGCAGCACTCTCCTGAATTGCAGGATGCAGGTTTGCAGCGGCCTCGATATCATAGGAGGATATATTTTCCGCACGGCGTCTGATCCGATCGCCCAAACGGTCCACGAAATAGAGCCAGCCTTCTGCGTCCACGTACCCTGTATCTCCACTGTGAAACCAGAGGTTCCGCCAGGCTGCCATGGTCGCGGCATCATTCCGGTAATATCCGGGACTGACGATCCAAGGGAGCTTCGGCCGGATGACAAATTCGCCTGTTTCGCCCGTCGGCACCTCCAGATCGGTGTCCGGGTCGACCACGCGGAATTCATACCATTCTTCACGAATTACGCCGCACGCACCTACTTTCAGCGGCGCATCATAGGGATGCCAGCACGGAATGTTGATTTCCGTCATACCCCAGGTTTCAATGCCCTTTACGCCAAAACGGCGTTCGAAATCCGCCGCTATGTGTTTGGGAAAAGGGGCGGTTCCAAGCCTGGTAAGATGAGTGTCGGCATCATCAGGGCGCTCAGGTTGCGCGTGGATCATTTCGAGCAACGGCCCATGCCCGATGGTGAATGTCGACCTGGATTGACGAATGCGATCAAGCCAGCGTTCCGCGTTGAATTTGCGATCGAAACATATATTCGCGCCGGCAAGCAGCGAAGCATAAACCGCACAAAACCTTGGAGACATATGAAAGAGAGGATGCGCAAAATAGCAGGTGTCCTCGGGTCCTATGCGCAAGCCCTGCAAGGTTTGCAACGCGGTCAGATAGCATTGGGCCTGCGTGACCATTACACCCTTGGCCGGACCGCTTGTTCCCGATGTAAAAAGGATAGAGGCGATATCGCTGGGCTTTCCCTCGGGAAGTACAGCCAGCGCCGGATCTCCCGGCTCCAGCCGCTCACACGAGATTGCGCCAAAATCCGGAATGTCACACGCCTCCCCTATCCAGAAGATGCGACGCAGACTGGCGACGTTGTGGCAGATCCCGGCAAGCGCCGGCAACACCGAAGCGTCAACGACTACGATCTCCGGTTCAACCAGTTGCAGGGAGCGCGCCAGCATGACGCCAGTCAAAACCGGATTGATCGGGACATTGGCAGCGCCGGCGAGATTTGTCGCGAACCAGACCGCCAGATGGTCTATCGAATTCTCCGCCACGAGAACAAGTCTGTCATGTGGTTTCAGGCCGGAAGTGACGAGCGTTTGTGCATAGCCACGCGCCAGCTCATAAAGACCGGCAACACTGACGGGCGCGTCGTCCTCAAATTGAATGAGCGGCCTGTCTTTCGTCAGGCCGCTCCGCCATTTCAAGACATGATCGAGAGTCCACTGCGCAAACTCGAAACCCGGATCATAACTGTCATTGTTCATGGTCACAATCGGGAGGACACGGGGCCCTCCCGACCTTTGGTTAGTCGATGGTGATAAATGCACCATCGCGGATTTCGACCGTGATCAACGAGTCTTCGAACACGCCTTCATGTTGGTCCGGCGTATAGCAGAGCTTGCCGTCGAGGTAGGTGCCATCGAAATCACAGATCGTTTCAAGCTTGTCGCGGATTGCGGAACCGGTGACTTCGTCATCGCCGATCCGGCGGATTGCCTCGGCCAGCGCCATGAAGCCGGTGGATGACAGAAGTTCTCCGTAACCCTGTGGCACCTTACCGCCGCCCCGGATCACCTTGCCCAGTTCGTTCTGCTTGTCTGAAGGATCGTTCCAGTTACCCATGGAAACCACCTGAACGCCCTCGCCCGCAGTGCCCGCAGCATCAATGAACGGCTGCTGGTTGAGTGAGCCCGAACCGATAATCGGAGCTTCAATCCCGACCTGCTTGGCGGCGCGAACAAACGCGGCACCCAGAGAAGGCGCAGAAGTCTGAAGCAGGATTACATCCGGTTCGGAATTGCGGATGTTGGTCGCCTGGGCTGTCAGTTCGATGGCCGACAGAGGCGCGGAAACCGCAGCAACCACTTCGATGTCATGTTCTTCCGACAATTTCCTGGCATATTCCATGCCTGCTTCACCATATGCATCTTCCTGATACATGACAGCAAACCGCTTGTGGCCTGGACCAAATACGCCGCGCTCCATGATGCCGGACAGGATAACCTTGTCGGTCGGCGCAATACGGAAAACCCAGGGCCAGAAATCATGCGACTTGTCGGTCACGCTGATTGTACCGACCGGTGCAAGCACAGGAACTTCTGCATTCTTGGCTACCGGCATCAGAGCAAGCGTCCCGGTACCAATGGTCGAGCCGATGATCGCCACGACACCATCCTGACGGATCAAGCGCGTCGCGCATCGCGCGGATTCAGTCGGGTTTGTCTGGTCGTCACAGAAGATGATTTCCAGCTTCTTGCCGTCGATGCCACCATTTTCATTGAGGTTGTTGGCAAGGATCTCAACGATATCACGCTCGGGGACACCAAAAGGCGCCGCCGGTCCGGAGACCGAGAAAATACCACCGACCTTGATGGTTTCCTGTGCGGTGGTCGGGGTGATCCCCAGGGCTGCAATCGCAACACTCGCGAATGCCAGTTTCATCAGATTTTTCATAGTTCTCTCACTCCCTTTTTGCTTCATGATCGATGTCGTGTTGTTCACCCCGCCCCTCCCATGAAGGCGTCGGCTATTTCTTCCGGATTTTCGAGATCCTCCCTGCCGCCAGTTCGGATCGTCTGACCTTGCGAAAGGATCAGATAACGTTCGGAAATCCGACTGGCGAAAGGCACGTTCTGCTCTGCGAGCAAAAGCGCCAGGCCGCGCGATTTCAGCGTCGCGAAAGCCTGTTCGAGAATATCGAATACGGCCGGCGCCAGACCCTGACTTGGCTCGTCCAGAATGAGAACATCCGGCCGGCGACCCAAGGCCAGGGCAATGGCCAGCATCTGTTGCTCGCCACCGGACAGCACGCCCGCATTGGCGCTGGCGCGTTCCTTGAGGATCGGAAACATGTCGAGGATAAACTCGCGCTGTTCATCGCGCGCGCCCGGTTCCAGCAGGCGCATGCCGACATCTATGTTTTCGGACACCGACATCGTCGGGAAGATATTCCCGCGCTGTTCGGGCACGAAAGAAATCCCCATACCGGCCCGGGCGGCCGCACTCAACCGACCTATGTTGCGGCCGTTGACGTTGATCTCGCCGCCTCCGGACACGATGCCGGCAATAGCCCCGAGCATGGAGCTTTTCCCGGCTCCGTTCGGTCCAAGAATGGCGAGCATCTCTCCGGCGGCAACTTCGAAACTGACACCTTCAACCACGAAGATACGGTTGTAGCGCGCTGTTATGTTTCGACACGCAAACGCCACTGGTGTGTCCTGGTTTGCGGCCATACTTCCTGTCATTTTGCTGGCATTACTCATCAACCCGCACGCCCCAGATAAGTGTCAATAAAAGCTCGATCCTTGGCGATCACGTCCGGTGTTCCTTCAAGAAGCACGGCACCCTCCTTCAGCACGACCACGTGTTCGGCCAGTTCCCGGATCAAGTTGAAATTGTGCTCCACAAGAAGGACACCGACGCCTCGCTCAGCCAACCGGCGTACTTCACCGGCAAGCATGCGCTGTTCATCGCGGGCCAGGCCGGCGGCCGGTTCATCAAGCAGGATGTACTTGGGCTCGTTGGCCACGGCGCGTCCGACCTCGACCAACCGGACCCGTCCCATCGGCAACTCGTTCATCTGCAGATCGCGGAATTCACTCAACTGCAGATCTTCAAGGATCGCCTCGCACCGGTCGCGGAACCGCTGCTCTTCAGCGGCGGCGAACGGAGTACGCACCATGGCGCCGAAGATCGAGGATTTCTTGACCGGGTAAAAGCCGCACATGACTGCGTCGAAGACCGTTGTGTGTGGATCAAACCGCGGCGTCTGGAAGGATCGAGCAAGACCCAGGCCGATCCGCCGGTGAGCCGGTTCGCGATCGATCCGCTTGCCGTCCACGCTGACCGTTCCCGAAGCTGTGCTTACCATCCCGGTGATCGCATTGAACATCGTGCTCTTGCCCGAGCCATTCGGCCCGACGATCGAGACGATCTGTCCCTTCTCGACCGAAAGCGAGACATCCCTGACGGCGACAACACCGCCAAACCGGACCGTGACATTGTTAGCCTGAATGGTCATTTCACACCTCCCCGGTTGGCGCTGCAGCGACTTTTTTAGGTCTCTTGGCCGCCGAGTTCTTGGCGAAAAGGCGCCGCCAATCGGTTCCCAGCGCGCCATTGGGCGCAACCAGAAGAACAAAGATCAGAACCGCACCGAAGATCATCCCCTGGGTTTCCGCAGCCGGCAGATAGATGGTGATCAGGGTAAGGAATGCGGCACCGAGGACCGGCCCCAGAAGGGTCGAAGCGCCACCAATCACTGCCATCAGCACTACGCGAATCGACACATGCATGGTCAGCGAATCAGGCCCCATGTAGGTAAGGTGATGGGCGTAGAGCCAACCCGCCAAACCGGCCACGGTGGAGGAAAGCGCGAAATACACAGCAAGCGTTGCGGGCACATTGATGCCGTCGGCGGTGGCGCGCAATGGATCGTGCTTGGCTGTCCTGACCGCACGGCCAATGGCTGAGGCTGTCAGATTGGCATAAAGCACCATGACGATAACCACGACCAGCCATGCCAACAGATGCATGGAAAACAGGCTGTTTGCGAACCACAGGGTTGGAATGCCGGATATGCCGATATAGCCCCCCGTCAAATCGCCACCCTCGCGAATGGCGAGTTCGAGAACAATGCTCAGGAGAAGCGTCGCAATGGACAGCGGCAACGGCGAAAGACGGGTGATTGCGCGGGCCATTGGATAGGCCAGCAAGGTCGGCAGCAGCAGCGCGGCAACCAGACCGATCAGCGGTGATACACCATACCTTGCCGTCAGGATGGCCGTCGCATAGGCGCCCAATGAGCCGAACGCCGCAGGTGCGATGGACAAAATGCCGGCCTGTCCATAGGCCATTCCCACTGACAGCGATAGCAGCGCAAAGATTGCAACCAGCACGGAGTTATCGAGCCAGAACGGACTGGAAGAGATAATGGGTGTGATAATGGCCACAACCACAATCAGAAAAACAATCGGCATGAACCGTTTGAGATTTTCGTACTTCATCAGACACGTCCTCCCGTGGCGGCGATCTGGTTCATTCGACCCATCGAAAGAATGACGAAGATGAATATGAATGGCGTCGCCGTTGCCCAGCCGCCCGAGAGGTACCCGGCACTCAGTGCCTGAACCATCCCGATGACGAGACCGCCGGCAAAGCCGCGCAAGGCGCCATGCATGCCGAATATAATTGCCGCACCAAACCCCCATATCGTCAGATTGAAAGCGGTCGAGTAGTCAGCGCCGGTCGTATACAGAATGAGAACCCCCGCCACGCCGGCGAGCAATCCGCCCAGAACATAGGTTGAAAACCAGATCTGCTTGACCGGAATGCCGTTAAGCGCCGCGCCGACAGGATTGGCCGCACTTGCCCGCATGGCACGTCCAAACGGTGTCTTCTGCAGCACGATGAACAATATCGAAACCACTGCGACACAAACCGCGACATTGATACCGATCTGCGGGCTCACCCGGATACCACCCAGATTCCAGAATGTGGAAAACGGCTGGCGAATCATCGGGTTGGCCCCGAAGAAGGTGAGAATGAAAGATTCGATGAAAGTCGCCAGACCAAAGGTCCCCAGCACAGCGATGACATGGTCAACATGCCCTGGACGGTTGAGCCGCATCGAGATGAGTCCGACCAGTGAAGACGCGAGCACCGCCACACCGATGGCAGCCACAAGCCCCAACGGTCCGCCAATCATATACATGACCGCCGCCGCCAGCACCGCATAAGCCCCCATGGCCACATCAACCGACCCAGTGGTGGAAAACAGCAGACTTACAGGAAATGCAAGCAGACCGTAGGTAACGCCCAGGAGGGCACCACGCGTGAGATACTCAATGAATTCGAACAAGTTTTTCCTCCCTGTTACCCGTCTTCAATACGGCACTTGTCGATGAAGTCGGCATACTTGCATGTCAGTAAGTCGAAGCTGATGCGCCATGTCAAGTAGCTGTGGCAGATTCCGGTAAGACTGATCAGTTCATCCAGAGGCCGCCGGTTACGTTGACTGATTGACCAGTCATATAGTCGGCTTCGTCGGAAATCAGGAATGCCACCACGTTGGCTATGTCGCGTGGCTTACCCAGGCGCCCGAGCGGAATGAGATGTTCTCGCTCTTGTGCGGGCGGCACCCCCTTCAACGCACCGGCAGCGTCGGCCTGCTCGCGCATCTGGGTATCAGTAATGGTTCCGGGACACACTGCATTGACGCGAATGCCATGGGATGAAAGGTCAAGCGCCATCGACTGCGTCATTCCAATGATGGCGAATTTCGAAGCACAATAGGCCATCGACATCGGACGTCCGGATTTTCCAAACCAGGACGCGATGTTGATTATCAGTCCGCCACCCGCATCTCGCATAAGCGGGGCAACTTCGTAACAGCAGTTGTATGTGCCTCCGATATTGACCGCGATTGTGCGATCGAAATCCTTCGGCTCACTGTCGAGAATGGAAGCGACCTGGCCGATACCGGCATTGTTGACCAGAATATCGGGACCGGCGTTCCAGGCCGTTCTCGTGGCCGCCAGCGCAGAGGCCACGGCTTGGCGGTCCGATACATCGACTTCAGCAAAGTGAACCTTGCCTGCGGAGCCTGCAATTTCATTAGCGGCTAGCGCAACCTCATCACCATCGACGTCCCAAAGGCTGACAGTGCACCCTTCGGCAATCAATCTTTCCGCAATTGCGCGTCCTATTCCCCGCGCAGCGCCGGTGACAATGGCGTGTCTGCCTTCAAGTCGGTACATGTTCTATTTCCATTTTATTATGTTTTACAACAGGTTATGTCCGGCGAATATGGATACCACCATCAACATGGAACGCGCCACCTGTCGAGTAAGGAAGAAGTCCTGCAGCCAGGACGCCAACGGTCTTGCCGATATCTTCAGCCTCTCCCCAGCGAGGCAGGGCAAACCCTCCGGATTTCACCCAGTTGTCGTATTTGTCGAACACATCGGCGGTCATGTCCGTGCGGATAATGCCGGGGCGAACCTCATGCACAGCAATACCGTACTCGGCCAGGCGAAGGGCATAGAGCGTCGACATCATTGGAATGCCGGATTTCGAGATGCAGTAGTCGGCCTGCCCTTGCGTCGCGACCACAGCATTTCCGGTTGAAACGAAAATGATCGAACGTTTCGGATGCGTAGGGTCGCCGCAGGGTTCCCCGGCCATCCGCTTTGCCAGACGCTGGGTCAGAAAGAACGAGCCGCGCAAGTTGACGCCAATGAGCCGGTCAAGACTTTCGACGGGAATTTCGAGCATGTCACCGCGATAGGCCGTCTGCACGCCGGCATTGTTGACCAGGCAGCTGATCGGCCCGAACGCATCCCATGCTTCCGAAACCAGACGCTCGTGATCATCGACCTGCGCTATATCGCCTTTCACGAATGCGGCCTTCATTCCGCGCTCGCGAATTCCCGACAAGGTCTCTTCAGCACTCTCGTCTCGAGCGATGTCGTTGATAACGACATCAAACCCGTGGTCTGCCAGAGAGTATGCGATTGCGCGACCGATCCCTCGGCGACCGCCGGTCACAAATGCGACGCCCGGGGTTTGCTTGCTATTGTCGGACGCAGTCATCAGGCGGCACCTTCGGTCGGCACCCAGGCCATGATATGAATTGCCGTTGCGACAGTTTCGCCACGCTGGTTGGTTGCGACCACCTCAGACCGTGCACGGAGCTTTTCTCCCTGCAACTCCGAGACGGTGTAACGAATGGTCACGGTATCGCCAAAGAAGACAGGGCCGACGAATCGGACCCGATCATAGCCAAGGGAGACCGGTGTGTACCCGACATATTTGTCGACATGCGGCTGGTACATCAGCGTTGACGCCGTTGACATCAGGCCAACGCTCAGCACGCCGTGGGCAATCCGCTGGCCGAAGGCGGATTTGCTCATGAATTCCTCGTTGCAGTGGACTGATGACAGGTCGCCGGTGATGCCAGCAAACAAGTAAACATCACTTTCACCCACCGTCTTTGCGAATGTCACGCTGTCGCCAATGGCCACGTGAAAATCTACGTCTTCCATGTCTACCCTCCCTGTTGAGCGACTCATAGTCCTGACTTGCATGTAGGTCAACATCTGGTTTAACATTGGCGAGACGAATTTGCATGGCGCGACATTCGGGATGGAGGAGTAGCTCGGAAATGACATCATCGGTTGGGACACGTCCGGCCCCTTCGGCATTAAGGGCGGCGATTGATGAACTCACACAGGCTTTCGGCGATCGGATTTCGCTTTCACAAGCCGTGCGCGAACAGCACGCCAGCCAGTTGACCTGGATGGAACGGCAGGCGCCGGACGCCGTGGTGTTTGCCCGCACCACCGAAGAGGTGGTGACGATTACAAACATATGCCGGGCGCACAAAGTTCCTATTATCGCTTTCGGAGCGGGCAGCTCTTTTGAGGGGCACGTCAATGCGCCGTATGGCGGCATCTCGGTGGACCTTTCCCAGATGGATGCGATTGTGGCGGTTAATGCCGAGGATATGGATTGCACCATTCAACCCGGGGTGACACGTCTCACGCTGAACGAGCATCTCCGCGACACCGGACTTTTCTTTCCGATTGATCCCGGCGCGGATGCCTCGCTTGGCGGCATGGCCGCTACCCGCGCTTCGGGCACCAATGCCGTGCGTTACGGTACCATGAAAGACAATGTGCTCGCATTGACCGTTGTTACCGCTGACGGCAAAATTATACGAACAGGAAGCCGGGCACGAAAGTCTTCCGCCGGCTACGATCTGACACGACTTTTCGTGGGATCGGAAGGCACACTTGGAATCATAACTGAACTGGTGCTGCGCCTGTCACCGATTCCTGAAGCCATTTCGGGAGGGATTTGCAGTTTTCAAAGCGTCCGCGATGCCTGTGATGCGGTAATTGCAACAATCCAGTGCGCCATCCCGGTTGCACGAATCGAACTTCTCGATGATGTCACCGTCGGTGCGATCAATGCATACTCAAAACTCGATCTGGAAGAAAAGCCGCTTCTGCTTCTCGAGTTTCACGGCACACCGGCAGCTGTTGCCGAACAGTCGGAACGTTTCTCCGAGATCGCTGAATCCTTTGGAGGTGGGCCTTTTCACTGGTCGAGAAACCCTGAAGAGCGGACACGCCTGTGGAAGGCGCGTCATGATGCCTATTGGGCCTGCCGTGGATTAAGGCCGGAAGCCCAGCCCATTCCGACCGATGTCTGCGTGCCAATTTCCCGATTGGCCGATTGCGTGGAAGAGACCAAAAAGGAGATCGAGGCCCTGGGCCTGATCGCCCCTTTGGTCGGCCATGTCGGAGACGGGAATTTTCATGTGCAGCCTTTGGTTCGAATGGATGACCCGGCGGAGATTGCACTTGTGCGTGATTTTATCGGCCGGATGGTCAAACGCGCGATTGCCATGCAGGGCACCTGTACCGGCGAACACGGGGTTGGTCAGGAAAAGCGCCGCTACCTTGAGCTTGAACACGGCATTGAAGCGCTGGAACTGATGCGGTCAATCAAGTCTGCAATCGACCCCGACAACCTGATGAATCCTGGAAAAATGCTGGATCCCGAGACATGAATATCATCACGCCCAAACCCTCCCGCGCTGGCTCGGTCGATTTCGTTGATGGCCATACCCGCCTCTACGGAATCCTGGGGCATCCTATCGAACAGGTCCGAACACCTGAAACAGTGACTTATGAACTCCGACGCAGGGGCATCAATGCCATTGTGTTGCCAATCCATGTCCGCCCCGAGGAACTCGATGACTGCATCCCCGGCCTCATGAAGATTGCCAACCTCGATGGTCTTGTGGTCACGATACCACACAAGAAAACAATAACCGGCCATCTCGATCGGATTGGACCGCTGGCGGAAATCAGCGGAAGCGCATCCGTTATTGCGCGGTCGAAGGACGACAAATGGGTTGGCGAGATGTTTGATGGAAACGGTTGCGTCAGTGCCATGCTCCGCCGTGGCGTTGAACTGGCAGGCAAACATGTGTTCCTGCTTGGCGCCGGAGGTGCCGGAGTGGCCATCGCCAGCACGCTTGCGCGGACCGGTGTCGCGCAAATTTCGCTACAGGACCCCGATGCCGCACGCAGCGCGGATCTGCACGACCGGATTGGCAAATGGTTTCCCAACGTGGTGATATCGAGGAACGCACCTTCGCTTGATGAGATAGATGTCTTGATCAATGCTTCATCGGTGGGCATGCTCGACGCATCGCGGATACCGATTGATATCAAGGAGATCCCGGAACGCGTTGTGGTGATGGATGCCATCATGGATCCGGACCGGACACGGCTGATCGCGCTGGCTGAAGAGTGTGGCTGCGCGACCGTCTACGGCAGGGAAATGCTTGATTCGCAAATCGAGGTCGTATCCGACTTCCTGCTCGACTCCCGCGACCTGTTGGCAGCCGACATCAAATTCCCATAAACCAGGCATCCGGAGAACTGGCGTCCGCCAGTTCACTGTTCTTGCATGTCATTGGCGCAAAATCTCTGCAAAGTCCTGCGCCTCATGCATCAATCATCATCAATTCTGACAATTAGTTTGCCGCGGTTTTTCCCCCGCAGGAGCCCCAGAAAGGCATGCGGCGCCTGTTCCAGTCCTTCAACGACATCTTCAAGGCGCCGGATCTCGCCCGACGCAACAAGCGGCGCAATTGTCTGGTCAAACTCTTCACGTATGTCGGCGAAATCTGTCACGATAAAGCCTCTGACCAGAAGCCGTTTGACCAGAATGTCTCGCATGAAGCGGTTGAGCGACGTTTCATTCTCACCGCTTGCCAATCCGCTGTACTGCGAAATCACGCCACAGACCGGGATACGAGCAAAATCATTGAGCAAGGGAATGACGGCTTCAAGCACTTCTCCGCCGATATTCTCGAAATAGACATCAATGCCATCGGGGCACGCCTTGGCCAGTTGCGCAGCGAAATCAGGCGCGCGATGATCGATGGCAGCGGAAAATCCGAATTCGCTCGTGGCAATCCCGCATTTTTCCGCACCACCCGCGATCGCCACCGCCCGCGCGCCGGTGCGACGGGCCAGTTGTCCGACCATGGAGCCCACCGGTCCGGTCGCAGCCCCCACCACAACGGTTTCTCCCGGGCGCGGATTGCCAATTTTCATGAGGCCTGCATAAGCGGTAAAGCCCGGACTCCCCAATACGCCGAGGTAGGCCTCCGGGGCGATCTGGTCGACATCGAGTTTTCGGACCGCCTTCCGGTTGACGACGGCATAATCCTGCCAACCGCCCTGAGCGGCAACGATGTCACCAACCTTGAATTCAGGTGTTTGCGATTGCAGAACTTCGGAAATCGTGGCGCCGACCATAACCTCGCCCAGGCCAACGGCAGGCGCGTAGGATTTCGCATCGTCCATTCGCCACCGCATATAAGGATCTAGCGACAAGAGGCGATTTCTCACCAGAACATCATTCTCCGCCACCCTCGCAGGCACATTTCCTGTTACCAGCTTGAAATCCGAGATGGTTGGTTCACCGACTGGCCGTCGGTTCAATTGCCATTGTCTGTTCATGGAGGTTCCTTTTCAACCACGAAATATAATTAACTTGCAGGTAAGTCAATATTTGAAACGTCAGCAGGTGATGTGATTGTCGACACAGAAGGCAATTGGACCAAACTTCAATGCTTGTGCCACGCGAACTGCCAAAGGGCATGGACCGCTTCCACGGTGTTGTGAAAAACACGTCTGAAGCGAAGAAATTCTTCTCGTCCGCAACACAAATGGAACGGGCCAAAGATGCCCGGCTTGGCCATTGGAATTCAATTGCAAGCGGCAACTTTGACCAGGGCTATGTCAAAAATGTGCGCACAACTGGCGCTGTGCACGCGCGAATTGGGCTCGAACCGAGATGGGAAATTGGCGGTTACGGTCTGCTTGCCGAGCATCTGGTACACTGTGTCATTCAGCAATATTGGCCTGCTGGACTGCTCTCGAAAAGGAAGGGAACCGCCGAGGATGATTGCGCCCCCGGCGGGATCTTATTCACGATGAAACCCCCTTGGTCGATGCCTCAATCAATCTTGGGTCAGCATCGCCCGTCCGCCTATTGTCTGAGTTCCAGCGGCAGCAGTTCGTCGGGCATGTTCTGGAATGCAACCGGCCTGACGAACCTTCTGATAGCCAGCGTACCGACCGAGGTGGCGCCAAAATTGGTGGACGCCGGATATGGGCCGCCATGCACCATGGCGTCACAGACCTCCACTCCGGTGGGGAATCCGTTGGCAAGCAGACGCCCGGCCTTGCGCTCCAGCACCGGCATCAACTGCCTGGCGAGATCGAGATCCGCGTCGTCCATGTGCAACGTACAGGTGAGCCGC